>JALHOV010000422.1 GCA_022842865.1 Vulcanimicrobiota bacterium | reverse complement strand
TGGTCCCAAGATGTCAATTCTCTGCAGAGAGGGGTGGACTGGCAAATGAAAGTCGACGACGCCCGGGTCAAACTCAAATCGCTCTACCCTAAAATCGAGTCTTGACGGACCACTAGGGGCTTGGCGCAAGTCCTACGCACCACAGCTTCGCCGGGCCTGCCGGGCACGACCCAAAGAGGCCGAGATGGTTCGCGAAATACTACGCGGATTGGCTCGTCAGCCGCAGGCTCCGAACAAAGCGAAACAGATGTTACACCAGTTCGCGAGCTCGGCCACCAGCCTGGTCCCTTAGAAGCTACGCACCACCAGGCGCCGCTCCAGAGGCTGCACGTCACGATACTCGTCCGCACCTTCGGAGGTCGCTCCAGGCCTTTGGCTTGAAAGCGACTTCTCCCGGTTGGAGCGCGGACTGCGGGCATTCAAAGCTTAGGCGGCAGAAGCCAGTGCCGGCCTTGAGACCAGCCATACCAGACCTGGTCGGGCGGCCGGCCCAGGCTGGCCTCCAAGAGGCCTTGCCAGGCCGGCTCAAAGCGACGCTGAAAAGCAGGGGTCTGGCTTTTCAGCAAAGCCCCGGCCTGGGCAAAAAACGCCTGGCTGCATTCTGCCCGAGACAGAAAGAAGATCATTTGGCGCCAAGCATAAGCACCGTTCTTGACGGTCAGCAATTGGTCATGCCAGTCCTTCTGGCGAATCTGCAAACGCCGACAGATCCAGCGAAAGCATTCCAGGGCCAATTGGTCGGACTGGACCCGGGGCGAAACATATTGGAAAAGGGCGGCCAGATTGTGGGTGGTCAGGATTTGCTGCTGCTCAAGAATCTGCCCATTCTGAGCCGGTCTGCCGGTCTTGACGCCGGCTCGGCGCTGGCAGACTTCGGCCAGGTCCTCGAAGGGGCCCGACTGGATCGAATAATAGGTCTGATAGAGACTGCCGCGCAGAAATTCCTGGGCTTCTCGGGCCGCACGGGAGTAGTGGGGCGCGAAGCGACCCATGAAAATATCCGCGGCCAGTTCGTCCGTGAAGGGAATGTCGAGCTGAGCGCCACCGGCCAGGGCGCGCATTTCGCGAATCAGCTTGTTGGGCAAGATGGCCTGAGGAAAGGCGTTGAGCGCCGCCCGAGTAAGGCTCTGCAGGGCCACCAGCTGACAGGAATTGGTCTGAACTCGAAAGGATTCGATAGCCTGGACCCAGGGCAACTCTTCCAGGCGAACCTGGCTTTGCAAATCCAGCAGCAGCAGCGAGCGCCGCTGGCGAAAGGCCCGATAGATCGCCGCATACAGACGGCCCAAAGCGGGATCCTGAAACTCGGCCGCGCGCAGTTGGGAAGTGAGCTGTGGCAAAATCTTGGCCAGCACCTCGCCCGAGGGAATTCGCCCACTCTCCACAAGCTCTTCCAGAGAAGCGTGCAGGCAACGTTCCACCTTTTCCAGCAAAGCGGCCGGAATGGGATAGCCCTCCCCGGTGGGCTGGCGGATCGGTTCGAGATCTCCCACCCCCTCCTGGGCCGGGTAGGCTGACAGACGATCGGAGAGCAGCCGGGCCATTTGCTGCTGGGTCGGCACCTGCACGGCCCGCAATTGTTTCTGCCGCAGTTCCTCCAGATGGGGCCGCTTCTTCTGCGAGAGCCGCAAGATCTCCGCGATGCGGGCCCGCTGGGGCTGCCCCAAACTTCTCGGTCCGGCCTCCAGCAAAAGTCGAAGCTGGGCGAAAGGATGCTTTCTCTTTTCGGGACGTCCGCACAAGCTGTGAAGGCGCCTTTTCTCCCGATAGCTCTCTTGCCACCTTTGACTTCTCTCATCCCAATCGCGGGCAAAGATTCGGCAGGCCTCGCCCTCCTGGACGGTTTCCTGAAAAAGGGCGACCAGCTGATCGTAGAGGGGAGCCCAGACTTCGATGGCTTCCTTCTGGGCCAGAATGCGTGGATTTGGCTGAATGGCATCGAGGCGCTCCCTGACCTCCGCCACCGTCCGCAAATGCACCTTGAGGTCCTGTAGGACAGGTTGCTCCCGGGGCACCGGATAAAAGCGCAACTGACCTGCATAAGGTAACAGGGTCTCGAGCAGCCCCGCCGCCGCCTCCAGGTGGCCGTTTTGCTCCAGCCAGGCCAGCACCAACCAGGCGCCTTCTTCCGGCAGATCCAGCTGATAGCAACCGTCCGCCAACCTTTGCCGAAGTTCTTCCAGGCCCGCTTCGCTCAGGTAGTGGGAGTTTCGCTCCGCCCCGCCGGCCGCCAGTGCGTTGCCGGTGGCGAAACCACCCGTGAGGACTTCCAAAGTCACCCAGGCCGGCAGGTCGGCCACCGGAGTGCGGCTCCCCAACTCCAGGCGACTTAGATTCTCCAGCAACGTCTGCCATTGCCCTGACTTCTGGCGTGCATCCTCATCCGGGCTGGCCAGGCGCCGCGCCAATTGTGAAAGTACGTAGGCAAGCATGGACTATCCCCTTTGAAAACAGGTCCGGGGGCTGGGATTGCACCAGCGCCCTCTCGGTCCAAGCCGAGTGCTCTACCTGAGCTACCCCGGAAAGATGCTTCAGGCTACCGAGACCTGACGGTTCTGTCAAGCGCTCAGCCACCGGCCCATCCGATCCCTGAGCCCTCCGGCGCCTCTAGGGCGGGTCTTGCCCGTTACTGCCGGCTTCCTGAGCCGGCGGGTCGGCGGGCGTCACCCCGGTCAGTTCCGGCACGTTGACGCTGCCCGTGTAAGTCAACGGACGCCCATCGCGGGCTCGAGCCAGGATGGTGACCGCCCGGGGACCGGTGGGATAGCTGTGCCCATCGCGACGGATCCAGTAAAAATCACCGTTTCGCACCAGCACATTGAGCGCCTGATCGGCCAGGCCGACGGTCACGTTGGTGACGGTCACCGCCTCGTCAAAGCGATAGCGAAGCACCATCGACTGCTCGCCCTGGAACTGGTCCTGGACCACGCTGGTGATCTGGCCGACCGGACCGCCCGCCGAGCTGAGCAAGGCTCCGCTGCTCTATAGAGCGGGCGCCGAACGCTCATACGAAGTGGCCAGAAAGACTCGTTTCTGGACGGTGCGCTGAAAGGTGTCGTAAGACAGCCAGATATAACCGCCATCGCCCCAGCCGTTGCCCCAACTGTTTTGCACCCGGAAGGCGCCGCGAGCGTCGTCATGGGTAAAGCCAGAAGGCCGAGGATGCAACCCTGAGGTGAACCAGAGATTCCGCGACAACGTGGCCAACCAATTTAGAAGCGCAAGGCGGATTAGGCGTGCCACTCAGGCGTGTAAGCTCCGGCCTATCCTTGTACTGCATCGACGGTCAGAAAGCCCAAGACGTGGGAAGCTACACCGAAAGGATGCCTCTCCCACTTCACTACCCGCAAGACAAAGAACTGGCGACAACTGCGACACGCTGCTAACGTGAGGTTGCACCACTTCCAGGCCTTCGCCCTTGCTTCTGGAAGCGCGTCCCCCCGGAAGTTCTCCATCGCCTGAAGCCTGCGCAGAATGTCCTCGCTGTAGCGATATGGCCCGAATTCCTGCGTAGGTTCAAGCCACCGCTTACAGCCGTCGCAATAGGCATGCTTCATCCACTTACGGTTGTGAAAACACATCGCAGTGACCAAGGCCGTTACAAAAGCCTGATAGATGTAAAGGCCAGCGTGGTTGGGGACACTCAACGCGATCTCTTGGACCGCACGCCAAATTTCGTCGGGCCGCCAGATTAGCTCATTTCGATCGCGGAAGAGCCAGACGATCCACGCAGACCAAGTGCCAATTGCAATTGCGAAGACGGCCAAGAGGTCAGCAACCAACTTGCTCCTGAGCCCGGTAGCGTGGAGCACTTTCTCCACGCTTTTCCCAAGCGCACCGCCGAACAAAAGCACACCTGCCGCGCCGATCAAAAAGCTGGTCGGTGGAAAATAGCCGACCACCCAAGCGTAGCCGAAGCCGAGTGCCGCGGAAATGGCCCCGGCCAGACCTACCGCCAGGAGAACTCCTTTTGCGGAAATCGCTTCAGGGAGTCGATACAGCTCCACACCCCCTCGATTCGGTAACCGTCCTGTTGATACCCCTGGGCTCGAGGGAGTTCCTCGAGGCAGGGAGAAACTTGCAAGGTGAACTTCACGGCCCACATCATCCGCGACCCCAATATCTGCGGTGGAGAAGCGGTCATTACCGGAACACGCGTCACTCTACGGACCGTCCTGGCCAGCCTGGCAGAGGGCGACTCTCCCGAAGAACTCTTGGCCGCCTTTCCCACACTGACCGAATCCGACATCCGGGCGGTGATCGCCTTCGCTGCATCCTCAACCGCGCTTGATGCCGAGCTGAGGGATTGGCAGTCGCTGACGGCCGAGACCTGGGCCTTGTTCCCCTACCAGGAAGAAGAGACGTTGCCCGGTTGACTCGTGCCTGGGCAAAATCCGTGGTCTCCTGGTGGTCTCCAATCCTGCCAGCATACCCTAACCCACCACGCGATCGGCATAGTCCTCGTGTGCAAACAAACCGGAGTCGATGATCGCAATGCACTGGCCCTTGCCGGTAAGCCCTTCCGCCCAGACCTTCTCCAAACCGGGCAGACGCATCAGATGTCCGCCGGGACTGCTGACTGATTCCGCATGACGGGCAAATTCTAGACGGGGCCAATTTCCCTGCGTCGAAAGCAACATAGAACTGCCCCCGCATTTAAAGTCCGAGAGAATTCAAGGAGACCTCGAAGTCCTGTTGGAGAGTAGCCGGGTCTACCCGCCGGCTCGGGCGCTGCCCGTGCGTTCTTTGGAGGACTCTCCACTCGACTGGCCCTGCACCTCGAAAGCCAGCCGACCTCAGGGTTCCGCCTTCTGCGCTGGCTCTCGCCGCCGACCGGGAACCTGATCCGCTCAAGGATTTTCCTGGCCCTCTATGCTAAAATCCATCTTCCAGGCTGCCCAAGAAAATGACCTGGTCACCTTGACCACCATCCTCGACAACCATCCCACCATGGCCACCTGCGTGAACGAAGCGACGGGTTGGACGCCCCACCACCTGGCGGCCAAGCAAACTGACCTACCACGAGCAGAAACGAACCATCCGCATTATCCAGCTCGGCCTGACCTCGGGCGAGGAGCGTTGCTTCGCCTGGCAGAGCGACGCCCCCGGCCCCGACGTCGAGGCGGGACTGCGCTGCTTTCGCGTCCACGAAATGAGCGATCTCGAGACCGTCGAGCCGGAGTCCGGCGAGATCCCTGAAGATCCCTCGAGAAGACGCGCCTGTGTGGCCTTGGTGGACGACGACTTTTAGCCGCGCACAGAGCAAGGACGACAGTACCATCAGATCCGGATTCCCATCCATTCAGACCCGCTCAACTCCAGGTTAAGATGAGCTTGCGAGAAGCGTGGAGACTTCTTTAAGAAGTCTCCTTCGCGGGTGAAAAAATTCCTGACACCGGCTCCTCCGAAGCTTTAGTAAGACGAAGACAAGGGCGAAACTGAATTTTTCAGAGTTCGTCTCCGGCCTGAACCCCGGAGCAGCTCCCAGGACCGAGAGGTCCACCTCGCACGTATTCTCTCGGACTGCCAAAGTTTAGAAGCCCCGCTCCGTGCGGGGCTTCTTTCTTTTCCGGACCGCTTCAGTCTCGATGGGCCAGTAAGCCTTCGGCCATGAAGCGGAAAGCCTCGATTGCTTTCGGCAGGACGACCTGGGGCTCGTCGCTGGCTGCGATCCACAGAGCGGCATTCATGGCCGTGCCGCTCAGAAGGCGTGCCGCCGCCTCGATATCGACCGGCTTGATGACACCCTCCGCGACCAGCTCCGCCACCGTCTGCTGCGTGATGCTCAGGCATGCATTCTGGCTGGGCCAGCGCGATGGGTCACCCAGGAAGGCAGGCCCGTCCAGCAAGACAATTCGTCGAACCTCCGGGTCCAGCGCCATCTCGATGTAGGCCGCGCCTTCCGCCAGCAGCCCTTCCCAGGCGCTGGGCGCGGATGCTGCCGCCTGATGCGCACGCTCCGCCATCTCGCCGTCCACCTGGGCGACGACAGCCGCCAGCAGGCCCTTCTTGTCGCCGAAGCCGTGATAGAGCGCGCCCCGGGTGAGCCCCACCTGGGCAGTGAGATCGTCCATCGAGGCAGCCGCAAACCCCGATGTTGCGAACGCCTTGCGCGCGGCACCGATGAGCTTGAGACGGTTTTCTTCCATCGTTTCGATTCGACGCTTTGCAGCCAAATGCGACCTCCCTGTTTCGTATACGCTCCGTATCTGGGATTGACGGACAGTTCGGATTCGTGCTTAATATACGAAACGTATGTGAAATTTCCGTTTGAAAGGACACCCAAATGACCCAACGTGAAGCAGTTTTTCCCGCCAACCGACATGCCCTCTACGAGAACCACGGATATTCCGCCGCCGTGCGCTCTGGCGACCTGCTGTTTGTATCGGGGCAGGTGGGCGCCCGCCCCGATGGTTCGCCCGAACCCGATTTCGCCGCTCAGGTTCGCCTGGCTTTCGCCAATCTGCAAGCCACGCTCGCAGCCGCCGGATGCACCCTGGACGACATCGTCGACGTGACCACGTTCCACACCAACCCGGAAGAGCAAATGGGTGCGGTGATGGAGGTGAAAGGCGAGAAATTCCCGCAACTCCCCTACCCCAACTGGACCGCTCTGGGTGTCAACTGGCTGGCGGGATTTGACTTCGAGATCAAGGTCATCGCGCGCATTCCATCGGCTGCGAGCTTGCTCGGGTCCTGAGGAGGCTACCTACACCGCAACCGCTTCCAGCGCCTTAACCGAACTGCGATTCACCAAACAAAACCGGCCCAGCTACTTCCTGCTCGGGAGTTCCCGAGCTAAAGGCCGGCGCCGCCATCTCCCCACCCACACCCTAAATCCCCTGACCACATGGCCTCCCTCCCCCGGCAGGTCCCCTCCCACCCCCGGCCCGAACCGACCCCAACCATGGAAACCGTAAGCAAGTCCATCTATCAGGCCGCCGCAGAGGACGACACCGAGGCCCTCCATCA
>JALHOV010000421.1 GCA_022842865.1 Vulcanimicrobiota bacterium | reverse complement strand
AGCGGGGGTCAGGGCGGCCGAACAGACCATTAAGCCAACCATAGCGACCAGATTCAGTGCCAGCTGGGTTTCCGCCAATTCGAGCACCAGCCATGAAAACACCAGGCCCAAGGCGGCAACCCGCGTCAGCCGGCTAAGCCAGAGCTGGGAGCCCTGCTCCAGCAAGCTGCGCCGCAAAACCTGAGCAGGGGGAGCGTTGGCCGCTTCCTGGGCCGGCCACCAGGCGGCCAGCAAGGAGCAGCCCCAGCCCAACAAGCACCCTTGCAGCAACGAGGCCGGCGACAGATAAGTCTGGCTGACCTGCAAGTTATAGTAGAGATCATTGATGGTACGCGTCAAAAGCGGCAACAACAGACGGGCCAGAGCGATGCCCAGCAGGCTGCCCAGCAAGCTTCCCCAGGCACCGATCCAGCCGGCCTCGGCCAGAATCTGAGTGCGTATCTCGCCACCGGTCACGCCCAGGATGCGCAGTTGCCCCATCCAGGTGCGCCGCTGCAACACCAAAAAGTGGATCACGTTGTAGATCAGCAGCCCCCCGACCAGTAGAGAGAGCATACTCAGAGCCCGAAGGTTAAGGAAAAAAGCGTTGCTCATTTGTTGGCGCGAGCGACTGCGGGTGGTGGCCGCGATCAGCTCATAGCCGCTGGGAAGGTCCGCTTGCAGAGCGGCTGCCTGAGACTCAGAAAGAATCAATTCGATGCGGCTGAGGCGGCCTTCCATGTGCAGCAGTTCCTGGGCCACCGAGATATCGCACAAGAGTTGCCCCTGCAAAGCCTGCTGCTGGTTGGGCTTGAGGCCCTCCAGAAGGGCCCCGGCCAACACCGGCTCCTCTCCCACTACCTCGATCTTGCCGTGCAGGGAGACTCCCAGGCGGGCGGCCTCGGCGGCTGTCAGCGCCACCGTGCGTGGCCGGGTTAACGCGACGGTCATGCCGGCATTGGCCTGCCCATCGTCGATCCAGGAGCCGCGGAAAGGTTTCTCCGCCAGCGGGTCGACTCCGAGCACACGAAAGCTCTGCTCGACGCCCGCTGAAGTTAGCAGCGAAAGGAAGCCCTCCACCACCGGAGCACAGGCGGTCAGGCCTTTTTCTACCCGCAGGCGGGCGTAAAAGTCCTCCGGTAGTCCGGATTCCCCGGCTACCAGCCAATGACTGGCTCGGCCGGTCAGACTGTCCTGCGACAAGGTAAAGGCTCGTTCGCATGAACGAATGGCCAGATCCATGGCCACGATGCCCGCCACTCCCACGGCCACTCCCAGCCAGCTGAGCAACAGCAGCCAGGGATGTTTCCACAAATAACGCCATTGAGAACGAGCCAGCAAACTCACGCGGACAGCTTCCTCGCCAGGGGCTCTTCCCATTCCCGCCATCGAGGCGAAATTTGGCGGCGCTCCAATGGCAGGCAGGGAGGGGCGCCCCGCCCGCATAAAGGCGAGCTTGTGGACGGAAAATATCGCGAACTCCATCGCCTGCTGCTATGGCGCCAACTCGACCAGGGCTGGGATCCGCGCCGAGAGTTTGCGGTGGAGCAACCGCTTTACCTGGAGATCGGCTTTGGCAATGGAGAATTTTTGCTTCGCCAAGCCCACAACCGTCCTCGGGAAAATTTCCTGGGCATTGAAATGCACTGGGGCTCGGTGCGTCGGTGTTTGCGGCGTCTGGCCCAGGCGGGCAGCCAGAACGTGCGGATTCTGCAAATGGATGCCCAGGTGGCCGTGCGCTATCTGCTGCCCGATCGCAGCATCGAGAAGTTTGTAGCCCTGTTTCCCTGCCCCTGGCCCAAACGGGACCATGAAAGGTTCCGCCTCTTCTCTACCGATTTTATGGGCCAACTGAACCGCATTTGCCGAGACGGTGGACTGGTGGTGACCGATCATCGGGGCCTGATGGAATTCGCGCGCGACCAGGTGGCCGGGTCCGGTCTGGAGCTGGAGGTTGTTGAAACGGAAGCGCGCTACAACACGAAATATGAACGCCGCTGGAGCGGCCAGGGCCAGGAAATCTTTTTCGAACTACACTATCGGCCTCAGGCCACCAGTTCGTATCAGCAAATGGCGGAGGTGCCCGTGCAGACCTTGATTCTGGAATCTTTCGATCCCGACGGCCTGGCCCTGGAAGGCTGCCAGGAAGGCCTGGTGGTCCAGTTCCGCCAGCAGGTCTTCGACTCCAAACGAGAGATCTTCATGGTTCTGGTGACGGTGGTGGAAGATCAACTAAGCCAGACCTTCTGGATCGAAGCCACCCGCAAAGAGGGCCAGTGGCACATCCGCCCCGCTCGCGGTGGCGGCTTTCTGCCCACCCTGGGCGTGCAGCGCGCCTTAGAGTTGGTGCAAAAGGCTGGCCAGGTCGGGTAGCTCGGGAGTTCCTACCCGATAGCCGGGGATGCCCAGAGCCTCGGCCAACTGCATATCGCAATCCGAATCCCCTACTACCACAGCCCCTTCCAAGGTCGCGGATAGCAACTGACAGGCTTGCTCGGCCATGCCCGTTTTCGGCTTGCGGCAGCGGCAGTCGTCCTGAGGAGCGTGCGGGCAAAAGAGCATCAACTCTAACTCCGCGCCATGGGGGCGAAGCAACTCCTGCAAGCGCTCATGAACCAGGTGCACCGATGCTTCATCAAAGTAGCCCCGACCCACTCCCGACTGATTGCTGACCAGCACCAGGCGGTAGTTCAAGCGTTTGAGAGCCTGCAGGCCTTCGATAGTGCCTGGCAACAAGCGCACACCCTCAGGCTCGCTCAGGTAATGAGCATTCTCAATGAGCGTGCCGTCGCGGTCTAGCAGGGCGAGTTTAGAGTTCACGCACGAATTCGGGCAAAGCCATGCTGCCCAGGTGCACTTCCGGACTGTAATAACGGAGCTCCAAAGCACGCTGCTGGCGGCGGGAACGCAACTCCTCCAGACTCATGGCCTGCGGATCGTGGGCATCGGAGGCAGCGATCAGGCACCAGGTTCCGCCTGGATAGGTAGGAATCGCGACCAGATAAGGGCGCACATAACGGAAAACCTTTTCCAACTCGCGCCGAGCGGCCGCGATCTGGGTGCCAAAGAAGAACGGGGAACCGGCCTGCAGGGCAATCACGCCGTCCGGCTTGAGAGCGGCCTTCAGGGACCGGAAGAACTCACCGGAAAAGAGCACTTCGGAAGGGCCCTCGGGATCGCTGGAGTCGACCAGAATGATGTCCTGAGGAGTGAGCGAACCGATCACCTCGGCTGCATCACGGGTGACCACTTCCAGACGCGGACCGGGCTCCAGCCCGGCCGCCATGGTGGGCAGCCACTGGCGAGCCACTTCGATCACCTGAGGGTCGATTTCCACCAGGGTCGCCTTGCGAACCGAAGGATGACGCAGCGCTTCCCGCACGCTACCGCCGTCGCCGCCGCCCACCACTACCACCGTCTCCGGTTTGGGGTGGGTCAACATAGGCACATGGGCCAGCATTTCGTGGTAGGTAAACTCGTCGCGCTCGGTGCACTGGACCTTGCCGTCCAGGACCAGCATGCGGCCGAATCCTTCGGTTTCGAAGACCTGGATGTGCTGAAAATCGCTGCGCTCATCCACCAGGGCCGGCCCGATGGGCAATGACTGCCGCCACTGTCCCGTAAGCTCTTCGCAAAACCAGGTTTTCACCGCCATTAGTACACCACTCCAGTTCAAACATCTTGGGGGGGCGGGCCGTTCGCCCTGCTAATTCACATTCCTCCGCCAGATCTACCAGCCCGAAGAGGAGGTCCCTGACGGGGGCAAGACAGAACCAGTCGCTTATGAGCGAAGCCGCGGGCGCGTCTGAGCCGACGACCCTACAATTTGACGCTGCTACGCTGAGTTCGGTGACCCGACTGGCCAGCATGGGAGTTTGGCGTATGGACTGCACCAGTCCCCTGCAAACTCTTCTTTGGGATGACATGTGCCACCAGCTGCACGGGACCGACCAGGAGCGTTTCCAGCCCACCCTGGGCGCTAGCCTGTTGCTCTACGAAGACGAGTCGCGTAGCCACCTGGAAGACGCTCTGATGGCCTGCAGCGTCAGTAACACGCCTTTTGAGGTGGAGGTGGACCGGCGCCTGGACAGCGGCCAAACAAGACGTCTGCTGGTGGCTGGGACCTCCCAAGCAGGGGGGCGCGAGATTCTCGGGTACTATCAGGATGTTTCGCAAAGGAAAACTCTGGTCAATCGCCTGCAACTGGAGCAAAGCCAGACCCGGGCCCTCCTTCGCACTCTGCCCGACCTGATGTTTGCGGTCGATGCGGGCGGCTTCGTGCGCGACTACTATACCGGCCAGTCAGCGCTGCTCAAACAGCCGCCGGGAACCTACGTAGGGCGTCACATCAGCGAAGCTTTTCCTTACCTCCGTCAGGAATTTCCCCCCAAACTGCGCCACGCTTGCGAGAGCGGCGAGATCACCAGTCTGGAGTTTCAACTCCACCACAACGACCGGGACGGCACCTTCGAAGTGCGCATTGTGCCGCTGGAGAAGGGCGGCGAACACGCGCACAAAGCTCTGCTTCTCATTCGCGACATCACCGAGCAGCACCGTCGTTCGGAGGAACTGAAACGGTCCCAAGAGGCAGCCCTGCTCGCCTCCCGGGTCAAGTCGCAGTTTTTGGCCAATATGAGCCACGAAATCCGCACACCTCTGAATGGGGTGATCGGCATGACCGAGTTGCTGCTCGGCACCGACCTTCACAACGAACAACGCGAGTACGCCCAGACAGCGCTCCGCTCGGCCCAAAGTCTGCTGGAGACGGTCAACGATATTCTCGACCTCTCCAAGATTGAGGCCAATCGGCTCGATCTCGAGGTGATTCCCTTCTCGCTTCGGGCCGTGGTGCAAGACGCTCTCTCCTCAATCGCCTTGAAGGCCCACGAAAAGGGCCTGGAACTGGTCGGCTCGGTGGCTCCTTCGGTCCCCTCGCGAGTGGTCGGAGATCCCACCCGCGTTCGCCAACTGCTCAACAACTTGCTCAGCAACGCCATCAAGTTTACCAATCAAGGCGAAGTAGAATTGCAGTTGGCCCAGCGAGAGCCAGGGGTCATCCGCGTTTCCGTGTTCGATACCGGCGAGGGCATCCCGTACGAACGGCAACGAGAGATCTTCGATCCGTTCACTCAGGCAGACGGCTCCACCACCCGCCGCTTTGGCGGCACCGGCCTGGGTTTGACGATATGCCGACAACTGGTGGAAAAGATGGGGGGTCGCATCTGGCTGGAAAGCCAACCGGGCCAGGGCAGTCGGTTCTCTTTCACGGTCAAGCTCCCCAACTACCACACCGGGACTCAGGAAACGGATGCCCCCTACAACGCCTTCGTGCGCGATCTCGACCAACCCGACCTGACCGGCGAGGACTTCGCCAATCACATTCAGGGCAAACGCGTTTTAATCATCGACGACAACGCCACTTGCCGTCGAGTTCTCAAGGAAATGTTGGCCAACTGGGGGATCGAAGCTCAGGTGGCGGTCGGGCCCGGGCCGGCGATGCAAATGGTGCGCGAGGCTCAGCGTCGCGGTAAGGCCTTTGATCTGGCTCTGGTGGACTTCCAGATGCCCGGCTGCGACGGTTTGGAACTGGCCCAAGAACTACCTACCCCACTCACCAGTGTGCTCATGGTCACTTTAGGCCGCCCCCTTCACGACCAGCTCAACCAGACCGGCGTCAAAAAGGTGGCTATCAAGCCCCTGCTCAGTCAGGAACTGGCTCGCTTGCTGCTGGGACTGTTCCGCCAGCAGCCACCGCCTTCGGCATTTCCGGCCCAGCCTGTGCAGCGCGCCGGAGAGCCGCTAAAAATTCTCATTGCCGAAGACAACCTGGTCAACGCCAAAGTGGTCAGCAAAATGTTGCAACGCTTAGGACACGAGGTCGTTCACGTGCTGAACGGCCAGCTGGCAGTGGAGTATCTGCAACAAAATCAGGTCGACGTAGTATTGATGGACGTGCAAATGCCGGTGATGGACGGCTTTGAGGCCACCCGGCGCTGGCGCGCTATCGAAACCACTCGATCCTACCGTGTTCCTATTGTCGCTCTGACCGGCAACGCGATGTCCACCGATCGCGAGATGTGCCTGCAAGCCGGCATGGACCTGCATTTGACCAAACCGATTCGCCTGGACCTGCTCGACCAGATGTTGAACTCCCTCCCCCCTTCCCGGTGACATCAGCCCGACTGAGTTCGTTTCTGGCGCTGGCGCTACTGCCGCTGATCTTTGACCTGCGCTGCGCCGACCCCATCAGCGCCCCCAAACTGTGGTGCTGGCTGACGGCAGCCGGCCTCGCGGCCATGACCCCCCAGCGCCCCTGGACCTACGCTGAGCGAGCTCTAACGCTCTGGTTCAGCTGGTCGATTGTCAGCGCCCTCGTAAACGGATTGGCCCCCGCCTGGCCCAGCCTGCTGGCGGTCTTGGCGGCACTGATCTGGTCGCGAAGCGAAATACCCCAGCGCAACCTCTGGCTGGCCACTGGTTTTGGACTGACCGTAACCTACTCCTGGATCCAGCGGCTGGGCCTCGACCCTTTCGCCTGGACCGATCCCATACTGTCAGGCTTGCGCACCATCGCCGGACTGGGCAACCCGAATTACCTCTCGATGTATCTGGCCTGCCTTTTTCCCTGGGCCTGGGACTTGCTTTACCGACGCGGATGGCCCGGCTGGGTCCTGGCTTTCCTTTCGGCCGTGTGCTTGCTGCTGACGGCCTCCCGCGGCTCGATTCTGATGGTCACGGCCATTTTCGCCCTGTCCTGCCTGTACAGCCTGGTGATTCGCAAAAGCCTGGGGCGCTTCTGGGTGGTCGGAGGGCTGATCCTCGGCCTGGCCTGGGGTGTCGGCTGGTGGAGCTCAGGCCAACGCCAGTTCGCATTGGCCAGTGCTATGGTCAGCCTGGGCTCAGGCAAAGACAATAGCGTTTCAGCCCGTAGGCTGCTTTGGGACTCCGCCTGGCGCCAAGGACTGGAACATCCCCTACTGGGAGTCGGGCCGGGCCATTTTGGGGATGCCTATCTACTGAACCGTGCCCTCGAACCCGATGAGCTTTTG
>JALHOV010000420.1 GCA_022842865.1 Vulcanimicrobiota bacterium | reverse complement strand
ACTCGCGCACATGCGAGCAGGCTCTCGCGCGCCCCCCTCACGTGCGCCTGGTTAACGCACCTTGATTAAACTAAAGGGGTGAGAATCTTGGGACCCTCAGCGAGAATAGAGAGGGTGAACAGGGTTGAGAAAATATGGGGATGGAGAATTCCCTGAAGAAGACCCGGGGGGCGAGAAAACCGGCAGTCCGCCGCCCCCTCGGAGAGGGTCGTTGCTATCCGCGAATTGTCCTAAATCGTCCGCTACGGAGGGCTGGAGGGTCGAGATGCCTCCGATAATGGGCGAAGTCACAATCCCCACGGCCAGGCCAACAGTGGCTGCCAGCGCGGAAGTAACCGGGGCGACAAGGGGGGCCACAGGACCCGTGCTCTGGCCCATCGCGTTTCCGGCCATGTGTCCACCGATAGCCGATGCTCTGATATTGGACCAAACCCCCCGCCCAAAGTCCTGAACCCCTTGCCCGGCCCTTTGGAGAGCGGAAGGGGGTGCGTATGCTTGGGCCAGGACAGAATTGGCCTCGTCGGAAAAAGTGACGCGGTCGTGCCCGAATTCACGATTGCCCTGAGCGCTAACTTCCGACGGGGTCGAAGAATTGCTTCGAGTACCCCGTAGGTAAGGGGTTTGGGCGGTCGACTTTTTATTCAAAGGGGTCATCGTTTCCATCCTCGATCTTAAATGTTGGGGTGTGGCGGTCATCCTCTGCTCAAGTGGCCGGGGCGACTCTTGTTGAAGTTACGATAGACCAGCGATGTTCGCGGGGTGATGTTGGGGCGTCGAAAGTCTTGCCAATGTGTAAACAAAATGGTTCGACTTGCCTTGACGGATTGCGAGCGAGTGGCTAATACAGCATCCCCCTTGGGGCAGCTGACCGGTAAAAGTAACCGCCAAGGCTGTTGCTTGATTTCGAACGTATCAGACGGCGCTATCAGGTGATCGCTTTCAGACTTCAGAGGTCGATTTTCTTGTTTGTCGGGTAGAATTCTGAAGTTGGGCGGAGTTGAGGGTATCACCCCAAGCCCATCGGGTTCCGCATGGCCGGTCACTCCCCCGACCATTTGGCGGTCAAAATCCGCCACTCACGCCCCAATCGATACGCCGACAAACCGTGGTGTTATCGTCAGGTGAAACCAAGGAGGATCGCATGAAGGTTACCCCTACTCCCCCATTTAGTCGGCCCCTGGAAGTTCCTACGGGACCCCCCGCGGCCAAAGCACCCTCAGAAGATGGACGCTTCACGATCGATGACATTATTTGTCCTTTTCAGCGAGCGGCCTTCAACGAGGGCGTTCTGAAGGCCGATGCCGATGGAAACGTGACCAATCTGAAGGAAGTTTTGCAAAAATACGCTGGCGCCAGTTGGCTAATGGCTGGAATCGGCGTGCACGCTGCCAAAAAGCTTACTGCCGGAAGCGACTGGGCAGCTTTCCAAGCCAACAGCTACAATCTCCAGGATTTGGAGGGGAGCTCTCTGGACCACCTGGCCGATTCGCAGATCCTGCGGGGCGGCTTTCATGCAGATCGACTCGAGAAAGCCCTGAGCTTTAGCTCCGACGGGAAGCGATTGACCCTGGCCGACCTACGCGCTTTTCAGCAAGAGAATTTAGCCGAGGAACCGGACCGAAACAGCGAGACTTTTGGTGCGGCAGAATTTGCCTTGTTGGTCAAGGTGTTCGGGCGGATCGATGGTGAAGGCACCAAGTTTATTCGCAATCAGGACCTGGTCACTCTCTACCGCGACGCCAAATGGCCGCAAGACTGGGAACCACCCAAGCCTGGTAGCCTCAATCTCTTGAGCACCGTGGGTGCAGTCTCGGAGTATCTGAGCGACAAAAACGAACCGACTCGAGAACAGGGCCTTTCCTCGCAAACCACCAAAGCCAGCTCCGGGACCTGCCCCTTTCTGAGCGGACGTCCCTTCGATGTGGAAGAGGCCGCCAAGCAACACCGCGACAAATTGGCCTGAGCGGCTCGCCGCCCTTCCAGCGCCGCCTGCGTAGCCAACCCCGCCCGCAGAAGGCGTCCTTCGCGCACGGCGGGCCCCGGACGCGGTATCGGCGAGGAGCGGCTGAAAGCGCTTTCCGAGGAGTAACCGAAGTCTGGACGAACCCTGGGTCGAGTCGGCCACCAGTTGGCGAATGAGCCACCCCTATTTGAAGCGAATGGACATCCGTCGGCTGCCTGCCAGTCGAGGGTTAACGGGATGGTAGGCTCAGGACTGCCCGCATTTTGTAGGTGTCGGCGTCCGGACTGTTGGCCAGCGGTTGCTTCTCGAGCACGCTGTAGACCGTGGCTTGCTCATAAGCGACCGTGGCTTCTCCGGCGCCATCGGTCTCAGCAGCTTTTTCATGTCCGTCGGAAAGCGAGGCTTTCGGCAGCGGTTTGCCATCCAGGAGCACCTGAACCTTCAGTTTCTTGGGCTCTAAGGCTAGCGGCACGATCTCCAATTTATAGCCCAGTTTGCGATTCAGGCAGGCGGCCGGCTTGAGCAAAACTTTGGAGTAGCTGAGGGACCATTCGGCCGCCAGCACCTCTTTGGCCTCGCGCCTGGATTTGTTCTTCCAGCCCTCGGTGGTCTTGGTCCAATAGCCTTCATCGACCTCCGCGCCCATTTGGGCCACTTCGCCCCCACCCACCAGCACCGCATGCTTACCCTCCATTTCCCACTTGACACGGGCCGGCTTGCCCGCCGAATCCAGGCCGGAAACCCGTTTGACGGTGTCCTTGGAATACAGCATTTCCTCGCTTCCATGGCCGTAAAACAAAGTGGCGCGTTGTCCTTCGGCTTTGAGCCAAAAGTTGTGAGCCAGCGCCAGTTGGCTGACGAGCACCAGTCCTATCAGGGTTTTGAGCTTTTTCATGATCTCTCCTCAGTCATATCCAAGAGTGTAGCTGGCAGCGCTACTCCAGCGGCATGAGGACTCGAGTGAAGACCTCCAGTTGCAGCCGCACATCCGGATGGCTCTCCCCAAACACGCGCATAAGGCGCAGATGCGGCTGTCGGCCCGGGGTTTTGCCGAGCAGACCAGTAGAAGTAAGCTCATCGGCCAGGGTTCTTTGCGCGCGGAGCCTTCCCTGGTAGAAGGACTTATTTGCTGTTGCCATGAATGGCATCAGTCTCTTAAAGCAATTTGGCCTGGAGCACTCTCCGGGTCTTTTTTTTGACCGGAAAGGACGAGCCCGTGGTTCTGCTGGAGCAAGACGTTTCTGTTAAAGGACTCGCCAACTCAACGGCGCTAAACGGCGCCGGTCATTGGGCAGGCCCTTGGTCAGCGCGTCCAGGTAAGCCGGATCGTAGGTCATCGTGATTTTGTTGGTGTTGGCCATTTTGATCTTACCATTGCGGGCCACCAGCGCCCCTGTCAAACGCACTTCCTGGAGCACCGAGTTGTCGGTGGTCAGCACTTCAAAGTTGTTTTTCGCGTATACCAGTCCCGTAAGCTTGACCCCCTGACGACCTGTAGCATCCACCGTCACGTTGCCTCCACTCCAGAAGACCAGGGGGTCGGTAGTGGTGGCCGTCAAATCGGCGTCGGCTCGAAAGAAGATGTCTTTCTCCGCCGCGATGGCTCCGTGACCCACCACTTTTCCGTCGACCATCATATTGCCCTTGACGTTCAAAAAAGTCATGCTGGTGGTCGAGGAAAACTTGATATCGGTATCAGGCCTGGGCAGTTGTGGCGTAAAGGGATTTCCATTGGCATCGACGCCCGTCCCGTAGCCCACGCTGAAGTTTCCATTGACTTCGAGTTGCTGCGAGCCGGTCATGGTAAAGTCCAGCGAGGAAAAGTCGAAGGTAAATCCAGGCGCAAGGGTGGCTATCCCGGTGACCATCGTACCCGTGGCAGGTGGCTTCACGCCGCCGCTATCGGCCACCGCGTTCAAACCGGCCTGGTCGTAAAAAACTTGGGGAGCCCCGCCGCCCTCAGGAATATAGGTGACCGCTCGAATTGCTCTCTGAGTCTGATCCACCATGTCGACCCTGGGGGGGAGAAGGAATCGGGGAGTTTCCACTCTTTTTACGGGAGTGGCCAGAGTCTCGGTCACGAAGTATCGGCCTGGGGGAATCGTTACGGCCGCCGCCTGGGGAACCTTGAGGTCACTCAGTTTCAGGTCGTAAATGTTGTAGTTCTTGGTGGAACGCGGGGCCACAGTGGCGTTGGTGCTGGTGAAAAAGGCCTTGGCGTTACCGGAATTGATGGCGGTGTCCTGAGAATAAATGTCTTTCTTCGACCACAGCGTGCCGGGGATGCTGCTGCCTACGTCACTGATAAATCGCGTGCTCTCGGTCGTGCCGACTCGCAGGACGTCATTGGCGTGAATATCGTCGTTGGAACGCACCCAGTTGCGCATTTTGTCACGGCTGTGAACTTCCCAGGCTTTGTTGCCGCGCATATCGATCATTCCGTTGCTCGAGGCTGCCGCATCATAGAGAGGTTCGCCGACCAAGAGCATCTCCAGGCCCGACTGGAAACCGTCGACGACACCCCAGGCGGTGACGACAACCGAGTCTTTAGGGACAGCAGCCAGTCCGCCCCCGGCCGGCAAGCCAGCCTGCCCCAGTTGATTTCTGATCGCCAGCCGAAACGTTCGCCCGTCCTGAAACTCTCCCACCAGGTCCGGACCGCTCTGGCGGACGGTTAACGAACCCACCACCTCAGGATAACCGGTGAAGGTCCCCCGCCCCCAGGTCTGATTTTGCTCCAACTTAAAGCGAGCGTAACTGAGTCCCGACTCGGCCGCCAACTGAGCTTCCAAACGCCCTTCCGCCGCTCTGCCCAGACTGAAATTATCCTGGTTTACAATAAAAAAGGCACCCACCATCATGGTCAGGATTACGGTCGAAAACAACACGATGACCAGGGCCAGTCCCCGTTTATTTTTACGCATCTTCGCCCTACAATCTAGGCCAAGTGTTCTCGGCCTTAAATCGAATCACCACTTCGGCGGCCTCAGCCAGGCTGCGGCCGCCGCTCTGGGTGTGCCCTCGCTCGCCCCGAAGCCCCAGCCTGACGACAATCACCTGATCGGCATAGTCCTTGGTTACAGCGAACTGATGCAGATCGTGAGTCCAGATTTTGCTAGTTCCATTCTGGGCCTTCAGGCTCGGTATCGTTTTATAAGATACCATAGAACTGGTAAAATCGCTCAGTTCTTGCTGAACTACCCCCGGCGCGCATTGAGGCACGGACGACGAGACGTCATAGCTGACCAGCTGGCCTCGAGGGACCCGCGAAGTTGCAACGTAAACCGTATAACCATTCCAAGAAGGCTGGCCGGTCACGGGGTCATAAGACCCGAAATGCGCCATACAGATTGAGTCGCGATTTACCGCGATCAGGCCCGGCTCCAGGTCCACATTGACGGTGGCGCCGCTTGAAGTGAAGGAGTGAAAACTGGTCTGGCGGATATCACGGGAAAGGCGGGTGGAAATCCGGCGCAATTGACCTTGCAGAGACTGCCGGACCATACCAAGCTGAAAACTGGAGCTGCAGGTCCTAAAAATGGCGAACAGAACGCCTGTAATCAGCAGTAAAAGGGTCAGAGCCATCACCAGTTCCAGCACGCTGAACCCTCGACGACTCATTTCATGTTACTCACGTAGACCAACCGCGAAAGCCTGACGGACTGGCGACCATAGTCGCGCCGGTTGCCGGCCACCCGTGATTGGTCCATCCAGTAGACCGCCACCGTAACTTCATAGACATCACCCATGTCGATCGCGTCCGGCGGCAAGCTGGGCTGACTGTAGGCATATTCGGTCACAAATTCGGCAGTGGTGCGAGGGTCGCGGTTAGTAACTCCCTGGCTTCCCATCAAAGTCGGCCAGGTCGAAGGCGCAGCATCATTGACTTGACTTAAAGCGGACTCGGCGATTCCCAAGGCAATGGACGAATCCAAACCCTTGCTGGAAGACTGGAAGAGGCGGAGGAAGAGACCGGCCAAGAAAACGATGAATATGAGCAAAAGGGCCATGGCCAGCACCACTTCCCCCAAAGTATATCCTCGCACCCGGACAAATTCGATTCCTCAACTCCCAAGCCTGCCCGGTGAAAAGAAACGCCTGGCGGTCAAGCATGGGCAGCCCTTGATCCTGCGCACCTGGGCGGCCGACCCAGAACTCTGTCCCCGACTGGGAGACCTCCTTTACCGGGCGTGAGGCCGAGGCCGAGCCGTTCTATGGGACCAGTATACCGCCCGCCCTTCACTGCCGTCCTTCACGTTAAGTAATCGAAACCTGGTTGGGGCCGGGGCGGGCGACTATTCTGGGGTTACGAAAACATCGGAGGAATACGCTTTGAAACGCTTACTCGTTAGCGCGGCTCTGGCCGTCATGACTTTTGCCGGCCCGGCCATGGCACAGGATCATTCCACAAGCACGGACACGTCGGCTCCGGCGCCCAACGTTCAGGTGCAGGTAGATGCCCCGGCCGCTCCGGCAGCCCCCGCTCCGGTGCAACCCAATTCGAGCACGGTGGAGAAGACCACAGTTGTTGACCGCCAGCCTGCTTCGGGCGGGATGGACAATATGACTCTCGGAGTTCTCGTTGGGGTTGGCGTATTGGGCGCCGCTTGCGTGATTGGCCTGGCTGCCTCTAAACGGGGCTAACCGCTCGACACAAGGTTGTGAATGAGCGGGTCAACTTTGACAGCTCAGTTGAACTGTTTAGATACCCCGGCCAGTTTAGCTATTCCGATGCCGGCCTCTGTCGCGAGCTGGCGCGTCAGGGCCTGCACTTCGGGCTGGTGAAAGTAGTCATTGGTCTTCGTCTGGCCGGGTAGATTTTCTGCCTTTTTTCCGAACTCTGACCTGCTGGAATATCCAAGAGGGGTGCAGTAAGTAGCCGGCCTCAAACGTGCGCCCACTCGCGCACATGCGAGCACTCTCTCGCGCACTTCCCTCACGTGCGCACACTCGCGCACATGCGAGCACGCTCTCGCGCACCCCCTCACGTGCGCACACTCGCGCACATGCGAGCACGCTCTCGCGCACCCCCTCACGTGCGCACACTCGCGCACATGCGAGCACGCTCTCGCGCACTTC
>JALHOV010000419.1:4158-7048 GCA_022842865.1 Vulcanimicrobiota bacterium | reverse complement strand
TGACGTCGCGGCCATAAAGCCAGAGCGAAATGGAGGCCAGCACCACCAGCACCAAAGCCCATTTCAGCCAGGTTCCCATAGCCGGCGTTTCCGCAGCGACTTTAGGCCTCCTCTACACACTCCTATATGGTATACTCGAGAAATGCTGAAACGCCTGGGACTGGTCCTGGCGGGGACCTTGGGGTTTGTGCTGGCCGTGGGCATCATCATGGTCATTCCCCCGGGCGATGGGAACTGGCTGTTCTGGCTCTGTTTGCTCAGCAAAATCCCCTTGGGACTGCTGGTATTGCTGAAATCTTTCGATTGCTACCGGCGTGCGGCCTTTCCGCCCGACTCCCCGGCCCTGCAAGATCCGGTGGCCTTGTGGTGGGCGGAAAAAGAGCAGAAGCTTTACGAGCAATCCAAGCTGGCCTGGCTGGCCGCCCAATTTTTGTTCTTTTTTGTGCCCGCCTTCATGTTGTTTTTCTTGATCGGCGTGGCTGCCCGGCCGTTTTACGTGACCCTGCGCGGAACTTCCGAGCTGGGTTTGCGAGCGGAACTCGGCCGCACCGGCAAGTTCCTGGTCAGCAGCGCCGTGGGCCTTTTTTTCCTGACCTTGAGCACGCTCATGGGCTCAACGGCCGCGCTGGGCACCATCGCCCTGGTCCTTTATCGGGCCAGTTTGTCCAACACGTAGCGCATGGAAGCGGCGCCCGGGTCCACCTTACTGTAGGGTTCGCCATTCACCAGGTCTAGAACCCAGGGGCAAACCCGGCGATTCATCTGGCCAACCTGCTGATGGGAGTAGACGTCTTTGGCCGTCAACTGAAAACGCTCGAGCAGTTCGCGCACCAGGCCGGTGGTGGTGTCTAGCGTGCGCTTGCGGTTGTTGATCATATCGCTGGCGTCGGCTCCGACCATTTCGATATTGATGGCCCGATGGTTGATGCCGTACGCGCCGCGCGAACGGACTTCAGGGGGTAGAAGCTGCCAGATCCTGGCGCCGTCGACCACATAATGACTGGCCAGGCCGGGGGCCTCGCCGGCGAAGCTTTGCTCATTGACCAGGTTCCAGGGGAAGCTGGTGCCGGCCGTATAGTGCAACACGATACAGCGCGGCTGCAAGCGCCAATCCGCCTCGCCGTAATGGCGGCGACTGTATTCGGTGATCTGGCGCTTCCACGACTCCAGCGGCCGAGTCCGGGTCATATCGTAGCGGGGCTGAGCCCAGGCCAGACCGCTGAGGGCCGCCAATGCAAGGAAAATACGCATGGCCGCGCCTGCGCCGCCCGACCGTCCAACCCCTTCCGGTGACAGAAATGGTCATTGCATCTGGGTTGCAGTCTACTTGAGGTTTCCCTTGGGCCGTGGTAAAAAGGCCAACATGCGAATGATCGGCTCGGAAAAAGATAGTTGCGGCGTAGGATTTGTGGCCCACGTCGGCGCCCAACCCAGTCATCAAGTGGTGGCTATGGCCCTGGAAGCCCTGGGTAATCACGCTCATCGCGGTGCTGTGGCCGCCGACGGCAAGACCGGCGATGGGGCTGGTCTGATGACGCAAACACCGCGGCGTTTTTTTCAGAAGATTTACCAATCGATGCACGGCAAGCCGGTGCCCGCCGAAAACTGGGCTGTCGGCAGTATTTATTTGCCTCTGGGCGATGCGGGCGGACGCAGTCAGGCCCGACGATGCCTGGAGGAATGCCTGCGCCAGCAGCAGCTCGAGCCGCTGGGCTGGCGCGAAGTTCCACTCGATCTCAACGCCTTGGGACAGCGGGCTCTCTCGATTCGTCCTCACATGCAGCATCTCTACGTGGGTCAGGGTCAGGCCACCCATTTTGAGAATGCGCTCTATCAGGCACGCCGCCGCACCGAACAGATCCTGCGCGAGGCCAGCATCCACGAGGACTTCTACATCGCCAGCCTGTCCTCGCACTCGATCACTTATAAGGGCCTGTGCGGCGCGGCCGAATTGGGTCGTTTTTACCCCGACCTGACCGATCCCGACTTCGAAAGCGCTGCGGCCCTTTTTCATCAGCGCTACAGCACCAACACCTTTCCGAGCTGGAACCTGACCCAGCCATTTCGCATGGTCTGTCACAATGGCGAGATCAATACGCTGCAGGCCAATCAGAAGTGGATGCGCGCCCGCGAAGTGGCTTTGCATCTAGCCGGCAAGGACCAGAGCCATTTGATCCCGGTGATTCAGCCCAACACCAGCGATAGCGGCGCTTTTGATAATGTGCTGGAATTTTTTGTGCAGGGCGGGCGCGAGACGCTTCCCAGCCTGATGATGATGGTGCCGGAACTGTGGGAGAACGTCCCCTCCGGCGGAATGCCCGAGCACTGGCGCGAGTTCTATCGCTACCTGGGTGCTCTGATGGAGCCCTGGGAGGGTCCGGCCGCCATGGCCTTCTTCGACGGCCGATGGGTGGGGGCGCTGCTCGATCGCAATGGTCTGCGACCCTTGCGCTACACTATCCTGAAGAACCAACTGGTGGTCGCGTCATCCGAGGCGGGCTGCGTGCAAATCCCCGATGAGCTGGTGGAAAGGCGCGGCATGCTCGGACCGGGCGAAATCATCGCCATCGACCTGCAGGACAAGCGCTGGGTCAGCAACCACGAACTCAAAGAGCAACTGGCCCGCCGCCACCCCTATGGGAAGCTAATGGCCGAGCGGGAATTGCCCTTGCCCAGTCAGGAAGTGCAAGACTCCTGGTTGGAGACTCCCAGCAAGGAGACTCTGAACCGACGCCAGCTGGCCTTTGGCTACAATCACGAAGACGAAATCGCCATTCTCAAGCCGATGATGACCAGCGGCGCAGAACCCATCGGTTCGATGGGCGACGATACGCCCCCCGGTCCCCTCTCCCCCACCCTCCGCCCCCGGGTGCCGGATTTCCGGGCACGC
>JALHOV010000419.1:0-4148 GCA_022842865.1 Vulcanimicrobiota bacterium | reverse complement strand
CATGTGACCAACCCTGAGATCGAGCAGCTGCGCGAAAAGCTGGTCATGTCGCTGCGCACCTGGGTGGGGCGGCGCACCAACGTGCTCACCGAGGAACTGGAGGCCTGTCGCCTGGTCGACCTGCCCGGTCCGGTGCTTTCCACCTCCGAATTCCGCCGCTTGATGAGCCTGAGCCCGCGCTGGCTTCCGCATATCGTGCTCCACTGCGTGTGGCCGCCGCACAGCGGTCCCCAGGCCCTGGAGGAACGCCTGGAGCAAATTTGCCAGGAAGCGGTGGAAGCGGTGCGCCAGGGGGCTTCGCTGGTGGTGCTCTACGATGGCGGGGTCAACGCCTTCCGCGCGCCCATCCCCTCAATGCTGGCCACCAGTGCCGTTCACCACCGCTTGCTGGAAGCCGGGCTGCGCCTGAACGCCACCCTGGTGGTGGTCAGCGGAGAACCCCGTGAAGTCCATCACTTCGCCTGTCTGCTCGGCTATGGGGCGGGCGCCATCTTCCCCTACCTGGCCCTGGACACCATCGCCAAACTGGCTCCCGACAACGCCGAGGAAGCGCAGACAAAATTCATCGGCGCCATCCACACCGGCCTTCTGAAAATCATGGCCAAAATGGGTATCTCGGTGCTCTCGAGCTACCGGGCCGGGCAGGTTTTCGAGTCGTTGGGCCTGGACCAGGGGCTGGTGGAACGGTATTTCCCCGACACGCCCAATTGGCTGGGGGGCCTGACCCTGGAGCAATTGGCCCAACGGCAAGCCAGCTGGCACCAGCAGGCCTTTGCCCAGGAGGAACCCGCCTCGGCCCACGTCGGTCCAGGCTTCTACAAGTTCAAAAAAGGCGGCGAGCGTCATCGCTTTTCGCCGCTGGTGGTCAAGGCTTTGCATCAAATTCTGGAAAAAGTCAGCCTCACGCCGGTGGAAAACGCCTATGACAAGTTCCGTCACGGTCTGCCCGGCTACGGCGATTACGTGCAGGCGCTGCGCGACCAGGGTCGGGTGGGATTGCGCGACTTGCTCGACTTTGTGCACCATCGTCCCGCTTTGCCCTTGCAAGAAGTAGAACCGATGGAAGCCATCGTAGCCCGCTTCTCGACGGGTGCTATGAGCCACGGTAGTCTGAGTAGCGAAGCCCATGAAACGTTGAGCATCGCTCTCAATCGGCTGGGCGCGGCCAGTAACTGCGGCGAAGGCGGTGAGGCCCCGGAACGCTACGATACTCCTTCCAACAGCCGCATTAAGCAGGTGGCTTCAGGCCGGTTCGGGGTCACACCCGGCTACTTGTTGAGCGCCGACGAACTCCAGATCAAGATGGCCCAGGGTTCCAAGCCGGGCGAAGGCGGTCACATCCCGGGCCACAAGGTCACTGAGGAAATCGCCCGCGTGCGCCACACCCGCAGCGGCGTGGACCTGATCAGCCCGCCGCCTCACCACGACATTTACTCGATCGAGGACCTGGCCCAGCTCATTCACGATTTGAAGCGCCTGCATCCCGAGGTCAAGGTTTCGGTCAAACTGGTCAGCGAGGATGGAGTAGGCACCGTAGCCGCCGGCGTGGCCAAAGGCTTTGCCGATATCATCCAGATCAGCGGTAGCGAAGGCGGCACGGGCGCCTCTCCGCTATCGTCGATCAAGTTTGCCGGGATGCCTTGGGAACTCGGACTGGCCCAGACCCAGCAGACGCTGGTGGCCAACGGCCTGCGCGCCAAGCTCCGGTTACGCGTGGACGGCGGTTTTCAGAGCGGCCGCGACGTGGTCATCTCGGCGATGCTGGGAGCCGACGAGTTTGCTTTCGGCACCAGCGCGCTGGTGGCCGAGGGCTGTCTGATGGCGCGCGCCTGCCACAGCAACACCTGCCCGGTCGGCATTGCTTCCCAGGATCCCAAGCTGCGGGCCAAGTTCCCGGGCACGCCCGAGCGCGTAATCGCTTATCTGCTGGGAGTGGCCGAAGAAATCCGCGAGATCCTGGCTCGGCTGGGCGTGCGCAGCCTGCAGGAGGTGATTGGCCGCACCGAGTTCCTGGAGCAGGTAATCCTGGGTGAGGAGGCCGGACATCTTGACCTGACCCCTCTTCTGAGCCGAGCCGATGACGATCTGCCGCTCGCCCATCAGCCCGGCCTGGCACCGGAGCAGCCACGCCACGGCCGCGATCTGGACCAGGAAGTCATCGATCGCATCGAGGATCTGCCAGAGGAGTGGTCGATCTTGAATACCGACCGCGCTTTCGGCACCCGCTTAAGCGGCTACTTGATGCAGCGCTATGGCCGCCAGGGACACGACTGCTCTCTGCCCGAGGGCTTTCTCAAGTTGCGTCTGCGCGGCAGCGCAGGGCAAAGCCTGGGAGCCTTCGGGGTTTCGGCTCTGCACCTGGAGTTGATCGGCCAGGCCAACGACTACGTGGGCAAGGGTCTGCACGGCGGCAAGATCACCATTCGTCCCACTTTCCCCGAACTGGGCGGCACCACCAACTGGATCGCTGGCAACACCTTGCTATACGGTGCCACCGGCGGTGTGCTGCTGGCCGCCGGCCGGGTAGGTCAACGCCTGGCGGTACGCAACAGCGGGGCCACCGCTGTGGTGGAGGGTGCCGGTGAGCACGCCTGCGAGTATATGACCGGCGGCCTGGTGATCATTCTCGGCAGCGTGGGGCGCAACCTGGGCGCGGCCATGACGGGCGGACAGGCCTTTGTCTACGACCGGGACGAGGATTTGCAGGGAAAACTCAACCACGACAGCGTCCAGGGCTTGCCCCTGCTGGAATGCGAGGAAGCCGACCAGCAGCTTCTGCGCACCTGGCTGGAACGCCATCAGCGCGAAACGGGCAGTCTGGTGGCCGCCGAGATGTTGGCCGAATGGTCCGCGCGTCTGGCCCGTTTCTGGCGGATCACGCCCAAGCCGCAAGTGCTGCCGCTGAAGCATGTACGTGCCGCCGAAAGGGTTACAAAAGGGTAAGGCTTGCTTTGGGGTCCTGCTGATACCCTGATAATCATGCAGATTCAGAGCAGCCACTTCAGCCATCCTCGGACGCCGATGCAAACAAAGTGCACGCCGCCCATCCTGGGAGACGGCCACATTTCCCACGATCACGTGCACATCAGCGCGAGCCATCGCGAACCGTTGGGCCCTTCCAAAGTCGGCGTCAGCGACCAGTTGCGTAAGGAAGTGGTTAGCCTGACCCAGGGTCTGGTGCGCATCAATTCCGGCCCGGACAACCTGGTGGCCGGCGAGAATCAGACCGTGGACCTGATGAGCAGCTACGCTCAGCAGGCGGGGCTGGAAGTGAACCGCTTCGAGGCAACCAACGGCAAGCCCATGCTGATCATCACCCTTCCCGGCAAGGATCCGCAGGCCGGCGCCATGGGCTTCGTGCACCACTCCGACGTGGTCCAGCCCGAAGGCGAGTGGAAACTGGGCCAACCGTTCTCCGGCAATATCACCAACGATGAAGCCGGGCGTGAGTCCGTGGTCGGCCGCGGCACCATCGACACCAAAGGTCCGGCCGCGCAGGTGCTGGTGGCCATGAAGCACCTCAAGGAAAAGGGTGAAATCCCCGACCGGGCCGTGAAGCTTTTTATCTTCCCCGATGAGGAGTTCGGCGGCAAAGACGGCGCCTGGCTGCTCTCTCGCACGAAACCGGAGCTTTTCGCCGACGTCAAATACTGGGTGGTGGAGGGTAGCGGCGTCTTCTCGCCCGAGTTCCTCTCCGGCCTGGCTGGCGATCGGGATTGCCCCTACCTGGCGGTGGCCCAGAAATACACCATTCCCATGCAGTTGCAGCTGAAGGCTCCTACCAGCGCCGACGAGGCTTTCCACAAAACGCAAGAAACGCTGGACAAGCTCGACAACTTTATCGAAAAGCGGGATTGGACTTACCTGGGCGATAAGGCCGAGACGAAAAAGGCCATGAAGCGGATGGGAGACGCGGTGGGAGGCTTCAAGGGCTTCCTGATTCGCAACTTCTATCAGACCAGTTTCATGAAAAAGCGCATGGGCAAAGGCAATGCCGCCGCCAACCGCACCGACTTCTGCAAGACCGATTTCTATTTCTCCAACAACGCCAGCGGAGTGGGTCAAGGCCCCAACGTCAAACCCTCCTCCGCCACCGTGGTTTTGAAACTGGACGCCAGCGGGGCCGAACGCGCCCAGGCCGTGCAGAA
>JALHOV010000418.1 GCA_022842865.1 Vulcanimicrobiota bacterium | reverse complement strand
ACCCTGGAAGCCGCTTTCCCCCCCGCCTGAAACTAGGATCTGGTCCGCGAGGCGAGAAGCCGGCCCGATGACAGCACAACTCATTGACGGCAAAGCAATTGCCGCTTCCATTAAGGAAGACTTGAAGGCACAGGTGGCTGCTCTGGCCTCGCCTCCCGGCCTGGCCACTGTTTTAGTGGGAGAGGACCCGGCCAGTCATACTTACATTCGCAGCAAGCACAGGCTTTGTGCCGAGCTTGGCATGCAATCCATGCATCATCAGTTGCCCGCCGACGCGACGCAGGAGCAGGTCGAGGCTGTGATTGCGGAACTCGCCGTGGACCCGGCGGTGCACGGGATTCTGGTGCAACTGCCGCTGCCAGCCCATCTGGATGAGGAGCGCGTGCTGGCTCGGGTGCCGCTGGAAAAGGATGTGGACGGCTTTCATCCGATCAACGTGGGCCGGCTGGCCATGAAAGGGCGGCGACCGGAATTTGTGCCCTGCACTCCGGCAGGGTGTATGCGCCTGTTGGAGCGCGCCGGCGTGCCTCTACGCGGGGCTCGTGCGGTGGTGGTGGGGCGCAGCAATATCGTCGGCTTACCCATGGCGCTCCTGCTTAACCATGCTGATGCTACCGTCACCATTGTGCATTCGCGCACGGTTGGACTGGAAGAAATCCTGAGGCAGGCCGATATTGTGGTGGCGGCCATCGGCAAGGCGAATTTTATCCGGGGCGAGCAACTGAAGCCCGGGTGCTGTGTCATCGATGTAGGCATCAATCGGACCGAGGCTGGCCTGGTCGGAGATGTGCATTTCGACTCCGTGAAGGAGGTGGCCGGTCAGGTCACACCGGTCCCTGGCGGAGTCGGCCCCATGACCTTGATCATGTTGATGGAGAACACATTGAAGGCCGCTCAAAAAAGTTTTCAGGTTCGGGAACTCCAGCCCGGGGGGGCTGGTTGACCCCTAAGACCGCAAGGTCGACACCAAACCCTACCCCCTTAGCCGTCGAGGTACACCTCCCACCTCGGCGGTTTTTTTATGGTTTTTACCTGGCGTTGGCCATTTTGATCAGGTTCTGAGCGCGTTCCAAGGTTTCTTGGTAGAGGGGGTCGTTTTCGCCTTTGCCCTCTTTTTTGAGCCGACCGAGCCGCAGCTTGTACATTTCCAGCAGCAGCCCCGCATTGAAGAACTGCCCGTATTCCATGCACTTCTCTTGCGCCTGAATAGCAGCGTCCAGGTTTTTGTGCTGCAGGTTGATGATGGTGTCTTTGTAAGCTTGAAGATTGGCTACCGTGCGCTTTTCCTCGGGGGTGGAGTTGAACTTGGTCTTCATAACTTCGAGCACGGCCCAAGAGGTGTCGTAGAGGTTGGATTCCAGCCCAAACTGATAAATCTGGAAGGCCTTTTGAGCATTGCGCAGCGTCTCGAAGCGGTTGGGCAGAAAATCCGCGGCGTCTTTTGGATAGGCGAAGCCCTTGCGCACAAAGACCACGTAGGCGGTGCCAATCCAGCCGGGTACCCATTCTTTCTTAGGATCGCGCAGGTAACTTCGCCAGAGGCTGGTGTTCTTTAAGGACACCAGCGAAACTTCGGGTTTGTCGTTAAATCGGTCCAGGAACTCCAGCCCGAGTTGTCCGTGCTCGTAAGCGATGTAGTCGGCCCAAAACTTGCGATAAGGAAAGGAGCGGGGATCGATCATTACCTTGGTCCCCGGAAAAAGCTTCCAAATCAGATAGCCGCCTGAGTCGTAGTCGTTGATGATGGTCTTGATGCCGGGGTGATACTTCTTGACGAACTCCACCTCGTCGACCGGGTTCCAGTAGGTGATGCCAAAGCCGCACCAGCTGGCCGCGTAAGGCTTATGGATGGCTTCCAGGGAGCTTTTTGTGCACACGAATGCCTGGGTTACCACAGCCAGAGCCGTCAGCCAGTGGCGGGGTTCTAAAAAACCGGCGCCCCTATCGCCCTGGCGTGAGCCGCTCAAGCGCCAGGCGGTATAGAGCACGGTCACCAGCGCCTGACCAAAGATGCCGCCCAGGGTCAGCCATTTGACCGACTCCACGGGATCGGACTTGAACAGCCCGGCCAGCTCTTCGATGTAGCCAAAGTAGCCGATGAGTGCGGCCAGGCTGGCGGTCACGAAGCAGAAATCCAGGACCGAATTGGCTTCCGACCATGTGGCCCCGACGCGCGGGTTGTTGCGCAACACATGAATCAGGTAAAGGGAGGAATACAGAAAATAGGGTGGCCAGTAAAACGTGGAGCGCAGGTAGACGGTGAAAATGAGCCCGAACCACAGGTTGAGGGCCAGGAAGACCCAATCTACTTTGCCTTTGGCCGGTCCAAAGAACCCCAGCCAAACGCACAGGACTCCGGCCAACACGACCGCCAACGCCATGTAGTGGTGAAAGTGGAAGGCCAGCGCCTTCCAGATGGGCAGATGAGCGGCCAGGCTTTGATAGGCAGCTTTGTCTCCCTCGCTCTGGTTTCCGCCTACAATGGCCAGCCCTTCACCAAACAGTTGGACCACAAAATGGTAGTGGTAGGGGGTGCAAAAGGCGGCCAGGCCACAGCCGATCAGGGCCAGCAAGAACGGTTTGCGGGCTTCCGGTTTCAGGGCCAGGCCCGGAGAAAACAGCATGTTTAGGAGTTCGCCACCGGTGTAGACGGCCAGGGCGGTCAGTCCGAAGAAGAAGACGCCATGGGTGTTGGCCCAGACCACCATAATTGCCACCAGGCCGATCAGGTAAGGGCGGAATCTTTCGCCCTGATCCACGGCCAACCGAAAACGAAAGAGCAGGTAGGCTTGGGCCGACATAAATCCTAACGAGAACAGTTCGGGCTTTAGAATGGTGCCGACGTAGGAAGCGCTCACAAACCAGGTGGTCATCAGCCAGAATTCCGCGCGGCGGTGCCATCCCACGCGCCGGGCAAACCAGAAGAGCAACCCTACGGTCAGTCCAATCATGGCGTAGCGGAAGGCAAACAGAAGTGGCAAGCCGCCCAGTTGATGCATCAGGTAGAGGCTGATCTCGGCCACCCAACTGCAGTAAATATAAGGGTTGTCGGCGGGTGTCCAGGAATAGATGGTGTGATCCGGGATCAGCGTGTGGTTGGCTAGCATGTATTTGCCATAGGCCATCTGCCAGAAGAGATCGCCGTCCCCCACCGGCTCTGCGTAACGGATGCCGATGAGGACGATCAACATGACCACCTGTATCACGGTTACCCAGAGGGGAACATTCTGTTTTTCGGTGTGCTCGGACAAATCTACCTCGTTGGCGCCCATATACCCGGATTGGAGGAGAAATTCCCCTCAGGAAAGGGATTTGTCCGTAAGCCTAGCATGTTGGCCGATATGTTTGCCCGTCTCGCATCCGCCCGCGCGCTTTGTGGTCTTCTGTTGCTGACCGGCTTCGCTCACGGAGCTCCTCCTAAGCTCCCCCCAACCAGGCCCGCCGTGGCGTCCGGTTTCCCCTATACCAACTCGTCCAAGCTTATCGATTTCAGCACCTGGGTGAAAGAGCAGTGTCACTATAAGAAGGGTTTCGTCACGGCTACCGGCGGCGGATTTCGCTGGAGCGACGGGACGCGTGCTCGCTTTTGGGGTGTCAACATCGCCAACCGTAACCTCTGGATCGAACATGCCGAGATCGACGCCGTGGTGGACACCCTGGCCGCCTCGGGCGTGAACCTGGTCCGTTTCGAGGCGCTGGATTCGAAAGGAGCCTTACTGGAGATCGCTGGCCTACCTGGCACCCGAAAAATCAACACGACCCGCCTCGATACTCTCCACTACTGGATTCACAAGCTCCACCAGAAGGGGATCTATTATTACCTCGACCTGATCGACTTTCGCGAATTCCAGCCCGAAGATGGAGTGGAGAACGCCAAGAATCTGCCGAGGGCGGCCCGTCCCTATGCCATGTTTGATGCCAAGTTGATCGAGCTCCAGCAAGAATACGCCCGCCAACTGCTGACCACCGTGAATCCCTACACTCAGACGGCGCCCGTTAACGATCCGGCCCTGGTGCTGATGGAAATCTGCAACGAAAGCGGTTTCTTCCTCTATCCGAAGACCACGGACAACCTGGTCGAGCCCTACAAGACTCGCTTTCAGCAACGATGGAACGCCTGGCTGGTGGAGCGCTATCGCAACCGTGCCGATCTCGCCAAAGCCTGGGGTGGGGCGCTGGCCGGCGAAGAGTCTCTCGAGGCCGGTAACGTGCGTCTGCCCCAACTGGGCAAGCCGGACCCCGCCGCACGCCAGCGCGACGGAGTGGAGTTCTTGTGTGAGGTCGAGCGCGACTATTACGTAAAAATGCGGGAGAGTCTGAGAAGCCTGGGGCTTAAGGTTCCCATCACGGCAGTGGTCAGCAGCGATGTTCCGGCCGAGTTACAGGCCGTCGCCAGTGAACTCGACTTCGTTTCGGAGAATCACTACGCGGACCATCCAGCTTTTGGCGGTCAGGAGTGGCAGGGCAAGTTTTTCTACAACAATAAGAACGCTTTGCGCGATGATAGTCGTTTTGCCTTTCCACCCTTCACTGCGCAGTTGCGTTGGGAATCGAAGCCGGTTGTGATTCGCGAGTGGGCCAGCGTCTGGCCCAATCAATTCCGAGCCAGCAGCATTCCCGAAGCGGCCGCCTATGGTCGATTGCAAGATTACGACGCCATGATTTTGTTTGGCTACAAGACCGGCGGCGTGCGCGACCGCCTGGTGGAGTTTGGTTATCAGGTAGACCCGCCGGTTTGGGACCTGTTTGCCTTGGGTTCTTTGCTTTTCTTGCGGGGTGACGTGCAGACGCCCAGTCAGATCGCTCTTTTGGAATATGCGGATGACAGGTTGTTCAAGGGTCTGGCCGGTGAGACCGATTTGGTGCGACTGGCATTCAGTCTACGGCTGGCCTCCAGTCGCGCTCAGGGCAAGGCGCCGGTGGGTGACCTGACGGTGTTTCCGGTCGGCCAGCAGAGCTCTAAGGCCAGCGATTGGCTGAAACAATTGACCACCGAGGGCGGCCAAAAAGCTCTGGACGGTTCGGGGACGGCCTACACCAGTATCAATGGGCAGATCCAGCGCGACAGCGGACGCGGCCGCCTGCTGCTGCAGACGCCGAAAACCCTCTGTGTGGCCGGCGAATTGACCGCCGTTCCGATCCAAATTGCCGGATTGTCCGTTTCTACCCAAACCTCGATTGGCGCCGTGATGGCGCAAAGCCTGGATGGGAAAGAATTGGCCAAAAGCCAGCGCTGGATCATCAAAATGGTCAGCGTGGCCGAGAATACGGGCCAAAAACTCATTCCTGCCGGCGCCAACGCCCCGGCCGCGCTGGTTTTGGATCAGCCGGGAACGGGACCGGTGCTGACCAAGGGAGCTCTCTCGTCGGGGGCCACAAGCTTGACCCTGTGGAACAATGAAGTGTTGACCGTGGATCAGTCGAACGGAACCTGGGAAGTCGTGGCCAGTGGCAACAAGCTGCACTTTTGGAGCGACGTCCCCGGCTCGACCTTGCACTATCAAGGGCGAACCCTCAGTAGCCAGGCCGACTTGCCTACGCCAATGCCCTTCTTGCAGACTTTCACCAGTGCCGCTGGCGAGGTCAGCCCTTTTGCCCCGACCTTCCCCTAGACCGGGAAAAAGGCCGAAAACCGTCCCCTCGCGGAGCAGGCCTGGCGGACGCTCCGCCATCAGACCTTCGCGCCCCGGGGAAGTCTGGAGGCTTTATCACCCTCCCTCTGGAGCCCGGAAAATGGCGGGATTGTGTGGAGCGTGCCTACAATAAAAGAGGGCCGATGCTAAGCATCAGCCCTCTCCATCTCCCCGCTAACTAGCGGCTGTAGAACTCGACCACCATACTGATATTGCAGACGATGGGGGCTTCGCTGGCCGAAGGCTTCCGCTGAACCGTGACTTTGAACTCGGGGCGGTCCACCAGCAAATGTTCAGGTGGGGTCTGCTGCTCCAGGCGCGGGTCCTGGAAGGTTGCACATTCACGACTTTTCTGTCGCAGCTGAACAACGTCGCCCGGACGCAGCATCATCGAAGGGATGCTGACGCGGCGGCCGTTGACCTCAAAGTGGCCGTGAGCCGCGTACTGGCGAGCGGCGAAGACTGAGCGAGCAAAGCCCGCGCGATAGATGACTGCGTCCAGACGCGACTCTAAGGTGGCTACCAGCGCTTCGCCAGTGGGCTGCGTGCTGCGCGCGGCTTTTTGGAAGTAGCCGCGAAGTTGCTTCTCCGAGACGTTGTACTGAGCGCGCAGGCGCTGCTTCTCACGGAGTTGTTTGCCATAGACCGATTTCGGCTCCGGGTTGCGCGTGGTGGGGCCGTGCTGGCCCGGCGGATAGGCGCGCCGATCGAGAATTTTCTGCACCTTCTGGGTGACTGCAATTCCCAGTCGGCGGGATATCTTGGCTTTCGGTCCACGCAAATTCATAACTCAAGAACGGTCCATTTCGATTAAGTCCCCCGGTCACCCCGGAGTGAGTTATGGTTTACCCGAAAATATGTTTACTGTCAACCATTATCCCCGTGAGTTGTTGTTCAGGAGGCTGACGAAAGAAGCCATGAGCTCTCGGGTTTGATCGTTGTGGTCGATACGCAGTCCGGCCGAATGTCCGAAGCTAGAAAGCAGCACCCATTCGACCGTCACGGGGATGCGTACGTGTCCGATTCCTTGCATCAACATGGCCAGTTCCAGGGTCTCGCCTTCTTTGAGCAACTCTCGGGACTTACAGGTAATTTGATCCTCGTTGAGAGCGTCCACCATCACCTGAGTTCCTCCCCCGCGACGTCCATTGGAACTGGCGATGGCCACCATCATGCGAGATAGTTTGTGCAGGGGCTGTTCCTGGGGGAGTGGCTCCGGGGTCTCGGCCGGACGTCCGGCAAGAGCCATCATCCAGGCCTGAAATTTTTGAAGGACACCAAGTCTTGCAGTCATGGCTCCCCTCCTAACAGTATAAGTGTAAATCATAAAACGCCAAATGACCAGAAAAGGTTTCGCTTTTGGCCTGCTATCTTTGTCTTATCAGGACCTGGTAGATTCATGGGGTTTGACATACATACTGGCAGCGTCA
>JALHOV010000417.1 GCA_022842865.1 Vulcanimicrobiota bacterium | reverse complement strand
CGCACTGGTCGGCACCGCTGCCGCCGTGCTCGCCGGTAGCGTGGCGGGCGCGAGGGTAGCCAACGCGGCTGCAACCGGTGCTACCAAACCAGATATCACCGCTAACTCAAGTGAAGTCAAAGGCAAGAAATTAATCCAGCAAAGCGGTGCGGAACTGCGCACTCACCTGGGTTCGGTTCAGACGGCCGGTGGCTACAAGTCGGCCGCTGCAGCCGGCTTCCGCGCCGGCGCTTCGCTCGGTGGCCCGGCCGGTGCCGCCGCCGGCAAAATCCAGGGGATGATTCTTGGAGCAGCGCTCGGTAGTGTAGCCGCTCTTCCCTTGATGGGCCTGGTTGCCCACCCGGCCGTGCTCATCCCCGGCGCCATCGCCGGAGCTCTGATCGGCAAGAAGATTGGCGAGCCCGCCGGTTACGCCGCCGGGGCCCTGGCCCTGGGCACCGCCGGGGCCGTCAGCGCAACCCTCTACCACGGAGTCGCCGGCCACAAAGGCGAATAGCAGCTAAAAGTCTCGGGCTTCCAGGTCGAATTCGTAGAGCCGGGCCGGACGGTGACGTCCCTGCAGGTGCAACTCATCCGTTTCCTTGACTCCGCCCGAAGAAAGCACTTTCTTGCGGAAGTTCCGCTTGTCGAGGGTGCGCCCCAGCACGATCTCGTAGGTGCGCTGCAACTGAGTTAAAGTGAATTTTTCCGGCATGAACTGAAAGGCGACGTTGGTGTCCATAATCTTGCGGCGCAGCCGGCTTAAGGCGCGCTCCAGAATGCGGTCGTGGTCAAAGGCCAGCTCCGGCAAGTGATAGATGGACCACCAGCGCACATGGTCCCCCTCGGTGGCATTGGGTAGCTTATCCGCCGGCACCAGAGCGTAGTAGGCGACCGTTACGACCCGCATGCGCGGATCGCGATGGGGATGCCCAAAAGTATGAAGCTGCTCCAAAAAAACCTCGGAGACGCCGGTTTTTTCCATAAGCTGGCGGTGGGCCGCCTGGCTGATGGCCTCGTGCTCTTGCACGAAACCACCTGGCAAGGCCCAGCGCCCCTTAAACGGCCAGTGATCGCGGTGGATCAAGAGCACTTGTAGATCGCGTTCACTCAGTGTAAAGACGACCAGGTCCACCGTGACGGCCGGATGATAGAAGCGGCTGGAATCGTAAGCTGCTGCATCGGAGGATAGCTTTTCCGCCTCCACCTGGGCTTCGATCTCAGCCAGGCTACGCACGGGAATCTCAGGGACTTGCACGCCCCCCCTTTAAGCAAGCATCCCACAAAGCCCTTCCCCCTGAGATACGGCCCCCGAAGGGAAAAGGCGAAGGCGACAGGAACAGGTTTGAATGTCTCAACCCCCCGCCTCGGCTCCGGGACGCTTCGCCATCGTTGCGTCGGAATCGCGAGAGAGTGCCCAGAAAGCCGCGGAACGCTCGCGTGAACGCTTCCTTAAGGGGGGGGCAGAAGTCTATTCTCTGGAACAAGTGCTGGCCGGCCAACAAGTGGACGCCCTGTTATCCCTGGGAGGCGACGGTACCCTGCTCCACGCCGCTCGCTTGATGGCTCCCCGCTCGGTGCCCGTGCTGGGCGTCAATTTCGGCCGACTCGGCTATCTTTGCACCGCCCAAGAAAATCAGTTGGACGAGGCTGTGGACGTGCTTTGCAGCCAGGCCTACCAGGTCGACGTGCGCGACATGGTGCGCACGCGCGTCTTCAATCGCCGGGAGGAAGTCTGGCAGGTGGACGCGCTTAATGAAGTGTTGGTGGGCGGGAGCACTCGGACCCTGACTCTCGAACTCTGGGCCAACGGAGAGGCCCTGGGCCTGGTGCGAGGCGACGGCGTCATCGTAGCCACTCGCACCGGTTCCTCCGCCTACGCTTACTCGGCGGGCGGACCGATTCTGCTGATGGAAGCGCTGGTATTGGTGGCTTCCAACGAGATCACCTCGAGTATCGCCACTCCGGTGGTGTTACCCAGTAGTGTCAGCCTGCGCCTGGCCAACCGCTCGCGCGGGGTGCGTCCTTACGTCATTGCCGACGGACAGAAAGATTATCAGATTGATGAGGGGACGGAGATTGAAATCACCACCTCCCCTGTCAAAGCTTTGCTGGTGGATCCGGGCTGGGTCTCAGCAGTAGGCAAGCTTAAAGTCGATCCGGGAGGTTCCGTTGCCTGAAGAGTGGATTACCAAGTTGCAGGGCCAACTAAAGGCCCATCTGAAAGATTTGAGCGAGCGTCTCAGTCAACAAGAACAGTGGCTGGATGAGAACGAAGAAGACCTGGATGAGAAAGTGCACGAGGAAACCGTGCGCAAACTGGAACAGGTCGAGAGCGTGATGGAATGCCTGGAAGAAGCTCTGGAGGCTCTGAGCTTAGAGGGCAACAAGTAAAACGACTTACACCGCTAGCTTGGCGAACCGTTTGAGGTGCGTGTGACGCACACCATTAAGATTGCGCGAGAGCAGGCGCGAGCCTACGCGGGCAAATTCATCGGAATCCCCGCTCACCTCGACCAGATGAGGCACGGCTGGCGTGCTGGTCACGCCCAGTCGAACCAGCTCCTGCAAGACGTAGCTGGCAGGGTCGATAATCTCCACGTCGGGACCGAGTAGCTCCTGGATGAGGGGGCGCAAGAACGGAAAGTGCGTGCATCCCAAAATCAGCGTATCGATCTGTTCCATCTGCAACGGAGCCAGATACTCCCAGAGAGTTTCCCGGGCCTCGCGAGTGGCCACCTGACCGGACTCAATGAGGGGCACTAATTTCGGGCAACCCACCGGCAGCACGTTGATTCCGAAGTTCAGCCGACCGAGCGCGGTCCGACAGGCTCTTTCATAGGCACCACTGCGCGCGGTAAGCGGATTGGCAATCAGGCCGATGCGGCCATTCCGGGTACGGAGCACGGCGGCCTCCGCCGCCGGGTCGATGATGCCGACGACGGGCACCGGGCACCAGGAGCGAACTCTTTCCAGGGCGAGCGCGTTGGACGTATTGCAGGCCATGACCACGGCCGAGGCGCCGGATTCCACCAGATGTTCGACGATGGTCTCGACCAGATGAGTGACCTCACCCGCCGGACGCTCCCCATAGGGAACGTGTGCCGTGTCGCCATAATAGTGGATGGCCAGATGGGGTGCCTCGGTCATCAGGCGCCCGGCAATGCTCAGCCCACCTACTCCCGAATCAAAAACCCCTATACGTCCCGGACTCATTCGGCTACCTCCCATGATTGACCAGACCCTTAAATCCCAGCGGCCCTTCGTAGTCGGTCGGCCACCCCCTCCAACAAGGGTATCTGGTTGCTTCGGGTCACACAAAGTTCCCCTGTACTCCAGACAGCGCACCGGACTACTGCCTCTGAACGTAGTTTTCTGGCCCCTTATAAACACCACAGTTTCGTGTCTGTATTGTGTCAGACTGCAAAATTGTTTGAACTACCACCTGAACCCGGATTGAAAGTTCTTCAAGCTAAAAGGGTACCCTGCGATGGAACCAACAATTATTTGCCAACCTTCTTCAGGTTTACAAGGCCCCTGACCACGCCCAACTGCACGTGTCCCAGGCTAATACCGCCCTGCAGATAAGCAATATAGGGCGGTCTGACCGGGCAGTCGGCCGACATCTCCAAAGACGAGCCCGCAATAAATGTGCCGCCGGCCATCAAGATCGGATCCCTGTATCCCGGTTGCACCCAGGCCTCCGGCGTTGCCTTCGAGTCCACCGGCCCGCTGCGCTGGACGCCTCGGCAGAACGCCGCCTGTGCTTCCGGACTACCGAGGCGAATCGCCTGCACAATGTCCGTACGTGGGTCTTGCCAGCGCGGGCCGACTTCGCAACCCTCAAGCTCCAGAAAACAGGCGGCCCAGCAAGCCCCTTCCAAAGCCTGACCGACCACGATGGGCGCCTGAAACAGGCCCTGGAACATGGACCGGGAGAAACCCAGACTGGCCCCCTGCTCGCCGCCGATGCCCGGGGCGGTAAGGCGGAAAGCGGCGCCTTCGACCGCAGCGGCAGTGCCCGCCACATAGCCGCCGGTAGCGGCTAGCGTGCCTCCCAGATTCTTGATCAAGGAGCCCGCCACCAGGTCTGCGCCCACGTGGGTCGGCTCGCGCTCCTCGACCAGCTCACCGTAGCAATTGTCCACCATCACGACTGCCTTGGGACAAAAGGTTCGAACCTTCTGGATGGCCAGGCCCAACTGGTCGATCGTGAGACTGCTGCGCCAGGCGTAGCCGCGCGAACGCTGTAGAAAAACCATTCGGGTGGTCGGACTCAGAAACGATTCGATGCCATCCAGGTCCAGTCTATCCTCCAGCAGCTCTAACTGACGGTAACGGACCCCCCAATCGACCAGAGATCCCGCCACGTGGCCTTTCTGTCCGATCACCGTGGAGAGGGTATCGTAAGGTTCTCCGCTCAGGCTGACCAACTCATCGCCAGGCCGGAGATTGCCAAAAAGTCCGCAAGCAATCGCGTGGGTTCCCGAAACAAATTGTAGACGTACCAGCGCCGCCTCGCAGCCGAACAGGTCTGCGTAGACCTCGTCTAGCAACTCCCGGCCGCTATCGCCATAGCCGTAGCCGGTGGAGCCAAGCAGATGCATCTCACTCAGGCCTCGACACTGGAACGCGTCCAGAACCTTCCATTGCAGACGGTGGGCGCGCTCGCGAATTTGCTCGCGGCACTCACGGGTCAGCAACGTGGCCCGCTGAAAATTCTCGACCTGAGCCGGGCTCAGACCTTCCTTCAGTAAACGCTCCCTCACTGCGGCCAACCCGACTCCGGCTGGTCCATCCACGGCCCACCCCGGTAGCGCCGCTGGTGGGGATGGAAAGAAGCCTTGTAGCGCATCGAATCATTTCCTTCTACATATAAACCCAGGTATAAGTGCTCGCGTCCATTTTCGGCGCACCACTGCAGTGCCCGCATGACCGAATAGATCCCTAAACTCCGACGCGGCTCGCACTCCCAAACAAAGTAGACCGAGGAGATGCCCGCTGGAGTCACGTCCATAAAGTCGATCCCCACCAACTGGCCTTGGCGGCGATAGACGAAGTCTAGCCCGGTACCGGGCTGTTCCAGGTAAATCGCCGAAAACTCCTCAGCACTGATAGGCTGCTGTTTATCCCAGCGGGCGGTTTGATAGCGCTGATACAACTCATACTTTTCCTGACTGAAAAGGCTCGGCTCGACGGTCAGTTCTAAGTCTGAATTGCGCTTCCAGATCTGGCGTTGGTTTTTATTGGGGCGAAAAGTGCGGGCCGGAATTCGCAAGGAAATGCAAGCCTGGCAACCATCGCACATCGGGGTATAATAGAGGTAGCCCAGCCGGCGAAAGCCAGAAAAGAGCAGGCCCTGAATATCCTCGGCGTTGGCCTCCAGCACGTGCAGTGCCAGAGAATGCCAACGGCGGTCCGGCAAGTAAGGACATTCGCCAAAATCCAACAGGCGCATCGGCGAGTGTTGCATATGCGGCCTCATTCCCAGACTGTGCAGGGCTTCCTGCGATCTCGCCAAAAGGCAGCGGCTATGTCCTTCCGCTATGAGCTGCTACAGAAACGCGGCCAGGCCCGACGCGGCCGCATCCACACCCCGCACGGAATCATTGAGACCCCCGAGTTTCTGCCCGTCGGCACGCAGGCTACCGTCAAGGCGCTGACCCCGCAGCAGTTGCAGGAACTTGGCGTGCAGGGAGTGTTGGCCAACACCTATCACCTTTATTTGAGGCCAGGGTCGCAACTGGTGGAAAAGCTGGGCGGATTGCACAAAATGATGAATTGGCCCCGGCCCATCATGACCGATTCGGGAGGCTTCCAGGCCTTTTCGCTGGGCGCCGGACGGGAACACGGCGTGGGCAAGATCGGTGGAGTCTTTCCCGGCACCACCGCCAAAAAGCCTCGCGGGGCAGTTCTGTCGAATATGGTGAAAATCAACGAAGAGGGCGTGCGCTTCCGCTCGCACCACGATGGTTCCACTCACCTGCTCACCCCGGAATCCTCGATTCGTATCCAGGAAGAGTTGGGCGCGGATATGATCCTGGCCTTCGACGAGTGCACCTCTCCGCTGGCTGATAAAGCCTATACGGAAGTGGCCTTGGAACGGACCCATCGTTGGGCCGTTCGTTGTCTGGAAGCGCGTCGCGACACCCCCCAAGCCTTGTATGGCATTCTGCAGGGTGGAGCTTACCCGGACCTGCGCGAGCGCACGCTGGACTTTATGTTAAAGTGGCCCTGGCAGGGATTCGCCGTGGGCGGCTCCCTGGGGAAAACCAAGCAGGAGATGCATCAGGTGCTGGACTGGACCGTGCCCGGCCTGCCTGATGACAAACCTCGTCATTTGCTGGGCATCGGGGAATTCTCCGACCTTTTCGAGGGGGTCGCTCGCGGCATTGATACCTTCGACTGCGTGATACCCACTCGCTTCGCCCGCAACGGTCACGTTTTTGTCCCTCCCGGCAGTCCTGGACGTAGTCCTCGAGGCACCTGGAACGTCCTCAACGCGCGTTTTTTTGACCTGGACGAACCCATTCAGAAGGACTGTGAATGCTATTGTTGCGCCAATTTTTCGCTAGCCTATCTGCGCCACTTGCATAAGGCCGAAGAAATTCTCGCCTACACTTTATGCAGCATGCATAACATTCACTTCTTGCTGCGCTTGATGGCTGAGATGCGGCGGGCCCTGGAAGAAGACCGCTTTGCGGAACTACGCGGGCTCTACTGCGACGATCTCGGTGCCGGCCTGGGAACGGGCGCCACTTAGCAGGTTGGCCGGATTGGTAATCACGACCCTCCCTCCCGTCGCCTCGATAAATTGAAGGCCTGACTCCAGTTTGGGACGCAGCGAACCGGAACGAAAATGGCCCTCAGACAAGTACTGGCGAGCCTGTTGAACGGTCAAGCGCGCCAGGGGCTGGGCCTTCTCGGTGTTAGGGTACAGGGAAAGTTGCTCGCCGGCCGCGCAAAAAAGCAGCAGTTCCGCCTGCAATTGTTCGGCCAGCAGGATGGCCGTCAGATCTTTGTCGACCACCGCCGTCGTAGGTCGGTAGCCCGAATCGGTTGCGATGACGGGGATTCCTCCCCCACCA
>JALHOV010000416.1 GCA_022842865.1 Vulcanimicrobiota bacterium | reverse complement strand
CGGCAGGTCAGGAACCTAACCGACCCACTCGGCCGGTAGATCCCAACCGTCCGGGCACTCCCGACCGCCCTGCTGGTCAACAACCCACGCCTGGCCAGCAACCCGCCCCCGGGCAGGACTCCACCAAACCGGCAGGTCAGGAACCTAACCGACCCACTCGGCCGGTCGATCCCAACCGCCCCGGCACTCCCGACCGCCCTGCCGGTCAACAGCCCGCGCCTGGCCAGCAACCCGCCCCCGGGCAGGACCCCACAAAACCGGCAGGACAGGAACCCGGCCGCCCCAATCGTCCAGGCAACACCGACCGCCCTGCTGGTCAACAACCCACGCCCGCTCCCGGCCAGCAACCCGCCCCCGGCCAGGACCCCACGAAACCGGCAGGACAGGAACCCGGCCGCCCCAACCGTCCCGGCAATCCGGAGCGTCCAGGCACTCCCGACCGCCCGGCCGGTCAACAACAACCCGCTCCCGGACCGCAGCCCGCCCCCAGTCAAGAGCCCACGAAGCCAGTCAGCCAGGAACCAGCTCGCCCCAACCGTCCGGGCAACTCGGAGCGCCCGAACGGGCAACCAACCGTTCCTCCTCAGAACTCCCCTCCCACCCAGACGCCTGCGCCGCTCGCCCAGGCGCCCGCTCCGCCCGCCCAAGAGCCGGGCCGGCCGAACCGCCCCGGCAACCAGGATCGTCCGGTCGGTCAACCGTCCGCTCCTCCTCAGAGCACGCCCCCTGGCCAGACCCCCGCTCCACCAGTGCAGGAATCGGTTCGACCACGCCCGGGTCAGGACGGAGGACCGCGACGCGACAGTCAGCCGCAGCAACCTCAAGCGCCGCAGCCGCAGGCTCCACCGCAACGTGACAACCAGCCACGCCCGCAGCCCCCGCAGACCCCTCAGCCTTCGCAACAGCAACCGCAGACGCCCCAGCCACAGGCCCCGCAACAGCGCGAGAATCAGCCACGCCCTCAGCCGCAGCAACCTCCAACGCCGCAGCCGCAGGCCCCGCCACAGCGTGACAACCAGCCACGCCCGCAGCCCTCGCAGGCCCCTCAGCCTTCACAACAGCAACCTCAGGCGCCCCAACCACCGGCTCCCCAGCAGCGCGACAACCAGCCGCGCCCGCGGCCGCCCCAGCTTCTGGCCCAACCGGCCCAACCGGCCCGACCGGCCTGGCCCGCTCCCGAAGCGCCCCGGCCCAGCCTGGCCGGGCCCGAGGAAGCTCGGCGCCCCATGCCAGACATCCGCTTTCCCGGCGATCAGAAGGTCAAGCTGGTGAGCTCGGCCCAAGCCCAGGCAGCAGCCCAGCCGACTCCCGGCGAAACGCCCGAACCGATCCAGTTGCGTCAACTGACGCGATTTGACCAACAGGAAAATAGCCAGAATTTCCGTATGTCTCCGATCATTCAGGCACAACGCCTGCGAGAAAACGAAGAATGGGCAAGCAAACAGAGGGCCGCCGGCGCTGAAGCCAAAGCCTCCTCGAAATCTGACAAATCCGAGCCGGCCAAAGAGAAAAAAGCTGAAAAAGAAAAGGCTCTAGAAGCCAAACCCCAGGCCCCGCCCAGACCCATTCCCAAGGCAATCGTCGGTGCATCCGGCATGGGAGGCGCCAAAAGCGACGCACCCACCACCGCTTCACGAGTTGAGACCCTGAAGAAATTCTCGGAGCAGTTTCAGCTCTCGTTCGGCAAGCAAGACTCGGTGCGTAGCGCCCCTCAGGTTCCACCCGCACCGGGACAAACGGCCGCGCCATCCTCGCAAACCGGTCCAGCAGCGCCCACCTTCCAGGCCAACCAGGCCTCTCAAGCCAGCCAGGGTGGCCAGACCGCCCAGGCCGAAAAACGAGCCGACGTGAGAGAAGCGGCCGCTTCCGAAACGCGCAGCCTGTCGAAGTCCGAAACCACCAAGAAAGAAGAGGCCGCCAAACTCGAGACGGTGCGCGCCGAGAAACCTGAGCGTCCGAAAAATTCGGTCAAAGAAACGGCAGAGAAAACCGAGGACTGGACCGGCATTCGCCGTTCCACCGGTTTCCAGCAGGTCAAACAAGAAATGGACACCCGGCAGCATCAAACGGCCACACCCCAGCGCGAGACGCCAACACAAGAAAGGGCAGACACCAAGCAGGCCCAACACAACTCCAGCTCCAGCTCCGGAGGCGAACGCGATCAGCAGAAGGGACAAGAACGCCAGGGCGACCAAAACAAAGACCAGCAGCGCCAGCGCGACGAACATCAGCATCACCGGCATGAGCGGGGTGACCGCGGAGATCGCGATCAACAGCAACAGCAGCAGCAACGACGCCGCCAGCCTGAAGAAGCGGTTCCCAAGCAAGAGGCGGAAAAGAGCGAAGCCCCAGAGCACCAGGCTCAACGCGAAGAAGCGCCCAAAGCCCAGAGCTGTCGCCAATGCGGTGGTCCCCTGGTAGGCGTCGGTCTGTGCCTGAACTGCAACCGCCCAGGTCGCTAGGCGGTCTGGACACAGAAGGCGTCGAAGCGAAAGGGCCTCCTTCCGCAAAGAAATCAATCCCAAAGGACCCCTGGCCTTCGCTCTCCAATAAAACCAGCTTGAGCGACATTCTGCTAGTGGCCCTGAACGCCCGTTATCATCACACTTCTTTCGCATTGCGCTACTTGAAGGCCAACTTGAGAGAGCTGGAAGAGCGCTGTGAACTCCTCGAGTTTACGCTGGAAGAGCGCGCGCTCGACTGCGTGGAGAAAATCCTCCAACACCAGCCGCGCCTGGTCGGTTTTTCGGTCTACATCTGGAACACCACCCAGACCCTCGAAATCGTTCGCGTCTTACGCAAAATTCGCCCCGACCTGCCCATCGTGGTGGGCGGTCCCGAAGTGAGTTACGAGTGGGACCAACAGGAAATCGTGCGGCTGGCCGATTACCTGATCACTCACGAAGGCGAAATCGCCTTCCGCAACCTGGCTCAACAGATTCTTAACGGCCAACCTCCGCAACAAAAGGTGCTGGCCGGCGGTCAACCGCCCATCGAACAAATCGCACTCCCCTACCGCCTTTACAGCGACCACGACTTGCAGCACCGAGTCGTCTACGTGGAGGCCTCGCGCGGCTGCCCGTTCCGCTGCGAATTTTGCCTTTCCTCGCTGGACAAACTGGTGCGCTACTTTCCCATCGAAAACTTACTCCGAGAGCTGGAAACCCTGCTCCAGAGAGGCGCCCGCCAGTTCAAATTCATCGACCGCACCTTCAACCTCAAACTGGAGGTCAGCCAGCAGTTGCTGGGGTTCTTCCTGGAGCGCTATACTCCCGATCTCTTCGTGCATTTCGAAATGGTGCCAGACCGCTTTCCAGAGGAATTGCGCCAGCTGGTCGCCCAGTTTCCACCCGGCGCGGTTCAATTTGAAATCGGCATCCAGAGTTTCGACTCCGAAGTCCAAAAGGCCATCAGCCGCCGCCAGGACATGCCCAAACTCGAAGAAAATCTCATCTATCTGCGGACCCAAACGGGAGTTCATATTCACGCCGACCTGATCGTGGGTCTACCCGGCGAAACCACACAACAGTTCGGCAAAGGCTTTAACCGCCTTGTACAGTTAAACCCCCAGGAAATTCAAGTGGGAATTCTCAAGCGTTTACGCGGCACGCCCATCCTCCGCCACGACCAGGAATACGCGATGCTCTACAGCGATTCACCGCCCTATGAAGTACTCAGTACCTCGACTATCGCCTTCTCCGAGATGATGGAGATGAAGCGTTTCGCCCGGTTCTGGGAGGCGGTCGCCAACCGAGGGCGTTTCCCCCGAACCCTTCCGATTCTTTTATCCAGCAGCCCGTTCCAGTGCTTCCTCGACTTCACCCGATGGGCCTTACCCAGGATGAAAACAACCCGCGAAATGCCGCACCTGAAACTGGCCGAAATGCTCTTCACCTACCTGATCGACGAGCTCCAACTCGAGCTGCTGCCGACTGCCGAAGCCATGCTGCTCGACTTCACCGAGGACGGGAAGCGTCATCCGCCCGGTTTCCTCTACGAACATCCGGACATTCCCCGCGAGATGCTCAAAACGGCCAAAACTCAGGCCCCTACGCGCACTCTACCCGAGCGCCAGGCCCGTCACCTGGCCGCTTCCAATGTGAGCGTTGTGCGAGGTCAAGAAACAACTGTCGAAAGAGCCCTGATTTGACGGACCGGCAACAATTTGGCAACAACTCCGACGCATTTTGGATACATAATGGGTCCAAGGAAGCCGACCGGTGAGACAAATCACTCGGAAGCGACCGTCTCCTGTGTGTGTAATGTGTGTGTGAAAAAGGGCTCCGCCAATAACGGGGCCCTTTTTGTTTTCCCCTACAAACGTCGGCGCACCCACTCGAGGGCCTCGCCAGCAGTAGCGATTTCACCCTCATCGCGGGCCTGCTCGACGGCGGCGATCCACCGACCCACCTCCTTACCCGCCGGCACGCCCAGGGCCAGCAGGTCCCGACCGCGCAATAGCTCCGTCCGAGCCATCGCAGCCACAGGATGTTGCCGCAGCAAATCCCCGAAAACGCGCGCCGGCAAATACTCCGCAACCGGCAAGGTCCGCCCGCGTTGATCGGCCTCGCACAACAACAAGAAAAGGTCCCAATCCACGTGGTCCAGGTCACGAATCAAGCGCCGCAGCGCGTTCACCTGCTGCGAAGGCGACATCTGGCCGCGATCCATTTCGCGCACCAATTGCATGGGCCGCATGTGCCGGGCCACACAATCCAAAACAGCCAGCTCGACCGCCTCGCCAAAAGAATGGCGGGCAAACCAGGCCCGAGCCGGCTTCACCCCGGCGTGTTCGTGTCCATGGGCCGTCACCCGGCCATTCTCTCGAACGGTGGTGGCAGGCTTGCCCACGTCGTGCAGCAAGGCCGCCAGTCCCAGAACCAGGCGCTGCTCAACCGGCAATTGCCGTCCCAGACGAGCCGCCTCATCCAGCACCAACAGAGTATGCACCCAGACATCCCCCTCGGGATGATACTCCGGCTCTTGCTCGCAGCCGTGCAGGGCGCAAAGTTCCGGATAGCAGCGCTCGATCACGCCCCAATCCGAAAGCAACTGTACTGCCTGGCTGGGCCGCCTCGGCATGGTCAGCAATTTTTCCCACTCGCGGGTGACCCGCTCACGCGGCAGCTCCGCCATTCGCTCCAAGACCGAGGCGATATCCGTCAGTAACTCCGGCGCCACGCGCCACTCAAAGCGTGCGCAAAATTGGGCCGCCCGCCACACCCGCAGGGGGTCTTCCGTCAGACTGTCCGGCCCGGCCGCGCGCAAAATGCCGGTCTCGATATCCCGTCGACCTCCCAACGGATCCACCAGCTGCGAAGAAGCCACATCCCAGGCTATGGCATTGCAGGTAAAGTCACGGCGCCGGCAGAGCTGCTCCCAATCTGCGTAATCCCCCGGCTCCACGCTGACTTCCAACCAGCCCAGCCCTTCCAGGTTCATTAACAACACCCCATAAGACTTGCCTACCTGCTGTACCGGCCAGGGTGCAGCGGCCGCGATCTCGGTGGGCCGGGCGCCCACAATCTCGAGATCCAGGTCCTTGCTGGGATGCCCTCGCAGTGCGTCGCGCACGCTGCCGCCCACTACCAGCAGACGAGCGGTGGGAAAATGCGTTTCCAGCCAGCTCTGGAGGGGAACCAAGGAAGTGTCGTCGATCAGCATCGACAAGAAAGTAGCCGTATTTGCTTGAGGAGTAAACCCATGACGTTGACCCTGCCTACCCTTTCGGAACACTATCGCCTGCGCCAGCCCTCGGCCATCCGCATCGCCTCGATGAAATTCGCCGAGCGCAAGGACGGCACCGAAGCAATCAACGTCGCCATCGGCAATGTCTCTCTTCCGATGCATCCGGCCATGCAAAAGCGCATGAATACCCTGTCCGATAAGGGTTCTCCATTTGCTGACGGAGTCGTCAAATACACCGCCACCGTGGGTGAGCCGGAAGCCAATCAAGCTTTCTTAAACATCATCGCCTCCTCGGGAGCCCCGGTGGAAGGCCTCTACTCCCAGGTTACCGACGGCGGCAGCCAGGGGATGGAGCTGGTCATCCTGGGAGTATGCGGCGCCCCCGGCAGCGGCGAACGCCCGCTGCTGTTGATCGACGCTGCCTATACCAACTACTTGAGCTTTGCCGACCGCCTGGGCCGCTCCACCTGCTCAATCCAGCGTCAACTTCAACCCAACGGCAAGTTCTCGCTACCGAGCGAAGCCGAAATCGAGGCAACTATCCAAAAGCACCGTCCCGGAGCGCTGGTAGTGATTCCCTACGACAACCCCACCGGCCACCTCTACGATCGCGCCAGTTTGGTGAGTCTGGCCCGGCTGGCCGTCAAATACAATCTCTGGATCATCAGCGACGAAGCCTACCGTGAGTTGTTCTACAGCAATGCTCCGACCCTGAGCATCTGGTCCATCAGCGAAGAGGAAGTGCCCGGCATCCGCGGCCGCCGTATCAGCATCGAGACCGCCTCCAAGGTGTGGAACGCCTGTGGCCTGCGCATCGGTGGTCTGGTCACCGACAATCTCGAGTTTCACCAACAGGCGGTGGCCGAAAACACGGCCGGACTTTGTTCCTCGGCCATCGGCCAGCACATCTTCGGAGCCCTGGCCCATGAATCGCACGACCAGCTCAAGGCCTGGTATGCCCAGCAGCGCGCCTACTACGCCGGCATGCTCAACCACTTTACGGAGACCACTCGACAGTTGTTACCTGGCGTCATCGTCAGCAGCCCGGATGCGGCTATCTACTCGGCTATCGATGTGCGCGAAATCGCCAAACCCGGCTTTAACGCCCTGCAGTTCGTTTTGTGGTGCGCCCAGCACGGCGCGGTGGAGTTGGAAGGCAAGAAAATGACCGTGTTGACCGCCCCCATGAGCGGCTTCTACTCGGTGGCCAAAGGCGAAATGAATCCCGGGGATACGCAGATGCGCGTCGCCTACGTAGAAAGCCCGGAGCGGATGAAACTGGTGCCCAAAGCCCTGGCCGAGCTGTTCAAGGCTTACGAAGCCACCCGCTAAGGGTCCCCAACGTTTGTTCGGGCCGTATGGAGACTTACAGCTCACAGGTTCGCCTTAAAGT
>JALHOV010000415.1 GCA_022842865.1 Vulcanimicrobiota bacterium | reverse complement strand
TCAGGCCCCTGCAGGCCGAATATGCCCCCGATAGCCAGGCTGAGGTGGCCGTGCGGGTGCGCGACGCCCAGGGTGTGCCACAGCCCGGGGCCGAGGTCTTTTTGTTGGTGCTGGATGAGGCCGCCGAGGCCAGCTGCGGGTCGGGACAAGGTGACCCCTTGTCGGTCTTTTATGCGCGCCAGCCAGGCTGGCTTAACGTGGGAACCACAATGGTCATGCCGCGCCCATTACCGCCCCCACCCCTGGTTCAGAAAGACTGTATTAACACCCTTATGGGCTGCGGAGGCTTCTGGGGCGACGCCATGCAGGCCCCCGTCGAGCCTCTGATGCGTCGCCACTTTCAACCACTGGCCAGTTGGCAGCGCCTGGTCTGCGACGAACGCGGGCAGGCGCGCGCCACCTTTCGGCTGCCGTCCCAGGCCACTCGCTACGTAATTCGAGCTCTGGCTTGCGTGGGAACGAACCGCTTTGGAGCGGGCAGGTCCAGCCTGGTGGCGCGCCCGCAGAGCTTGACCCTACGCGTGGCCGCCCCCCGTTTTTTGTGGCAGGGTGATCAGCTTTGTCTGTCGGTATTCGTGCAAAACAGCGGTACAGAGACTTTGCAGGTGCGCCTGTATGGGCGGGCAGCCGGGCTGGCAGTGGCGGGACCGGCCGGCTGGTCCTTTGAACTGGCGGGTGCACAAGCGCGCGAATTTCGACTGAAGCTCCGAGCCGATGGGATGGGGCTTGCCAGGGTCCAGTGGGTGGCCGATTTTGGCACCGGTCAGGACGCCGTCGAGGTCGAGATTCCCGTGCGCGCTTTGAGTGCGCAAGCCAGATATTGTATGGTAGGTCAACTGCCAACCCGGGTTCGATTGCACGAGGCCGGAGAAGTCTGTTTGACCCTGAGCACCCCCGACCCGGCCGATGCCATGGTCGATTTTATCGGAGACGACAGCGCGGTTGGACTGGCCTTAAAGATTTTGGTGCAAACGAGACTGGGTGATCGCCTGAGCGATATGCGCTCAGCCGACCGCCGGCGCGGCATACAGCGTGGCGGCTACCATCTGGACCGGTTGCCGGAGTTAATAACTGATCTGCTCGGCCAGCAGTTCAAAAACGGAGCTTTTTGCCTCTGGGAGGGCGAGCTGGCAGTCGGCCAGAGCGCGGCCGCCGCGCGACTGCAAGCTTATTTAAGTGAGCACCCAGAATTGCTGGATGATTCGCGCACCCACGAAGTCGTCGGCCAGGCCCACCACTGGGCCGTGCTACAGGCTGAGCCGCCAGGGCGAGAAGGCCTGCATTACTGGGTGCTGCCTGCCGCCAGCGGACGCGAGCCGGCCGGACGTCCAGGCAGCTCTATGCAGTTTGCCACGGCTGGCCTGGGTCTGCAGCGGCTTTGGGGCTGCATGCCTTTGCTGGCTGCCCGCGTAGAGGCCAATCAAGATTCAGACTACTTCGCTCTGTGGGGCGGCAGCGAACGCCTCACAGAGCAGCCCAGAGGAATAGTGCGGGTGGTCAGTGGAGCTCAGCCAGAGGCCGAGGTGCCCATAGACGACTGGCTGCGAAAGCCCCAAGTGCTGCGCTGGCGCCCCGACTCGAACCAGGTGTCGATTGCCTGGGAGGGCCAGGGGCAAATCGCCTTTCGCCTGGAGACACTGGGCCCGGTGGGCCCCGGCCCATTGCGCGTGCGCCGAACTTTATCGGTGCCCCGCAACCAGCAGGGCGACTGGCTGGTGCCCTTGGGTGCCCAGGTGGAGATGAAAGTGACGGTGGAGGGGGTGCCCAATCATTTCCGGGCCAGGCTACCTTACCCGGCCGGCTTTGACGTGTTGGATTCGCCCGGCGATTTAGGTGGCGTGCTTGAGGTTGACTCGCAGTGGCGATCGGAAGTCACGGTTCAGTTGCGCGCCGTCATGACCGGTCGTTTTTGCCTGCCCCCCGCCTGGGTGTGGGCGGCCGCGGGCTCTCACGGCCTGGGCAACAGTGACGTAGTAGTGGTGACCTAAAAGTCCAGATCTAACGCCCAGGCCGTTCTTTAGCAACTGTTGGGCCAGTTCGAAGAGCGGTTGGGGCTGGTCGAAGTGAGCGGCGTCTTTGGGACTGAGGCTACGCGTAATGGTGGACAGTCGGCAAAACGCAGCTCGCGCACGACCGTACGGGCCTGCGAAGCCGACTCTCGCAGACGGGATTTCTTGCCGAAAGCACGTCAAGCAATTACTTCTGGCAAGATGCTCCCCAGCGAGCCAGAGAGTGGACCGAGCAATCACTCGCTTCTGTTGAGCCAGTTGTTCTCAAAGCGCGATTGAAATTGTCCAACTGTATCGATCTTCTCGATGTTGGCTGGCGGGACGTGGTTGCCGAAGCGGCCGGAGATTTCCTAAAGTCAGTAGAACAAAAGATTGGTTCGCGAATCGTGCTCCGAAATTCAACATCTGGCCGCCACGAGCTCGATTGCGCGTTCTTTAACTACCTCGTGGGCTGGCTCAAGTTGCAGAAGATTGAGGTGGGGGCGATACGGGCGGCCATTGCTGAAGGTGAGCCCATTTTGCCCGGCTCACCAATCCAGCCAGGTCGAACTCCGCCCTGCACAAATCAGAACCGGAGGGATACCTGTGAGACACGTCTGCAAGCCCGGTGATAAGATTCGCGGTGTATGCGAGAATTGCAAGGCACTCGCCGAAGCGCTCTATGGCTATGGCACGATCAAGCTGGATGATGGAACGGCCGTTGAAAATGTCATGCGCGCCCTATGCGATGATTGCGGCGAAACGATTGCAGTTGCTCATCAGTCCGCGCCGGCCATCAAATCCGCTCGAGCCAAGCGCGATGCTGAAAAAGCACGCTTGAGAACGACTGTCCGAGTTTCTCGTCCCCTGGCCGATTTTGCAGCCTCTCAACTCCTGGACCGAGGGGCAAACCCAGAACGTCTGGATTTGCTTCTCAAAGCATTTGTCTCCATGGCGCTGGACGGCGCCTCGGCGCGCCGCACAGCGCTGGTCAACGCGGTCAAGGCTGCTTCCGATCCCGTATTGAATTTGCGACCCGAGGTCACTTTTCAGCTGGACCTGAGTAGACAACTCTGGGCGGTCCTGAAAGAACTCCAGCCGCAATCGGGGCTGCGCAACCTGAGCGATTTTGTCCGGCGAGTACTGGTCGTGATGGATGAGGATTCCCAATCAGATGAATCCGTGCGCCGGGTTGTTCTTTATGGGACCTAGTGACTGACCGTTTGCCCGAGATGTGTGCCACCCAGCCACCCAGGACCAACTTCACCACACTTGAGACAACTTTGCGGGTCACGGAGAACTGGTCAGACGGACTCCGCCCAACGGAACCCAACCAGACCCAACAGGTACAACCTCTTTCGCAATGAGAGAGTAGTGCTGGTTCGATGGCGCTACAGTTGGCTTGGTTATAGCGTTTGCTGGAGGCCGTTTTCGGTGGGAATCGGAAAAAGTGTGCCTATGGTGTGCCAATTTTGACCAGTTCGATTTTAACACAACAGCTGCTCCGTCCGGATCAACCAAGCTTGATCTGTCGAGAAGACTGGACGAGCGCCGCGTGTTCCCCGCCATTGACATCAAGAAGTCCGGCACCCTCCACGAAGAGCTGCTGTGTCCGAGGAGGAGCTGAAGAAGGTGTGGCTGATGCGCCGCGCCCTCGACTTGATGGGCGAGGGCCAGGATCCCACCGAAGCCGTCCTGGAGCGTATGCGCCGCTCCAAGACCAATCAAGAATTCCTGGATTCGCTCGGCAAAGAGGGCACGTTACGTAGCTTCCCGGTAAGCGGAGTCCAATTGAAAAGCCTCAGTTTCGGCCGGCGCTTTTCTGTTGCCTTCGGTGGAGGGAGAGGGCTGATTGTGATCTTATAGGGGTGGATGGCGAACCGCGTGGACGTAGCCTCCGTCGCTAAGGACGTAAAGGATGCCGTCGGCGTAGGACGGGGGGGCGCTCGACTGAATCTGGTGAAGCGGTTCCAGGGCGTGAACGCGCTCACCGGTGGCCGGGTCCAGGATGAACAGGCCCCTTGCGCTACTTTCATAGACTTTGCCGGTCAGCGGGAGGTAGCTAAGTTCCGCCAGTGCTGCTAGCTGAATCCCTTGATAGGCGAGGCCGTCTTTTGAGAAGGCGGTCAGTCTATCGTCTGAGGCCACGAGCAGAAGCTGGTCGGCTACGCAAAACGAGCGAATTAGATCCGGAAATTCGTGCTCCCAGAGCAGGTTACCGGTTGCTGGGCATAGGAGCTGCATTCGGGACCCACTGAGGTAGAGCAGGCCTCCGTTCCATTGTTTCACGGGAGAGCTACAGGGGCCGGTCAACCGTGAACGCCAGCGGACCACGCCGGTGGCCAGGTCGCAGCTCACTGCCTCGCTGTCATTGGTCGCCGTGTAGACGCGGTCTGTTATGATTGCAGCGCTGGCGTTCACGCTATTGCGGTTGGGCGAGACCCGAGTTTTCCAAATAGGCTCTCCGACACGCCAGTGCAACGCCCACAAAAAGCCCCGGCGGTCTCCCACGATCAAGCGGTCGCCCGCGACCGACGGAGTCGTGTAGATCCACTCGCCATCTTCAGGGTAAGGCGTGAAATTCCAAATCTCACGACCACTCGCTTGATCCATCGCCCGGACGCTTCGCGACGAAGTGGAATATAGCAGGTCCCGGTACAAGACAATTCCGTGGCCGCCCAGTTCGTCGAGACGGGATAGCCAGCTGGTTTCGCCGCTGACTCGATCCAAGGCCGCCACCAACCCCTGGCTGAAAGTCTCCAGGAAAATGTGGGTTTCTCCAACCACCGGGTTAGAGCTGCCAGCGCCAGGCAGTCGACAGGTAGTCACGCCCGGGAGTTGACGCCTCCAGAGTGTCTGCCGAGGCAGCTTCCAGGTGTTCCGGCAACTGGGCCGATTGGACTGCCAAAAGTGTCTGTCGGCCTTGATACGCTGGTCGATGATCCCGACGAGGCGTCGCATGAGAGTCGCCGCCTGGCCTGCTTCTAGTAACCTGGCATGTCGGCGAGCAAAAAGGGCGCCGAATGAGTAAAGCGTCTCTATCGGGTCGGCTGAAGATAGGGATTGCTCGACTAGCTCATGGAGTGGAGCGGGGAGGTAATTTTTCAACTGGCGGATCTTTCTTTTCAATCTTGTCAATTCAGGACGATCAGAAGGTCGGAATCTCAGGGGACAAAGTTGGCAAAGGCCGTAGAGCAGGCCCTTTCGTTCGCTGACTTCCAGTAGTTTGACCCTGACGGTAGCATCGAAGGTTGCTTCTCTATGGTTTCGGTAGGATTCCCAGCCTTGGAACTTAGCCAGGGTGCCCCACTTGCGATCCTTGGTCAGCACAACTCGGCCGCCATCTGCCGCCAACAGAACCTCTGACATGAGGTTGTCGTCCAGTTGAATACGGGTGGTGGGAAGGGGCGCCCACGCGCAGTCCCAGATAATCGCCCAAAATGGACTCATTCGTTGGTTATTCTGCATACCAACCCTCTCCACCTCACCGATTCCTTCCCCTCTCACCGAAGTCAAGGAATCGCAAGCCCCGGAACGTTCGCCAGCCTGCAATGCCTGCAGCGTCAATTGTTTCCTGAAGCACCTTCTACCCCAACTCAGACACCAAGCTAGAAAGCCAATCTGGAAGCGGGGGATTCTGTTTCACTAGCTTCCCCAAGTGAAAAGTTGCAACCAGGCGGTAAGGCTTCCGCAAATCACTGTTGTCATAGACGAGAACTTCAGGTAGCAGGCGGATGGCTTTCAACAAGTTCTCTAAAGTGCGCGGAAAACGGGCTTCGAGTTTGTCATCGGGAATGTCGTGACCACCTTGCGAGACACGCATTGCCACGCGTTCCTGAGATGTTTCCGCCGAGCTCAGGCCGATATAGCAGAGAGTGACCTGGTATCCAACCTCGACCGCTTTCTCGAGAAAAGCTAATTTGGCCCCTTCTGGATCGGAGAAGACAGTTTCGAAGACGAAGCTCTCTTTGGCCGCCAGCAGGGTTTGGCGCAAATTCTCAGCCAGCTCGGCCGCCTCATAAGGACCAAGTCCAAGTTCCGCAGCCAGCACGTCTGCATTTACGAAGACGCGGTTCGCGAGGGACAATTGCGATGCGTAGAAGGTCGACTTGCCGGCTCCGTTGGGGCCGGCAATTGCGACCAACACGGGAGAATCAGAGTTCAACGAATTGACGCTTCACAAATTTCCCACGGCTCTGTTCACCGGTCGCCAGAGTGCGGATGAATGTCCCTGGGGAATCAGGATCTGCCGAATAGTGAGGATACGGGAGACTTTTCAGGTGTTGGTGCAGACGCTCCTGACCTTCCTCTGTGCCGACTGCGTCGAGCAGTTGCTTGAGGCTGCGGGTCTTGCCAGACTGCTTGAGCGCCAGGACCTGCACCAGATTGAGGTGCCTCTCTAAGGTTTGTCCGAGTCGGGCCCAGTGCTCGATTTGCCCGGCGATCGAACGGTCCAGGACATCGCTAGCCAGGCGGGCGTCAGCCATGATTTCATCAGAGAGGCGAACTGGTTGACTCATGATGTGAAGTGTAGCATATTGCTACTTTTTTTCCAAGTGACAAACCTGTGTCGGGGGACAGCTTGAAAGGCTCCGGGCCGAGTCCTAGGAAGGTGTGCCAACCAGACCTAACTCGCATCAACTGGAATCAAGCACCGACCACCGCAGGCTGAGGTGGCGATACTAATCAGTCGTCAGTAGTTCGGGAAGGTCACCCAGAACGCGACTACCTGACTACTGCTACTTGGCCGTCGAAAGTCCCTTCCGAGCTGGGGACCAGCCAACAAGCAGTAGGTGCCAAATTCAGGCACCCCAAACGAAGGCGAGCGCATGTCCTTGCACAACAGGGAGGCCGTGTGCAAGTGGCCGCGCCAGGGGAGGGAGTTTAGTGCAGCGCCGAATCCCATAAGCGGCTTGGCCTCGGCGGAGAGGATTGGCGGGGTGGATTGAATTCTCTGAAAAATGAGGAAATCCGGTAGTTGGGTCGATTTTGTGCTGATGCTCCTGGCTGTGGCTCTAGTTGCGCTTGTCAACCACCTTACAGACGAAAATTCCCGGACAGCCGGGCGGTGTCAGGTGTCTGATCAGCGGCAGTTATCAGAC
>JALHOV010000414.1 GCA_022842865.1 Vulcanimicrobiota bacterium | reverse complement strand
CAGTGAGGCCCTGCTGGAGGGGCAAACGCTGATTCACAAAGAGCGCAGCGCCCTGGTGGCGGCCCTGCGCACCGAGGGACAAGTTTTGGGATTTCTTTACCTGGGAGCGGTTGCCGAAAACGAATTTGACGAAGAACATCGCCAACTGGTCACCACCGTGGCCTATCAAATGGCGGTGGCCATCAACAACGCACGACTCTATGAGCAAACCCAGCAGATGGCCTATACCGACGGGCTCACCGGCCTCTATTTGCATCGCTTCTTCCAGGTCCGACTGAGCGAAGAAATCGCGGCGGCGGAAAAGGCCGGTACCTCGCTATGTTTGGTCATGGTGGATACCGACCACTTCAAAACCTACAACGACACCCTGGGGCACCCGGCCGGAGACGCCCTGCTCAAAGAAATCGCCACCCTGCTCAAAGACAAGGTTCGCCACAGCGACACCGTTTGCCGCTACGGAGGGGACGAATTCGCGCTCATTCTCAAGGACGTGCCCAAAGAGGAAGCAGCCAGAACCTGCGAACGGATCCGTGAAACTTTCCAGTTGCGCTTTGCAGGAAAAGGCGTGCAGGTGACCGCTTCCATCGGGTTGGCCTGCTACCCCAGTGACGCCGACAACAAGGCCGACCTCACCAGCAAGGCCGACGAAGCCCTCTATGTCTCCAAACGCGGCGGCCGCAACCGGGTCAGCCTGGCTCCTACCCTGAACTAGCGAAAGGGACCCGCCCGCCCAATAGCCAAGCCGCGGCCATGCAGTTTCCGTTCAAAATCGCCACCTGGAACCTTAACGGCCTGAGGGCTCGTGCCGCCCAACTCCTGGAGTGGGTTGAAAAAGAGAAGCCCGAAGTGCTTTGCCTGCAAGAAATCCGCGTCACCCACGAGCAGATCCCAATGGATCTCTTGGCTTTGCCCGGCTATCACTGCTACTGGCACGGCGGAGGCAAAGGTTACTCCGGCGTGGCTCTTCTCATCAAAGATAGCCTGGGCCAGCCCACCTTCACCCATCCGGACTTTGACTTTGAAAGCCGCATCGTCAACGCCCGCGTCGGCGAACTCTCGGTAACCTCCGTCTATGTGCCCAACGGCGGCAAAGACTTTGAGGCCAAGATGCGCTTCCTCGGCCAGCTCCAGGCCTACTTGCAGGAGCAGAGCGCGCCGCACGTGCTGCTGGCCGGCGACATCAACATCGCTCGCGAGGTGGTGGACGTGCACCCCAAGGAACGCAAAGCCAAACCGGTCATCGGTCAGCTGCCCGAAGAACGCGAATGGTTCAGCCAGGTGCTGACCAGCGGATTCGCCGACGTGCAACGCCAGCTCCACCCCGAAGACGACCGTATCTTCAGCTGGTGGGCCCCCTGGCGCGAACTACGCCAGAAGAACATCGGCTGGCGCATCGACTACATCCTGGCCTCCAGCAGCCTGGCCACAAGAGCCAAAGAATGCGTCACTCAGCGGGAGTTCGGAACCAGCGATCACGCTCCGGTAGTGGCTATTTTCGAATAAGCTCGGCCACCCGCAGCGCCACCCCGGGAGCCACTGCCAGGCCGTTGCGATATCCCCCGGTGGCCACCACCAGACCCGGCCCCCAACGAGCCACCAACAGCGAAGGCAAGCGCGGCCTCAGGCCCCATACCTGTTCTCCCCCACCACCAAATCGAGCCATCTGGGCCAACTGCTCTTGCTCGCGCTCCGGCAGCGTATCCCCGACCCGAACCCCGGATCCCCAGGGTCGCATCGTCATCACCCGCGTGCGCGTATCCCCAGGCAATCGGTAAGTGCGAGAGAGCACGCCCGAAACGGAACCCGGCCCGACCAGCCCCACCCCGCGCGAGGCTCGCACTCCCGTCAAAGGCAAACCACTGGCCTCCAACACGTCGTCGCACCAGACCCCGGCCGCCAGCACCACCCAGCGTGACGGATAGTCCATCACGGGCAGCGACCCAACCAGCACAGGCACGGCCGGCTCCAGGGGCACCTCGCCACACCAGACCATCCCCTTAACCCGCGGCTCGGGAACATAGTCCGAAACCACCCGCTCCTCGACCCAGCCCTCGGAGAAATGCTCACGACAGGCCAAGGTGTGCCGCCCCTCCCACCAATCACAATCAGGCGTAAAGGAAGAAGCGCGCACCAACCCCGCCGCCGCCCGCGAAGCCGCCCCTTCCATCAAACCATCCAGACACACCACCGAGAGGCCCAAAGAGCGCAATCGCGAGCAAATAAAGGTGCCCCAGAACCCGCCCCCCACCACCACCACGTCGATCAGACGAAGGGCTCCACTTCAAACCAGTTGGCGCCCCACTTCAAACTCACGCCCAGGGGAACCTCGAGCGAAAGCGCACCTTCCATCTCGCGCTTGACCACCGCCGCCAGCTCGCGAGCATCCGCGACGTCCACCTCAAAGATCAATTCGTCGTGAATCTGCAGCAACATGCCGGGCACCAAACCATCCAGGCGAACCATGGCCATCTTCATCAAATCGGCCGCACTGCCCTGAATGGGAGCATTGGTCGCCTCGCGCTCTGCCGCCGCTCGCTGCATGTAGTTGGACGAGCGCAAAGCCGGCATGTAACGGCGCCGGCCCAATAGAGTGGACACGTAGCCGTTGGCCCGCCCCTCCTCGAGCACCCCGGCGATGTAAGCCTTGACCGAGGGAAAGCGCGCAAAATAGGCCTGCATCATCTCGCGCGCTTGTGTCTTGGGAATCTCCAACCGCTGGGCCAGACCAAAATCCGACATTCCGTAAAGCAGGCCGAAGTTTACCGACTTGGCCACTCGCCGCTGCTGGGCGCTGACCTCTCCGGTGCCAAAAATCTCGCGCGCCGTAAAGTCGTGAATGTCCTGGCCCGTCTGAAAGGCCTCGCGCATGGCCGCATCCCCGGAAAGGTGGGCCATCAAGCGCAGCTCGATCTGATCGTAGTCGGCGGCCAGCAAAACCTTCCCCTCGTCGGCCACAAAAGCTCGACGAATCCGTCGTCCCACTTCGCTGCGTACGGGAATATTCTGCAGATTTGGATTGCTCGAAGACAGTCGTCCCGTTGCCGTTACCGTCTGATTGAACTGGGTGCGCAGGCGGCCGTCCCCCTCCACCAGCGCAGGGATAGCGTCGATGTAGGTATTCTTGAGTTTGGCCACCTCGCGATACTCCAAAATCTTGGCCGCCACCGGGTGCTCCAGCGTCTGCAACACTTCCACCCCCGTGCCCCATCCAGTCTTATTGCGCTTGCCTCCCGGGATGCCCAACTTCTCGAACAAGATCACGCCCAACTGCTGAGGAGAGCCTAGATTAAATTCCTCGCCGGCCAACTGGTAAATTTCCTTCTGAAGCGACTCGATGGAAACATCAACCTCCGCGCCGATTTCCTTCAAAACGGAAACATCCACCGTAACCCCACGCCGCTCCATCCCGGCCAGCACGGCCGTCAAAGGCAACTCCACCCCGCGATAAAGCTCCGCTTGCCCGCGCTCCAACAGCATTTGCTCCAGCACCGGCGCCAGCTGCCAGGCAGCGCCCGCCGCTGCTCCCAAGCCTTCGGGAGGCAAGTTGCGCAGCAAAAACTGTTGGGCGGCATCCTCCACATTGACAAAACTACGAGAAGACTCGATCAAATGGGCCCCAATCATCGGGTCCTCGACAACCCGGGCGGCGCACAGACGATGGAGCCGCTTGGAATCGTAAACCACCATGGGACAGCCGGGCAGCTTGCCCCAAAGATCGATGGGCAACTCCCAGCCCTGAGTGGGTCCGGTGGCCACCCCCAGGCGGTCCGGTCCCAGCACCACCGCCAGACGCTGGACCCCCTCCAGAAAGGACAGATCCTCGCCGACCTGGCGCCACTCCCCGACCAGTGCTTCCTCCGCTTTGACTGCGGCCATGCTCTCGGGCTCCGCCATCGAGCGCAACAGAGTCTTAAACTCGAGCTCATAGTAGAGCTTGTAAAGCTCGTCTGGATCGGGCTTGGAGACCGCCGCCGCCTCCCAGTCCAGGCTCACCGGCAAATCCCGCTTCAGCACCGAGACATCGCGGCAGGCTCGGGCTTGATCGGCATACTTCTCGATCAATCCTTGCAGCTTGGGGGTTCCCGCTAGCTTCGGGTCGGCCAGCAGCGCATCCAGAGTGCCAGCCGCCTGCAAAATCTTGGTGGCTGTCTTCTCGCCAATCCCCGGCACACCCGGCAAGTTGTCCGATGGGTCCCCTTTCAATCCGCGGTAATCCGCCAGCTGGGTGGCCTCCAGTCCGAATCTTTCGCGCACGGCCGTTTCATCGTAGCGGGCCAGTTCGGTGATTCCCCGTCGAGTGACAAGAGCTGTCACTCCTGGCTCGATCATCTGCAGCAGATCCAGATCGCCCGTGACCACCAGACGCTCGCTCCCCTCGGCCAAACGCGCCAGAGTGGCGATCACGTCATCGGCCTCCTGTCCGGGCAACTCCACGATGGGAATGCGCAAGGTTTCTATAATGCGGCGAATGATGCCGAATTGGGGGCGTAAATCGTCGGGCATGGAGGTGCGCTGCATTTTGTAGTCCGGATAGATTTCGCGACGCTCGGGGGGCAGCCCGTTGTCAAAGCAAGCGATCACATGGGAAGGCTTTTCCTCGGCCATAATCTTGTTGAGCATGGTGGTAAAACCATAGGCGGCGTTGATGGGCACTCCCCGCGTGGTGGTCAGGGGAGGCAGCGCAAAAAAGGCGCGATACACCAATCCGTAGATATCCAGCAGCATCAGTCTCTTCATACCGGAGGGCTTCCCCCCCGCCCGTGGAAATCCGCCCAGGATGGAGATCGCGGTCACCAGGCTCCCACCAATCGCTCAGATGCGCCCCCTCACGGCCGAGCGCTGTGCCCAGGTGCCCCCCGACCAACTCAGACAGCACCATCAGTATTACAACGAAGTACTGGCCCTGGTGGAACATCTGCGCGCCGAGCGCTATCGCCTGCCTCCCGATCCCATCATGCAGGCCACCGAGCCCCGGCCCGACGACGACGCTGCGACCGCCATCCACAAAAGCGAGTACGCGCGCCTGCACAAGAGCCTGGCTCGAGAAATGACGCGGGCCTGCCGCCAGGTGGATCAACTGGGCGACGGAACCCACGTGCTCAGCCAGCATGTCCAGGTAGAAATCGCCGACCCTCGTGTGGTCAACTACCGCAGTGACGGCAGCAGTCGCTATGCCGACCTGAATCGGCAAACCCTGGTGGAAGTGAGCGAAGACGGCGTTCCTGAAGCCATTTCTCGCCGGGGCACCACGCTCTATTCGGGCTCTCAACCCTTTCCGCTGTCGGCGCCGAAGGGAAATCCGGCTCCGGCCGCCCTTCCCCCGTCTTTCAGCCTGGTGGTAGGCGACCCCAGCGTCGAGATTCTCTGCCGAACTCTGCCCACCGGTCTGCTGGAGATGGAGTTCCAAGGGCACCATCTGCAGGTGGCTTTCTCGGAGATCACTCCCAATCGCCAGGCGCTGGAAAAAATCGCCTACAACTATCTGGAAGCGGTCAAAGAAAGGGTGCCTCCGCAACGGTTGGCCAAAGAATTCACCGTCCAGGCGGCGCCCAAAGGCCCCCCGAAAATCAGCGGCAACCTGAAGCCCCAACCGTTGCCGCCTCTGCCCAAAGCCGCCGAGCCGCCCGCCAAGAAGAAGGTCGAACCCGCTCCCAAGAGAGAGGTCTCCAAACCCGAGGCCGCCCCCAAGCCGGCCGCCGAAGTCAAAGCCGACCTCAAGCCCAAGCCGCCCTCGCCCCCTCTGCGCATTCAACTGGCCAGCGGGGCCAAGCTCAGCTCCACCAAAGCGCGCCTGCGCAAAGCCCGCAAATTGGCGGCCAAAGTCACCAAATACGATCCCCACTCGGCCACCTTTTCGGTCAAAGAGCAGGTCGCTCGCCGACTGGCTATCCTCAGCGAAGAAGAACTGGCGGCCTTCCAGGAAGAGATCCACATCAACCCCGCCGGGCATCCCAGCCGCGAAGGCTGGCTCGACGAAGAGTGGCTCTACCAAAAGTCCGACCAGGATCCCCTCCTGCTGCTCATCCTGCAACTGCTCTCCTGACCGGGGGTCGCGGAGCCCCAGACGGGCAGGTCACAGCCGAGATTTCCGATTCTTTTCATGGCTCCAAGCTAGAGTGGAGGTAGGAGAGCCGAAGAAGGCCCCCTTCCTGGTGGAGCGACCGGGAGGCATCGTTGCACATATCATCCATGCGCCAGGCATTCCGGGCCGTGCCCACGCCGGCCCATCGCACTCGCACCACACTGCTGGCAGACAATCTGCAAGCCTGGTCGGCCCGTTGGAAATTGCTCGAATCGGCCCACGACAGCATCAACGCCCAGTATTACGCCTGGGACCACGACATTTTCGGCAAAGCCCAGCTCGGCCACATCTACCTGCGCGCACGCCAGGGCGCCGAAGTCAAAGTCATGGTAGACGCCGTCGGAGACACCTTTGGGCAGCGCGGCTTCAAATCGCACCGCAGCGGCCAGGACTACCTCCAGGAGCTGGTGGCGCTGCCCAACGCCGAAGCCAAAGTCTATCATCCCCACTACAAAAAGCTGGCCAGCGCGCTGCTGCATCCCACCGGCCTCCAGGGCATCGGGGCCAATCACGACAAGATCCTGGAAGTGGATGGCCAGGCCGGCACCACCGGCGGACGCAACACGGGCTACCAATACTTTACCCACCCCGCCGACGACCCGGCCGCCTGGCGCGACTGCGACGTGCTCTTGCAAGGGGCAGGCGCCGCCACCGAGCTGCGCGACGCTTTTGACGAAGAATTCGACAAAGTCCTCATCAACCACTCGGTCCATCCCGACCTTCTGGGCAATTGGCGCAAGCGCGACATCGAGCTGCTGGGCGCCTACTCGGTGATGGACCAGTGGCTCAAGGCACCTGCCCTCAGCGCAGAGGCCAAGGACAAACTTCGTCACTCCCCACAAGAAAAGCAGAAAATGGCCGAGCAACTGGTGGCTCAGACCATACACACCCTGCCGGACCTGGGGATCGATCGCAAGCCCCGCAATCGTGAGCGCGAGGCCCTGCTGAAGCTGGCCCTGGATGTGGTGGCCTACCCGGAAATGCGTGGCAGCTATTACGACGAGCAGCAGCGGGCTTACGAAAGCGAAGTCAAGATCATCG
>JALHOV010000413.1:5821-7170 GCA_022842865.1 Vulcanimicrobiota bacterium | reverse complement strand
CCTCGGCCGGAAATCCCGGAAATCAGGGACGGTTGTTCGTGCGCCTGGCTCCCGCCGCCGAACGCAAACGTGGCGTAGCCGCCATCGGCAAAGCGCTGCGCAAAGCGCTGGCCGACAAAATTCCAGGCGTGCGCGTGATCATCAACACCGGCGGCCGCTCCAAGCGAGTGCTGACCTTTGGAGCCCAGGCCCCCATCGACATCCAGATTTTGGGATACGATCAGGAGGTGGGCGCGCGCCTGGCCGCCGACGTGGAACGCAAGCTCAAGAACGTCCCCGGAGCCACCGACGTGCAGGTGGTCCCTTCCGGCCAGGTGCCCTCCTTTCACGTCAACATCGACCGCGAGCGCGTCGCCTTGCTTAACCTCAACCCCAGCCAGGTGGCCAACACCCTGAATATGGCGCTGGCCGGAGGTGGCAACACGGTGAATCGCTTTGTCGACCCCGCAACGGGCAACGAATTTAACCTGCTGACCCAACTCGAAGAAGAGTATCGGACCCATCCCGAAGACCTCGGCTCGGTTCCTATCGGCGCCCTGTTTTCCAACCTGAATACCCGCCAGGGTTCGGGAGCGCAGGCCTCCACCCCGCTGCTCTTGCGCAACGTCGCCAGCATTCGCCTGGGTGCGGCCCCCCTGTCCATCCAGCGCAAAAATCAGGTTCGCGTCATCGACGTGACGGCCAACAACAGCGAGCCCCTGGGGCAGGTTTCGGAGGCGGCCCGCAAGATGCTCTCCGAAATGGAATTCCCCGACGGATTCAGCTGGTTTCTGGCCGGCCAGACCGAGCAACAGCAAGGGGCCTTCGCCAGCATGGTGATGACCGGGGGCCTGGCCATGATGCTCGTGTATATGATCATGGCCTGCCAGTTCGGCACCCTCTGGGAGCCGCTGGTGATTATGCTGACCGTGCCGCTGGGCCTGATCGGGGTCTGTTGGGCCCAGCTGCTGACCGGCACCCCCTTCTCGGTCATGTCCTTCATGGGCGTCATCATGATGACCGGCATCGTGGTCAGCAACGGCATTTTGCTGGTGGAGTTCGCCAAAACCCTGCAACACCGAGGGCTCACGCCTTTAAATGCGGTGGTCACGGCCGGGCGCACGCGATTGCGCCCCATCGTCATGACCGCCCTGGCCACCGTCGTGGGCATGATCCCGATGGCGACCGGCTGGGGAGGAGGGAGCGACACCAATCAGCCCCTGGCCCAGGCCGTCATTGGAGGCCTGACGGTTTCCACCATCCTGACCCTGCTGGTGGTGCCGCTCTTTTACCTGTGGATGGGCCGCTGGTCGCAAAGGCGCAAATAGGCGCCCATCAACCTCGAGCGTAAACCTCGCGTCCCAGGCCGG
>JALHOV010000413.1:0-5811 GCA_022842865.1 Vulcanimicrobiota bacterium | reverse complement strand
GGGAAGCGCACCAGCGAAGCCCGCACCCAATCCTCAAAGGATTGCTCCACGAAGTACGGTGGCGAGTCGTCATCCCAGGGACTAAAGTCCTCCATGCGCCCGTCCTCAAAGTATTGTTCTCCGCCAAGGTGAACATGAAAGTACCCGCTGGCTTTGCCTCGATCGAGTCGCAAGTAAATCATCTGGCCCTTCTCCGCCCATGCCACCAACTGCAACTGGCCGTCCTCAAAAAACCGATGGTAAACGCCGTCTTCGAGAAGACGGTCGGGGCGATTGGGCGGCAACGGCACCGGCAGCCCTTCTGGCCACGCCTGCGAGTTGGGGGGAACGTGCCGCTTATCGAAACGATAGAACTGCGCTTTGTCGATCATTCGCTTCAGCCTCTGGAGTCGAGGGTTTTGCACCGGAAGCCCTCGGCGCTGCAGCATCCAGCGCCGCAGCTGCAGGTCCTCCATTTGCAGCAAGTCATCCTCCGTCAGTCGTTCCGGACTTTCCATCCCGTCGCGCGGAACCTGACGTCCCTGCAGAGCCCAGATCCGCCAGTTGTCGCAGTAACGCACGGCCGGACCGGTTTCGCAGTGCAGCCGGTTCTCCCCATCGTACTCGCTTGCCTCGGGTAGACCCGAAACCACCGCAATCTTGTCAAAAGGCCAGAGAAACCCCGCTTCGCAGCTCCACTCCTCAAGCAACTGCAACTCGGACGAAAGCCCCCGCTTGGCCAGCTTGCTGACCTCGTAAAGAGTCTCGGAAACTCCATCGGAATTCAGACACATCGGCTGGCGCAATTCAAATTCTTGGCCCCGCCACATCTGCGCGTCAAATTGGAAGGCCCGAACCAATTCAGGGTAATCCTTGAATTCGCCGCGCAAGGCCTCTTGCACCAGCTTGGAGCGGCCCAACAACCTGGCCCCAAGCCCGGTGCTGCGCCAGCTCGGGTCGGGAAACTGCGAACGGTAACCCCTGCGAATGCGCTCGCGCCGCTTCATGAGCTCATGAAACAGGGCCGGATCCGGCCCGGCGAACAGCTCCCTGCCCTGACTCACCCACAAGCCGCGCACTTCCTTCAGGGCCGCCAGCGGCGAATCATAGCAGAGGATCTGCTCGGGCACAGACAATCCGAGCGCCTGATAGAGTCGAGCAGTCAGTTCTGCGAGCGCCACTTCGCCTAGAAATTCATCGGATTATAGGGATTGCGCGGATGATTGAGATTGTCCGGATCCAGCAAGTCGCCGGGCTTGTATGGGTCGAAAGGCTTTGCTTTTCCGGTGCCGGCGGTCTCCAGGGCGCCATCGGCCACCGCTGCGCCCCCCACGCCGCTCAAGACTCCGGTCAAAACCATGGCGCCAATTCCGGCCGCCGGAAATAACAGAGCGGCAGCGGCGATTCCCACCGTAGCTCCGATTCCGGCAAAGAGGCTCATCTTCTTAAGATCGCGCTTTTCCCCGGCCCCGGAAAGGGTGACTCGGTCGCCAGAATGGTGAGCGACTTCGCTCTGCATTCTGGATTGTGCCTTCAGACGGTTGTGAACCATCGGATTGGAACGAAACGGGGAAATTGCATTCATAAATTGCTTATCACCCGGATTGCCCGAAGAGTCTAGCAGGCCGGCCTAAATCTGCTCAGCCCCTGAGAGGGCGGGAAACTCGGTTTCGATTTCCCAACTGCGGGGAGCCACGGTCTGGCCGATCTGCACCATCCCCAGCCTCACCAGAGCGGTATTGACCTCAAAACTGCCGTCCTCCGCCGCCGTCCAACTGGCGACGCGCTTGCCGTCCAGGAGGATGGCTCCTTCCCGCGGCCCGCGACAGACGCGGGCGCGCAATCGAAGCAAGTAGCCTCCATCCGCACTCCTCACCACCTCGCGAGAGAGGATGGAGACCGCTTCCGAAGAGAACTCATGGGTGAAGACGTAGCTGCCCTTGGTGCCGCAGACGCTGACCCCGACACGATTGAACTTGGGATTGAGCAGATTGGCGCGGTGCCCGGGGCTGGCCAACCACGAATCAACGGCCGACTGAGCCAGTTGTTGGGTCGCGTAGCCCTCGCAGCGAAACAGGTTCTCGGCCGAGGAGAGACTGGAAACGCCGGCCGATTGCAGGCGTTTCGAGAGCGTAATCCCGGGCTGAGAAGGATCGTTGTGACCGAAAAATTTACCGTCCCACATCCGGGCCGAGTGGCTGGCCGCCGCTACCTGCAGGTTCACCTGTACCTCCAGCGGGCCCAGGCCGTGTTGACCGCGAACCTCATTGCACAACTCGACGATGCGGCTCTCGACCGAGGGGAGAGCGGGAGGAGCAGCCCAGCCGGGGAGACTGACCAGAGCGGCCAGAGCTAGCTTTATCAGGGTTTTCACCTTTAGAGTATGCTCCAGCGTCGTGGTTATAAGCTGTGAGCCAGCTCACATTGCGGAGGCGATTACTCAATGTCGACGCTCAAAGTCGTGATCGATCTGCCCTGACCCGTCGCCTGCCCTGGGCGAGCAGCAGGCAGGCTGTGGCCAGCGCGAGAGGCGCGCTACCGCGGGATGGGTCGACTTCGGGTGCACTCAGGTCGGTGATGGAGACGTCGTCGAGAAAGTAGACATCGGCGGTTGCACCCTGGGGGTCGGGATTGGTATCGAAGGACAGGGTGCTCAGGTTGCTGTTGGCCGTGACCACAAAGCTATACAAGGTGTAGTCCACGGCCAGGGAGGGGGTCATGGAAATGCTTGCGCCAGCGAACGAGGCATCAAAAGTGGAGCTGAACGGGACGTCGGCGGTGGCAGCCCAGAACTGCACCAAATATTGGTGACCGACCACGGTGGCGATGTCCTGAAAGAGCTGGGCCGGAGAGATGAAGGCGAAGAAAGCAGCGCCGCTGTTACCGCTGTGAGCCTGACTGGGATCCGTGAAACAGGTGACGATGCCGCTGCCGCTCCAGCCGCTCAGGTCGCCGGTCTCGAAGTCCCCATTGGTCACCAAGGGTGCGGCCAGGATGCGGGAGCAGAGCAGCAGCCAGGCGGTCAGGATCAGTGCGTTGGTTTTGCGGGCGGTAGCAGCAAGCATTTGGGAGGGCCTTTCCGGTTACTCCCGGCCAGGGTAGCCTGACGACCCTTTCCCGTGTGTTACAGCCAGGTTGCAGCGCGTCCACATCGACCCAACGGACCCCCGGCATCGTTTTCCGGCCTGGATCGATGCGCCGATGAGTCGGGAAGTCGTACTTAGGGTAGCTGACCGCGAGGGGACCGTGAATATTTTTGGTCACTGGAGACTTTACGCAGGCGCAACGATGGCGACCGAGTCGGTGGGGCTGGCCTCGATTTCGGTCGCTCCCCTGGCGATGCCCGTCCCCGCCCGGCTACTTATAGGATGCTGACCGTCAGCGAATAGTCAAAGCCCTCCGCCCCCTCGGCCGGGCCCACATCCACATGAAAATCGCCCTTCTTAGGCAACTTGAAGCTGGCAGTGGAGGTTTTGCCGGAGCCGCTGGCCAGTTCGCCGTTGTTGTAGTCGTCTTGCCAGACATACAGCGAGGCATTGGCGGTGGCCTTGAGCGTGACCGTTACTCGTTGGCCCTTGGACGCGCCCAGGAAATAGCGGTCGAAGGTTTCGCCGCGGGCATTGGGGTCTGGGTGCCAGTTGCCGCTTACAGTAGCCTGAGTAGCGCCAGTAGTAAAACGAATTCGCTTGTTGACATTGTTGGCCGAGGCCGTCATGGCCAGCGTCAAAAGCAGAACGGAGGTCTTCAGGATGGTGTTTTTCATTTGGTTTCCTTAGCCCAACATGTTTTGCGCAAGAGCTTTTTCTCGAAGTTGCGTGATTCTCCGTTGACGATGAACTCCACCTTCTAGTTCATCCGTGAACGCCGCCAGCCGTTGACCAAAAAGCGCGCGATGAGCGATTGAAACAGGGAAGAACAACTGCTTTTGCTTCAGGAGCAGAGACTGCAGATCTGGTTGGTCTGACGTAGCTGATCGTTCCAATCTTGCAAGGAGTTCCGTCAAGGGGTTGGCGGGCAACGACGACCTCGGTAGAACTGGGGTTCTGCGTCGGAGTTAGCGCTCGGAGCCAGTCAGTCCAGGTTTCGGCAAGAGCGGAGAAGGCGCGGAAACACCGAGCCCGCCTTGCGGCCAACCGGTCTCCAAGTGGTCCTTGAGCCAAACCTCCTGGTCGTCACATTGGTGCATTGGAACCCGAACGATATGCAGGTGGTCTAGACCCGGTCGATGTTGCCAGGATGCAAGCTTTTGTGGGCCTCGCGGCCGGTTCCACCAGGGCGGGGCGATGAAACGGCACTGTCAGCCCGGAATGCCGGAAATGTGTTCCGCTTCGATAAGCATCTTGACACGTGTCTGATCTCGTCCGCCATACCAGACGTAAGGAGCATTGAGGTAGCGCTAAGAAAGCTCTTCGATGTGCTCGACGGCGCCCTCGGTGGTGGTTTCCACTACGCGCCCTCGGATCTGGAAGTAGCGGGCCGGATTGTCAGGATCGGAGACGGTTCAAGCGACACGGGGTCCCGCTCAATGTTGCGTAGTTTCACAAAGCCTTGGACGGTGTTTACCACTACCTGCGTTCCGTTCGTGTCGACCCTGGTCTGACCGTCGGGCATAGTCGTGGCACGTAGCAAGGACTGCGGCCCCTTACCAGTTGGGGGCCGTGAGCCTCGCATCAGGGAGGCCTTGCTGATGCTGGGCGCCCTGTTTGCGGCGGCCACCCGCGAAAATCTCCCTTTGCCCCCAGTCCCTAAAAGAATAACGCCAACAAAACCGAACCGAGAGAAGCGTGATGAAAACTCTACTCTTGCTGCTGGCCCTAATTAGCGCTGCCCCAATACCCCAAGGGACGATGGTCTACTGTTCTAAAGGAGTGACTCTCTTCCCCAGCCTGCAAGACCTGCGGTGGGACCGAAACGGTCACCATTTGGCCCGGCCCGAGCCGTTCCTGATTTTGTCCGCCTCCCTGTATACCGATGCCAAAGGGAAAGTCCGCCAGGCTTACTCGACCCGAGAAGGCTGGTTTTCGGAAAAGACGCCCATCATCGTCATCTAAATGAAATCAAGGCAACCTTGGGGACCAAGTTTGCCTTGCCGACTCAAGTTGGTCTCGCTGGAGGGCTCCAAGCTCGGCAGCAGATCCAACAATTCGCCTGTGACGCTGGCGCTGCCCTAACCACCCTCAATAGCATCCAGACCTTCTCCAACCCCACCCTGGCGGTCGGCATCTGGGGTTGTATCTGGTTGACACACGAGCCGCGGCCAGAGTCTCACGACCGTGCCTCTCGGCCAGCGGAAGCTGACTATTCAAGATTCCAAATTGGTCAGCCCATCCGTTATCTCTGATCCCATGCACAGAGTTTAGCTCGTGCGGGGGCCAGTCTTGAACTCCTTAAGTGCGATTAGGACCCCATCCTGACACGGGGGCATCACCTGTCCGGGAAGGCAACATTTGGGATTTACCCTCTGATGCCGAATCATACAACCTGGTTTTTGGCCATCGATTGCGACGGGGAAGGCGCCCCGCGTGAGTGCGAAATGTTTGCGGACTGCCTGGGTGTAGCGCGAGCAGGTCCGATGCGATAATGAGATAGTGGGCCACTTGGACGCTCTTCGCGGCTATTTCCGCTCTCCTGCCGCACCGAAGCGAACCAAGTGACTGGAGGAAACGGCCTGGTTCAGGGCCAACTTGCTTTCCTCTGGATCCAGCTTCCAGGCCATTGGGAGGTCAAATGCTCACAGGAGAAATTCGCAATCAGGTGGACCGAATCTGGGACCAGTGCTGGTCTGGGGGGATTTCGAATCCCCTGACGGTGATTGAGCAATTGACCTACCTG
>JALHOV010000412.1 GCA_022842865.1 Vulcanimicrobiota bacterium | reverse complement strand
GCTCAGGCTCCGTAGTGGTCCATCTCCTCCAGGACGCTTTCGTCGATACCGAAGTCCTCACCGAGACGGCGCAAGAGGGCCATTTCGGCCGGGTGAAACCAGCGGTCGGTCAGGGCCAGGTGGAGAAGCTGGGTGACCAGGTCCATGCGGTCGGAACTATCCGTCAGAACGCCCTTGAGTTCGCGCACGTCAGGGAATTCAACAGGTTGGCGTAGCCATTGGCGCGCCAGCTCGGCGCTCATTTCTTCCTGGTCGAAAACCTGGTCGAGAATTTCCAGTTGGAGGGGGTCGAGGTAGCCGTCGGCCCAGGCCATGGAGGTCAGGGCCTGGAGCAAAATCTGTCGCTGCAAATGCATGGACTGGGACTTTGCAGAGGAGTGAACAGAACCCTTGCTGGCGCGCTTTATGAACTACCTGGGAAACAGAGAAGCGCTCAGCGCCTGAGCGGCGATGCGGTGTTCCTGGGGGCTCCAATGGCCTTCCGTCAGCAGCTTTTTGCCCGAACTTTGGAAGGCCGGGCGAAGTTGGATGCACGGGCTGTGCAGGCGGTCGCAGAGATTTTGCAACAACTGTTCTTCGCGACTGAGAGCCTTACGGGGGTCGCGCAACTCTTCCAGCACCGGCATATAAAAGTAGATAGGCTTGGCCGGAATCGCTCGCACGGTGCGATCGAACTCCTCGATCAAGGCTACCGCCAGCTGTTCCGACTCCTGCCGGCGCGCTTCCGCACCATACACCCTGGTGCCAATCAGGCTGAGCAGATCGAGCATCTTGAGCCGAAAAGGTTCTGCCGCCATGACTTGCTGAGCGGTCGGCACTGGACTATTTTGCAACTCTAGCTGGCGGTCCACGAGACGGAAGCGCGGCTTAGCGGCATCGCGGAAGGCCAGTCGGTCGCGGGACAGGTCCAGTTTATTGAAAGCTAACACGACCACGTCGGGGTGATACCTGACCCCTTCTTCCTTCAGGTAAAGAAGCATCTGGTCATAGCCGTAGCCGCGCACGCCAAAATTCATGATTTCAGAGTCAGGAAATTGTTCAGCCAGGTAAGCAAGGTAAGTTTCGTTGTCACTGACTTCCTCACCGAAGGTAAAGGAGTCTCCGAAGACGGCCACCCGTTTTTGACCCGGGGTCCGTTCGTAAGAGAATTCGCGTCGTCCGCGCAGGCCGTGGGCGTTGGTATTGAGAAACTTGTCCGGGTGGGTGGGCATGCAGTGCACGTCGCGCAGATTGGGGGTGATACTCCAGCCCCGCGTCGAGCTATATTGATGACAGTAGAAGACGGCCGCCTGATCTTCGGGACGAGCCCGTTGGGCGAACCAGAGGCGCCAAAACCTCTCGTTATCATCGCTATATAGCTTGAGCACAAATTGCTCGCTACGAACCGCCACACGGGCACAGACCTCAAAGAAGACCAGCACGCACAAAACGTAGACTATCAGAAAAATTCGGCGCCGAGTAAGCACTGGCGCCATTTCTGTCCGGGTTCTGGGGGTCCTCCCGAGCCATGGCGTCCATAGGATACTTTAAGCTGCACCTAGAATTGCACCCTGTAGTGGTTCGAGCTCGCCAAGAAAGGTGTTCTCGCAGGAGGATTTGCCCCATGTCATTAGATATCGAGATTTCCAGAGAAGAAAAAGGGCGCTGCAAAATCGGACTCAAAGGTCGTTTAGATACACATACATCGCCCCAACTGGAAACAGCCCTGGCGGGACTTGCCACGGAAGAATTTCCCTTGCAAATACTGGACATGGAGAAACTCGACTACATCAGCAGCGCCGGTCTGCGCTGCCTGTTCCGGGCCAGAAAGATGGTGGTGGCCGGGAACGGGCGCCTGCTGCTGGTCAACCTGCTGCCCCAGGTCAAGAAGGTGCTAGACATCATCAAAGCTCTGCCCGCCGAAGATGTGTTCGACAACCATGCCGACATGGAAGAATACTTGAGAACGATAGACAAACCAAGTATAGCAGGACATTAAACCTATTTGGGATATTCCTAGCATGTGAAACCCGAGGACGGCTTGCCTACTCTTTTAGAGACTCTGAGCCAATTGCCTCTGGTCCTGTTCCGTCGTTCGATTCCAAAAGACTTCGAAATGGAATATCTCAGTTCAAGAATTGTCCAACTATTGCATAGTTCCCAAAAAGATTTATTGGAAGGGGGCTATGACCGACTGATCCACACTGACGATCTCGGCTCTCTGCGGTCGGTGCTGGACCGGGCCGCCCAGCAGCAGGATCCCTACCAGGCAAGCTACCGTCTGGGTCAACAGTGGGTGACGGAATTTGGACGGCCAGAGCAGCAGCAACTGATCGGCCACCTTCATTTTGGAGACCTGGAGCGCTCGCGCCTGGCTCGCCTGGAGTATTTGCAGGCAAACAACGAGCCGAGCATCGCCTGCCTCGATCGCCAGTGTCGCTATGTATCGGTCAATTCGGGCTGGACCCGGGCGCAAGGCCTGCAATCTGCCGAGGTGGTGGGGAAAACTCTGGCCGATGTTTGGGGAGCAGCCATATTCCAATCCCAGGTGAAACCACTCTTTGATGAGGCTTTGGCGGGACGTTCGGTGACGCGCGAACTTGACGTACGGCGTTCGGATGGGACCCAGCGGGTATACGAGATCCATCTGACCCCGGCCCGAGACTGCATCATCGCGGTCACCCGTGAAATCACTCGCGAGGCGGAGCAAGAGCGCCGCCAATTGGATCTGGAACGTAAGCTGCGGGCGGTTTTCGAGAGCCCCGAAGTCATGAAGCTCATCCTCACTCCGGAAGGAGTGATTTATGAAGCCGGTCCCGCTCTGAAAGCTCACCTGGGCGAGGGGCTGCGCGGCCAGCCTTTGTTGACTCGAATGCGCGAACATCAGGGAGAAGCGGTGGCCGAGTCCTTCAGGGCGGCCCTGCGCCTGGCGAAATTGGGGGTTACACAAAGTTTGGAGCTGGAACTAAGCCAGGCCGACTTTCAGGTGACCATATCACCCATCGTGGAGAACAATCAGCTACAGTTCTTTTATGTCGATATGCTGGACATCACCGACCGCAAGGCCAACCGCGCCTATGTGCGCCAATCCGAGCAAAATCTTCAGGATCTATTTCAGGCCGCGGCCGCGGCGATGATGGTGGTGTGCCAAGGCGAACTGGTGCAATGCAATCAGGCCGCCCTGCAATTGCTGGGAGCGAACCGAGAAGCAGAGGTGGTGGGCCGTTCGCTCAGCGAATTCCTGAGCAACAATCAGCAGTCGGGCGTTTTCGAGAGCGAACTGCAGCGGCTCGACGGCAATTCCCTGCGAGTGGAGGTGACCGTCACTCCCCTACTTTTGGCCGGACGCAACCATCTTCTCTACGGCTGCTACAATCTGACCGCTCAGAAGAACATCCAGGAAGCCTTACAGGCGGCCACAGAGACGGCCGAGAACGCCAATAGAGCCAAGTCTACTTTTCTGGCCACCATGAGCCACGAGATTCGCACTCCTCTGAACGGAATTATCGGCCTGCTCCATCTGGCCCGCCAGAGTCCCAACCGAGATCGCCAACTCGACTATCTGGAAAAATTGGAGCGAGCCGCCCAAGGCCTGCTGGGCATCATCAACGACGTGCTGGATTTTTCCAAAATCGAAGCCGGCCAGCTTCACCTCGAGGTCGACGACTTTGAGCTGGACGCGGTGCTCGACCAGGTCACCCAGATGATCGCGGTATGGTCCAAAGACAAGCCCAACCTGCATACCCACTTTGACGTACAAACGGGGTTGCCGCGGAAGCTACGCGGCGACTCTTTGCGTCTGACGCAAATTCTCATGAACCTGTGCAGTAACGCGGTCAAATTCACCCAACAAGGCGACATCAAGGTGTCGGTAGGCAAACGCGCGCAAGATGATTCCACCGTGTTGCTCGAGTTCTGCGTCACGGACACCGGAATTGGCATGAGCTCACTCCAGTTGGAGCGCACCTTTGCGCCCTTTAGCCAGGGCGACAGTTCCACTACTCGAATTTATGGAGGCACCGGCCTGGGCCTCTTCATCACCAAACGCTTCGTGGAATTGCTGGGAGGCTCGATTGAGGTGGCCTCCGCGCCCGGCCAGGGCAGCCGTTTCCATTTCACTGCTCGCTTCGCACTCACCCAGGCATCCGCTTCCTCCGAACTGCAGGGCCTGCGCGTGCTGATGCTGGACGAGAACGAGGCCTCGCGGCAGAATTTTCAAGCAGTGCTGGGCCGACTAGGCTGCGACTGCCAGCTCCTCAAGTCGGCCGAGAAGGCGCTTTATCTGGCCGCCGACGCTCGCTTTCAGGTGGTGGTGCTGGATGGGCGCCTGGAGCAGGTGGACGAGATTTTCGAGTGCCTAAGGCTGCACGAGGGTCTCAAAGAAGCCTTGTTTTTGATGCTGGCCCGGCCCGAGGATCTGGCCGGAGCTTACCGTCAGGGCTTTGACGGGGTGATGAGCAAACCGGTGAGCGAAATCAGCTTCTCGCAAGCTGTGGGGGCCGCCCGCCTGCGCCGCAGCAACAATCAGGCGGCGACCGACGGTCTGGACCGGAGCTGGGGGAAAGGCCACGTGCTGCTGGTCGAAGATAACGATATTAATCAGGAAGTGGCCAGTGAGATCCTGCGTCTCTTCGGCTTGCGCGTCACGCTGGCCACCACCGGTCAGGAAGCGCTGGCAGCACTGGAGCGCGAAGCTTTCGACCTGGTCTTGATGGATTTACAGATGCCCGAAATGGATGGCCTGGAGGCTACGCGCCGGGCACGCGGACTTGGCCATCGTCTGCCCATCGTGGCAATGACCGCCAACGCCCGCCGCGAGGACCGCGAACTTTGCCTGGCGGCCGGCATGGACGACTACTTGAGCAAGCCCATCAATCCGGAGGCACTGGCCCAGTTATTGCGCCAATATTTGCAGACAGACGTGCGGCCGGAGCCCGAACGGGTGTTGGAAGAGGACGATTTTCCGGTTGTCGACGGTGTCGATTGCCAGGCCGGGCTTCGCCGGCTGGGGGGAAATCGGCGACTCTATCGCTCTCTACTACTGCAGTTTGCGCGGCGCCAATGCGTCTCGTTAGCCCGCCTGATGGAACTCCAGGGCGAAGAACTGCGAGGGCTGGTGCACTCCATCAAGGGGGCTGCCGCCAATCTGGGGGCCGAAATTCTGTCGACTCATTGCCAGCTCTTTGAGGATGGACGATTGGAAGCGGGGGTTTTGCGCCAGGAATTAGAGCGAGTGGTGAAGGCGGCGCTAAGCCTGGAAGAAATGGAATTGGCTCGCCCTGAATCAGGCAAAGTGCTAGATCTGGCCAAGGTGAGCTTGCTGTTATCTCGGCTGCGCGAGTTGCTCGACCAGGATCTGGGGGAGGCCTTTGTCGTCCTTGAAGAGGTGGTTCAGGAAATGGAAGATACGGCTTTGGCGCCGCAAGCAGTGCAACTGAAGGTGTGGATGGAAGAATTCGAGATCGAAAAAGCGCGGGCTTTGGTGGACGAGCTTCTATGAAAGCGCGACTGCTGGTCGTTGACGACACGCCCTCCAATATCCACGTTTTATTGGAAGGACTGAAAGACATGTACACGATCACTGCCGCCACACGCGGCGATCGGGCACTGGAACTGGCGCGCACTCAGCCTCCGGATTTGATCTTGCTGGACGTGGTCATGGAAGGGATGAACGGTTATGAGGTGCTGGCGGCCTTGCGCGAGGATGTGCGCACAGCCAGCATTCCGGTGATCTTCGTCACCGCCCAGACCGACACCAAGAACGAAGAACGCGGGCTGGAACTGGGAGCGGTGGACTATATCACCAAACCCTTCCGCATCAGCGTGGTGCGCGCGCGCATCCAGAATCATCTGGAACTGAAATCGCATCGTGACCGTCTGGAACAAATGGTCGCCGAGAAGGTGCGCGAGGCCATCGACTCCCACATCACCACCATTTTCGCCATGTCCAAACTGGCCGAATCGCGCGACGATGAAACCGGCACCCATTTGGAACGCACTCGCCAGTATTGCCGGCTTTTGGCCAGCCACTTGCGCCTGTCCGGGGCCTACCCTGACCTGGTAGATGAACAATTCATTCACCGAATCTTTCAGGCCAGTCCGCTGCACGACATTGGTAAAGTAGCCATTCCGGACGGAATTTTAAAAAAGCCTGGAAAGCTAACCGAGGACGAATTTGAAGTCATGAAGACCCACACGCTGCGCGGAGCCGAGACGCTGGCTTCGGTCACGGACAATCACCCTCACAACGAGTTCATCCACTTCGGCCTGCAGATCGCGCGCTCGCACCACGAAAAATGGGACGGCAGCGGCTACCCGGACCGTCTGCGGGGACAAGAGATACCGCTGGCCGCGCGCATTATGGCCGTGGCGGACGTCTACGACGCGCTCACCAGCAAACGCTGCTATAAGGATGCCATGACCCACGAAGAGGCCCGTGAAATCATTCGCGTCCAGAGCGGATTCCATTTTGAACCGCTGCTGGTCGATACTTTTCTGGCCATCGAAGACGAGTTTCGAGAAATTTTGCGTGGATATCGAGGTGTAGAATGAACCGGCCGCGGGTGTTGATTGTCGACGATACGCCTGAGAACATTCGCGTGCTGATGGCTCATCTGAAGGGCACTTGCGACGTGCTGGCGGCCACCAGCGGTGCCAAGGCGCTGGAATTTGCTCGGGCCGTGCCGCATCCGGATCTGATCATGCTGGACGTGATGATGCCCGGTATGGACGGCTACGAGGTGCTCGAAACGCTGCGCCAGGAAGCACCGACCGCCTCCATTCCGGTCATTTTCGTAACCGGCCTCCATGACGTGGGCGACGAGGAGCGGGGTCTCAAGTTGGGCGCGGTGGACTACATCACCAAACCGTTCCACGGAGAACTGGTGCGGGCTCGCGTGCACAATCAGTTGGAACTCAAGCGGCACCGTGACTATCTGGAAGACGAAGTAGCTCGGCGCACCGAGGCGCTGTTGGTGGCCGAGCGCGCGCAGCAACGCCTGGAGGGAGAACTGGATGTGGCCAGCCGCCTGCAGCAATCGATGTTACCGGCTCGACTCTTTGCCGATCCACGCGGCCTGGGCTGCCGCCTGGCCACCTATCTGCAGGCGGCTCGCGCCGTAGGCGGGGATTTGTTTGACTACTTCTTCGTGGACAAGCAGTCCCTTTTCTTTTTACTTGGAGACGTTTCCGACAAGG
>JALHOV010000411.1 GCA_022842865.1 Vulcanimicrobiota bacterium | reverse complement strand
CGCGTTCTCGGCCACATGAGCCACCGAACGGGCCATTTGCTCGATAGTCGACGTGGTTTCCGTAATCATATTGGCCAGACCCTCGGTGGAAACACCCATTTGCTCCACCGTGGCGGCCATCTGGTTGACACTGGCCCCCAGCTCCTCGACGGAGACGGCGACACCGGCCGCCTGTTCGGCTGTATCCTGCAAAGAGCCGGACACGCGCCGCGTCAGACGGATGACCTCGCGAGCTGAAGTTTTGGGTTTCTCGGGCTGGGCCATTTGTTAGTCTCCTCGCTGCTGACTGTCGCCGTCCAAAAGCCGGCCTACGTCCAAAACCAAAATCATCCGATCCTTCAGGGTGATCACACCGGCCAGGCAACTCGCTCCGCGCAGGCCCTCCGGCGGCGCCTGACAGCACTCCGGAGGGAAGGTGAGGAACTCGCTGGCACTGTCGACCGCCAGAGCCACCACCCGCTCTTCCGAGCGCACGATGACCAGGCGCGAGCTATAGTCATAGTCAATTCGCTCAAGACCCAGCCGACGGCGCAGGCTCAGTACGGGCACTACCTGGCCGCGTAGATAGACCACTCCATCGAGCGATTCCTGACTTCCCGGCACACGCGTGACAGTATCCACCATTTCCAACTGCTGCACGTCGCTGGCCGCGATAGCGTAGCTGGTTTCGGCCAAACGGCACACCACGTAGGCGGGATCATTGGTCATGCACAGGCTCCATAGCGCACAAGGTGCGGCAAATCTAAAATCAAGGCCATGGAGCCGTCGCCCAATTCGGTGGCCCCGCCCAGCCAGGGTCGCGAAACCAGGGGATCTGCCATGGGGCGGACCACCACCTCGCGTAAACCGACGACTCGGTCCACCACCAGAGCCACCCGCTGGTCGCCGGCGGTGTAGACCAGGGCGTGGGGACACTCGGGCTCGGCCACGCTGCCCGGCACGTTGAGCAGACGGCGTAACCTCAGCAATGGTAGGGCTCCGCCTCGCCAGGCCACCAACTCACCGCCGGGAAAGCGCTGCACCTCGGCGGCGACCAATTCCAGAACTTCGGTCACCGAGTCTCGGGCCACCGCATAGCATTCGCCGGCCAGGGAAATCAGGAATGAATCGACGATGGTCAAGGTCAAGGGGAGGCGCATCCAGAATTTACAGCCCTGTCCCGGCGAGCTCTCCATTCCCAAAAACCCACCCATTTCGGCCACAGCAGTGCGAACCACGTCCATTCCTACGCCGCGACCCGCATCCTTAGCCGCCTGCAGCCGGGTAGAAAAGCCCGGACGACAGAGAATTTCTAGAGCCTGCTCAGCGTCCACGGGTGCGCTTCCACCGACGGTGCGACCGATCGCTTCCAGATCCAATCCTCGTCCATCATCTTCGACTTCGATGCGAATCGAATCTCCCTGAGGAATGGCCGCCAGGCGTAAGCGCCCGACCGAATCTTTGCCGGCCTTCAGGCGCTCTTCGGGACCCTCCAGTCCGTGCGCCAGGGCGTTGCGCACCAGGTGCAGCAGTGGATCCAGCAGCCGCTCCACCAAAACCTTGTCGACCTGCGTTTCCTCACCCTCCATCTCCAGACGCACCTGGCAATGAGAGGAGCGCGCCAGGTCGCGAACGGCCAGCGGCATGCGTCCGAAAACCTCCGACAGGGGCACCATGCGTGCCCGCGTCACCGCCTGGCGCAGATCGCGCAACTGCCGTTCAATACGCATAGCGGTGTCGCGTATGGGCGCACCGGTTCGCTCGTCCACCCCGGAGTTCTCCAGGGCTGTCTGCAATCGCCAGCGACTGACCACCAGATCTCCGACCAGACGCATGATGTCGTCCAATCGCCCAACCTCCACCCGGACCGTGTTGGAAAGAGGAGAAGGGCGGGTCGAAACCCACGGATCATGTTGTTCGACTGGTTCCTGGGCCGCTGTCGTGGGTTCCCCCAACGAGGTCCATTGCAAACCCGCCACGGTCCCGGGTTGGGCGTGAGGTGGATGCAGCAAGACAAAGGCGAAGCGCACACTTGAACCCTCTATGAGAGGAACCGCTCGCACCAGGTCGCCGCAAGCCAGCAAAGTCTCGCGCGCCAGATTGACGTTCACCCCTTCAGCTGCCTGCTCAGGGCTGGGTGAAAAGTAAGCCAGGCCAATCATCAAGCCGTCAGCGAGTCCGTGGTGAAGTCGGGACCAGTCGTCCTCATTGAGATGTTTGCCAATCTCTTCCGGAACCTGGAGCGTCTTCGGCGTGGGGGGTGGAGCCTCGGCGTGGTCCGTTCCTTGCAAGCGAGAGAGATGCTGGTTGACTTCGGGTAGTTCGTTTCGTTCCGGCAGATTGTGCACCAGACGAGACAGAAGGCGGCTACCTTCCAGCAGCAGGTCTACCCAGCGTGCCTCTAACTCCTGCTGCCCCTTGCGAGTCCGATTCAGGAAGCTCTCGGCGGCGTGGCACATCTCCACCGCCTGTTCCAGCCCCATCATTCCCGCCAGCCCCTTCAAAGTATGGTAGCCGCGCAGCAATTCCTGGTAGATCGGCTGGCGCGCCGAGCCCGAGGCCGCCTCGCTCAGGGCCAGCAATTGCTGGTTGATCCCTTTCAAAAGTTCGCCGGCTTCCTCGGTGAAATCTTCCAAGAACTCCATAGCTAAGATTCGGCTTGTCCGAGCAAATCACGAACCGCGCCGAGCAAATCTTGGGGTTGGAAAGGCTTGGTGCAATACCTGTCCGCACCGGCGTCGAGCACAGTCTGCCGGGTTTCGTCTTCCGATCGAGTGGTCAGCACCAAAATGGGAAGCTTTCGATAGGTATCGTAAGAACGCGTATACTGAATGACTTCCAAACCGTGCATGTCCGGCATGTTAAGATCCAGAATCATCAAATCGTAGCGCTGCAAAGCTAGCTGCTCGATGGCCTCCAGGCCATTGGCGGCCTCGCCAAAGAGCGGTTGTAGAGGCGACAGGGCCGCCTTCACCATTTTGCGCATCGTTGGGGAGTCGTCCACTACCAGAACAGCGGTCATGCTTAAATGTCCGCCAATATTTCCGAAAGCTCGTTAGAATGAACGGGCTTGGTCAGATAACCGTCCATCCCAGACTGCAAACAGGCGGCCCGGTCAGAGTCTTGAGCGCGGGCCGTCAGAGCTACGATGGGAGTGCGCGGGCGACCCGTCTGATGCTCTCGTTCTCGGATCACCCCGGTCGCCTCCAGGCCGTTCATCTCCGGCATCTGCATATCCATTAAGACCAGGTCAAAACAGCGCTGCTCGAGCAGAGCCACGGCCTGCTTACCGGTGCTGGCCAACTCCACTCTGTGGCCCTGCTCCCCCAGCATTAAACGCATCACTGTCTGGCTAATGGCATTGTCCTCCACCACCAAAATGCGCAGGCTCCGTTCTTCATTCCTCGACTCCGCCACCGACTCGCTGGTGGCGCCGACCGAGCGAACCAGGGCCCGCGCCAGACTCCGTCGCGTCAGCGGCGGGCGCACACTGGTTCCCTGGCCGGGTTGGACGTTCAAGACGTGCGGCACGCGACTCTCGTCCAGGAGCCTCGACAATCGATCACATTCGGCTTCACGAAAAGCATCCAACACCACCAGGCCATAAAGCCCTTGCCTCCACATGCTCTCCGACTGCTCCGGAGTCTCGGCCAGGTCGATTTCAGAAAAGCCGGTGGTTTCTAACAACTGGCGCAAGGTCTCCCTTCCGTCGGCGCGGGGCGAGGCCGCCAGCACTCGCACTCCCTGAAGCGCCGGCGGAATCAGGAAAGGCTCAGCGCTCTGGCCTGGCTGGAAACCCAGCTCGAAGCTGATGGTGGTGCCCTCGTTTTCACGGCTGCGCAGATCGAAACGCCCCCCCATCAGACCGATCAGGCGTGAGCAGATGGAGAGGCCCAGACCGGTCCCCCCGAATCGGCGGGTGACCGAGGCGTCCGCCTGATGGAAAGCATCGAAAATCAGTTGCTGTTTTTCTTCGGGAATGCCGATGCCTGTGTCCTCGACCTCAAAACGCAAAAGAACCTCGGCCTCCGAGTGCTGCAAACGGTGCACGTGCAGTCGGACCGACCCCTGCAAAGTAAATTTCAGCGCGTTGCTCAGCAAGTTGATTAACACCTGGCGCAGGCGAACCGAATCTCCCACGAGTCGGTCGGGCACATTGGGCTCGATGCTACAACTGAGAGAGAGATCGGCGGCTTGAGCCTGAGGCAAAAACATGGCCACTGCGTAAGAAATCAACTCGTCTAGACTGAACTCCGAGCTTTCGATTTCTAGCTTACCGGCTTCGATCTTGGAAAAATCCAGAATGTCGTTAAGAATCGCCACCAGATTCTGGGCGCTGACTTCAATCAGAGTGGCGTATTCCCGTTGGCGCGAAGTGAGCTCGGTGCCATTGAGCAAACTCACCATTCCCAGCACTCCGTTCATGGGAGTGCGGATTTCGTGGCTCATGTTGGCCAGGAAATCCCCTTTGGCCTGACTGGCCAGTTCGGCTTGAGCGCGTGCCTGGGCAAGCTCCTCGTTCTGGCGGGCCAGCAGCTCGTTCTGCTGATGCGAATCCTGCAGGCGAGAGGCCAGTTGCGACTCCAGATCGGCGGTGCGCTGAATGGTGCGTATCTGGGCCTGTAGCTCACTGAGGTTGAAGGATTTGGAGACAAAGGTATCGGCGCCGGCCTCAAGAGCATGCACCAGGTCGTCCTTGTTATCGCGGACCGTCAGCACCAGAATATGAAGGTAACGTTCCCGCTCGAGGCTGCGGGCCAGGCGACAGAGTTCCAGACCGTCAATGTCGGGCATGACCCAGTCGGTGATCATCAGCTGGATGTCCGGCGCCGAGGCCAGCAGATCCAGGGCGTCCAGAGCGCTGGTGCGCGCCCGCACGGTGTGGCCCCACTCTGTCAGTGCTTTCTCAAGCTTGGCAAGGGTCGGACGGTGGTCTTCCACGAGCAGAACCTGCAGCGGAGGGTATTTGCCTGGTTTCACCGCTCCACCTTTGGTTCATTGCAGCTGACTTCCTGTAATCAGCCGGATACCAATTCCGACGAGAAATTGCTTATCTTTTGGCTATTCGTCCTCGAGCTCTGAGGCGTGCTCTTCAATGTCCGCGCGCAGGGTGGTCACATCCTGACCGCGTTTCTCCCAGGCATCCGCCGCCAGCCGCGCATAGTCCAGCTCGCTCGGATCGTAGAGATAGTTCCGATAGGCTTCCTCGGAAATCAGCTCGGGGAGGATTTCATCGGCCGCCAGCACCTGGGCCAGCGAGACCTCGGGGAAGTCGTCGCCGAAGTCTTCCAGGGCCCGTATGCAGAGCTGCCGGTAAAAGTGTTCGGGGGCGCGGTGCCAGGCGCGGATGTGCGAGCTCAGCAGCCACCAGCTGAGAATGCCGTCAAAGTAGGTGGGGCCTTCCTGGGTATCGACCACCTCGGGCAAAATCCAGTGACCGCCGGGGATGAAAAGCTCGCTGACAAATTTGCCCCACTCGGGTTCCCAGAGGGTGAACAGGAAAGCGATGGCCGGGTATTCGGGCAACCAGGTCTGCTCGGTCATCTCGCGCAGAGTGAAGCGGATGTTTTCTTGCTGAGCCTGACTGGTGCAGTTTTCCACCATCCACTTGCCCACCGTCTGGAAGAACTCCGGCGTGAACACATCGTGCTCCAACGTGCCTTGCAGCATGCCGGCCAACTCCGCTCGCGAGGGAAGGTCCCCGGCCAGGGCGGCTGTGGTGATGGTCTGTAGCACGCCCAGCAGACCCCCGAAGCCCTCGGTCGGTTCTAGCGGGTGCTTCGCCCAGCACATCTCCAAATACTCTTGCGTCACCCGCCTGGGGGCTTTCTTTTGAACAGTCGATCGAGCCATGTTTGAACCCCTTCGGTGGAAGTTTGCTCAGCAAACCGCGGAGTTCGCTCTCAGGCGAGCTCCCGAACGCGGCCGTTCCTTAGATACAACACGAACCCCTGCTCAGGGCATCTGGCAACATGGATGTTACACATAGGGCGAGTCGCGCCTATACACTGGAAAGGTCAGAGGAGATCAACTAATGCAGATCACGAGCACCTTGCCCCGCCCGGTGGGAAATAGCAGCCCGTTGTCCGAGACCCCGCGTCCTTCCCAGCAGCCATCGCTGGAAGATATTATGGCGGCCGACAACTTCGAATTCCAGTGGACCGGTCAAGAAGATACCGTGGACAGCTACCAGCTGCCCGAAGAGAGCGCGCCCAAGCTCCAAAAGCCCGTCCTTCTGGTGCATGGCTTCAACAGCGGAGCCTCCACCTGGACCAACATGCAGACCTGGCTGGTCCGTGACGGCGTGAATAAAGACGGAGGCGTCATCAGCCCCAACAGCGGCGCCGTGGACGGGGAAGGCAAAGTCTTCGCCATGCAGTTCAGCCGGTCTTGTAACTCGCTAGCCAACAATGCCGCCGAGCTACGCCAGGCCATCGATCGCATCACCGCCGCTACAGGCTCCCAAGAAATCGACGTGGTCAGCCACAGCATGGGCGGGTTGGGCACGCGCGCCTATCTCGACCAGGGCAATGAGAAAGTCGACCACCTGGTGATGCTGGCCACCCCCAATAAGGGCAGCGTGCTGGCCGACCTCAGCCTGAAATTCCGCGAGCTGGGCTTAAATACCATCCCCAGAGAAGATGATCCGCTCATTCGTCAGGCGCTCAGAGACCTGGGCGAAGTGCGCGAGGGCAACAATCCCAACCTGACCGCGCTGAATCAGACCTTTGACCGTCAGAAGTCGCGCGCTAAAATGCTGGTTATCGCCGGTAACGGCCGCCCCACCCTGGCCACGCGCTTCCGCGTCACCATCAAAGGCGAAACCACCGTGTCGCGAGAGAGCGCCACTCTTCCGGGCGTGCCCTTACGCAACCTGTGGGGCGTCAACCACGGCGGGGTTAAGGACCATCCCGATGCGCTGCGCATGACGGCCGCTTTCCTGACCGACCGCCCGCTTCCGATGGACAGCCAGGAACCCCCGAACATCCCGCCGGATCGCGATATCACCCCGCTGAAAATCAACGCGGATGGCGGTCACATCCACTACTTCGTGGAAGACACCAAGAAGTAAGACGATACTAGGAGCGCGGCCGAAAACCCCATTGACATAGCAAACTTCACCGCGGTCTTGCATGATTATGGGCTCTGGCCGTCGAAGAAAGCACTCTATCTTTGCTGATGGGTGGCGCCATGTTCA
>JALHOV010000410.1 GCA_022842865.1 Vulcanimicrobiota bacterium | reverse complement strand
GGCTACCGAAAACTTGGCTACCGTCACGACCAGCGGTTCGATTTCACCCTACAGAAACTCGATGATGCGCGGCTCGTCTCCCGAGTCCAGGCCGTGTTCCAAATGGGCCAACCACTGTTTGAGTCGGTAGCGCCGGCTGCTTAGATAAGTCAACCGTCGCTCGGCGTAGGCGGCTTCCAGAATGTGCGAGGCCAGACGCAGCTGTAGACTGAGATCTTGCTGGATGGTCTCGTTGCGGATCACCGTGGAATTGCGTACATCGGAAGCGCCAAAAAGAGGATAGACGTTCTGGAAGACGATGTCCTGGCCGAGTACCTCCAGGTCGTGATCGGTGCGCAACACTTCCAGAGCTTGTTGGCGAAACTTCCACTCGACAGCCGGATGCAGGGCGGTAAAACGCTCGCGGATGATAGCTTCCACGCGGTGCTGGAAGCTATCCCAGGTGCGCCGTACCGCCAGCGCCAGCAAAGGAGTGACCTCCTGCAGGCGATACGGAGTGAGGTTATTGAACGCGTGGGCTACCCGTGAAGTGAACGTAAAAACGCCAACCTTCTGGCCCTCAAAGAAGAGGGGCATCATCAGGTAGCTGCGTGCCCCCTTTTGAGAAGCTTCCACCATTACTTGAGAGCACAGGTCGGCCTTATGCAGATCTTCGATGACAATGGGACGGCCTTCACGCAGGGTGCTCTGACAGGTGGGGCTGAGCTTCTGATGGATGGTGGCCAGGTCGACGGTGCGCCAGTCCTGGGTGGTCTTATCCCCCGGGCTCAATTCCAGCAGCAGTCCGTCGCGTGAACCCATCACCAGCAAGCCCAGGTCGTCGACTCCCAACAGCATGCGGAAGTGGTTTTGGATGCGGCTGAAGCGCTGGCTGTCCTGGAGGGGGTCCTTGGCCACCAGTTCCTGCTTGATCGCCGACAAGGTCATCTCTTCGGTGATGTCGGTGGCCTCGTACACAATCAGGCCATACATTTCGAACTCGTCCAGCGGCAGGGTTCTTTTCCAGAGCTCGAGGTCGTCCAGTTCCATGGCCAGCTTTTCCCAGGCCTCATCCGAGATCTTGGGAAGCTTTTTGGGCACTTTCAGCTCGAAGTGATCGAAGTGAGCTCGAAGCTGAAAGTAACGAGTCAAACCGTTGTCGCCGGTTTGCTCGATGATCACCGACTTCTCGAAGGGGAATTGGCGCTGGTAAACCTGGCGAGCCACCGACAAGAACTGGAAAAGCTGGCGCAGGTAGTCCCAGGTCATTCCCTGGAGGAAAGGTTCGCCACGGAACTTGCCCTGGGCGTCCAGCAGTTCGCGGCGGAAGCGCGGCGTGGCCCAATGCACGTCAAAGCTCGAGGGCGTGGCCAGAGCGGCGAAGGAGAAGCGCTGTAAGCCAGCCGGGAGCACGCAGGAGACCAGTGCGTCCACCAGTTCGGCTTGGGCCGCCAGGGCCTGGGGCTGTAGGGGGCCGCGCAACTCCGGGTGTGCCTCGATTTGCGGCACCAGCAGTTTGGCGATGGCAGCCATGGGTCCCGACCCTTCCGCCTGTTGGACCCAAAAGTCCAGGATGGAATCGAGACTCGGAGTCAGGCGCATGGCGCCGGTGCGCGTCATCATTTGAACCACAGAAGCTACCTCCGCACTGGAAGTTCCTTCCCTGCGCTCTCATGTCCTGGAAGGCCGGCCATGCCCAGGGCGGACACTCCGGCCGCCGTTCCCATAACCGCCCAAAGCCAGTTCGGGCTGTGCTGCGAGAAGAAGTAGCCCATGGTTGGGGCGGAAGTCATCAGCGCAAGGCTTACGCAGAGAGCGTTGATGCCCATGGCGCGTCCTATTTTCTCGGCAGGTACTACCTGGGCCACGTAAGCGTTGGCGTTGGAGAAGAGCAGCATTTCACCAAGGGTCAGCCACAGGGTGGCCACTACCAGACCGCCGATACCGGGCGTTATTCCCAGGGTCAGATAGCTCAGGGCCTGACAGGCGCAGCCGGCGGCTAGCAGTTTGGGGAGGGAAATTCCGGCCGTGAGACGGTTCACCCAAAGGTTGGTGAGTACGATCAAAATGGTGTTGAAAAGCCAGATATAGCCGACGTCGTGCTCGGAGAGATGCAGCCATTTCACCGCATAGACCGGGCCGGCCGCGAAGAAGGTCATAAAAGACCAGAAAAATAGGCTAAGCCACAGGTACATTCGCAAAGCTGGCCGACCTATGTTCCAGTCCACGTGCGCATCCGCCGTTTTTTGTACGGCAGGGCAGACGGTGCCAGAAAGGAGCAGCACGGCGGCGGCCACTGCACTGGTAGCACCGTCCACCCAGAATAGATAGCGGTAGTCCACCTCGGCCAGAAAGCCGCCCAGGGTGGGGCCGATGCTCATCCCCAAATTGATGGCCATATAGTTGAGGGCAAAGGCGTCTCGGCCATTGTCGCTCCCACCCAAACGGGCCAGCGCGGTCATGGTGCTGGGACGCCCCAGGTCGGCTAACAAAGCCAGGCAAAAGGTGCATAGCATCAGCCATGGCAGCGACCGGATCGAGGGGAAGACGAGCATGAGCGAACCGGCAGCCAGCATGGATAGTCCCAAGAGGCGTACCGGGTCGATCCGATCGGAGGCCCAGCCTCCCAGCGGCCCGGACACAAAGCTGCCCAGCCCCCAACAGGCGGCGACCGAGGTTGCCGTCTCCAGCGGAAGCCCGAGTCCGCGATGGAAATAAAGCACCAGAAATGGAAAAACCATCGCCCCCATCCGGTTGATGAGGGTGGCGCCGGCGATCCACCAGCAGGCCCGGGGAAGGTGGGCAAAGCTTTTCATTCCCCGGGCCTTTGGGATCAGGGTCCGTTTTCCTTATGGTCCGCCCGTTTCAGGCGGCTTCGGCAGCGTCGTCCTCGACGCGAGGGGGCGAACTGGCAGAAGGCTCGTCGTTCTCGTCCTCTTCATCCTCTTCGTCGTCTTCCTCGGCTACGACTTCTTCCTCAGCCACCGGTTCGTCGTCATCATCCTCGTCGGCGTCGTCGTCATCCTCTTCGGCTACGACTTCTTCGGCTACCGGTTCGTCGTCGACTTCCTCGGCGACAGGCTCCTCCGCTACCGCTTCTTCGTCGGTGGCTTCCTCAGTGGCTGCCACTTCAGCCGGCTCTTCCGCTGGGGATTCTTCGGCAGCGGCTTCTTCCGCCACGGGTGCCTCGGTTGCCGGCTCTTCCGCAGTCGCTTCCGTTACTTCGGGCTGGGCGGCAGCCTCTTCCGCTCCGGTCGGGCTGTCCTGTTGTTTGTCTTTGCGTTTTTTAGCCATGGATCTGTTCCTCCGATATTTCAAGCAATGCAGTCGCTATCCCGAGCCCTGCTATGGACACAGGTATAGTAGGGGGAGGCTGGATCGAGTCGTAACGAGTGGTTGCTCGGCCGAAACCGAACACGATGGGGTAAGGGATTGGTCGATTTAGTCGCTGAAGACTGGGACTGCTCGGGCATTCCGACGACCTCAAACTGGTTTCGGGCATGGGGATCCCTGGGGAAAGTTTGAGGCTCTGGAGTGGCCCGAGAGTGGCCGCATTTCCAGTATAGACGCGGTTTTGCCAGCATGCAACAACGAAATTCTGTTCGCTTTTTGCAGAGGGTAAGAAAGGTTAACTCTGGGCTGAGCGGAATCTGTTGAAAGGAGATACGGGGAGTTTTTCATGAAAAGTCTGCTGATGGCCCTGGGCCTCCTGGCGCTGCCGGCCTGGGGCGAGCTGCCCGACGTGGCTCAACTCAAGAAGCGTGAAGCTCGCGACTGGAAGATCCAGCAACTTCGCATCGACCCGTAGTCATGGACCCACAGTCGGCGGCCCCTTATTTTGACAGCCTGGTGAACTATGTGAAGTCGGGGGTGCTCTCTTTTCACATGCCCGGGCACCAGCAGGGCACGGGAGCGCCCGCCGAATTTGTTGATCTGGTCGGTGCGGGGGCTTTGCAAGCCGACATCACCCAGGTGCAGGGGATGGACGATATTCATCGCCCCTTCGACGGTTGCTTGCGGGCTCAGCGTTTGGCTGCGCAGGCCTACAAATCCGATCGTTGCTACTTTCTGGTCAACGGCTCAACCTGCGGGAACCAGGCCATGCTCCTGGCCTGTCTCAACCCCGGTGAGACGGTGCTGGTGCCGCGCAACGCCCACTCCTCGACGGTGGCGGGTTTGCTGCTCAGCGAGGCCCGACCCGTTTATTATCAACCACCGTTTGATGCCGAAATGGGCGTTTTCCACGTAGCCACTCCCGACTCGCTGCTCTCGGTTCTGCAAAGAAATCCCCAGGCCCGCGCCCTCTTTCTGACCAGTCCCAGTTACTATGGGGCGGCTGCTGACGTGGATGCACTGGTGGCCCTGGCGCGCCAACGAGACATGCTGCTACTGGTGGATGAGGCCTGGGGGGCTCATCTGGCCTTTCACCCTCGCCTCCCCCGCTCGGCCGTGTGGGCCGGAGCGGACCTGGTGGTGCAGAGCAGCCACAAGCTGGTCTGCGGTTTGTCTCAGGCGGCCATGCTCCACGCCAACGGTGATCGGGTTGAGAGGGCCCGCCTCGAGTCAGTGTTGCGAATGCTGCAAACCACCAGTCCCTCGACTCTACTGGTGGCCAGCCTGGACACGGCCCGGCGCCAGCTGGCCCAGGAAGGTCAGCGGCTGCTAGAGCAGGTGCTGCAGCTGGCCGACCAGGCCCGCGCCGGCCTGCAGGCGGCGGGGGCCCGGCTTTGGGGGCGCCGACCCGGTGTGCACGACTGGGACGATAGTCGCCTGGTTTTCAGCCTGCCGGGCTTCAGCGGTTATGAGGTGGAACGCCGCCTGCGCCGGGAACACAACCTGCAGCTAGAGATGTCTGACAGTCAGAATCTGGTGGCCCTGGTCACTCCCGGACACACCCGGCAGAGCATCGATCGGCTGGTGGCAGCCGTGTCCGAATTGGCCGGTCAGGCGCCTGAAAAAGTGCACAAGATTCGCAGCCCCCACCTGCCGGAGCTGCCGGAAAGCCGCCTGTCGCTGAAACAGGCCTTCTTGGCCCGGTGGGAAAGTGTGCCGTTAAGCAAAGCCGCGGGGCGCATTTGTGTGGATACGGTTTGTCCCTACCCACCGGGAATCCCCTGGTTACTGCCTGGGGAGGTCCCCAGCCCGGCCTTGATCGAAGAGTTGCAGGCCGAGTTGGCGGCGGGAGTCACCGTTCAAGGTGCTTACGACCCACAATTGGAGACGGTGCGGGTGGTCAAAGAGTAATGGAACGACAAACACTACAAATCACGGACAATTTGGAGCGCCTGCTCGACATCTTCCCGCGCACCGTGCGCAAAGGACTGGAAGCTCACGAAGATGACCTGGTCAATCTGATCGAGGTGGTCATGGACCTCGGGCGACTGCCACAGGCTCGTCTCCCGGGCAGCTTTCACTACCTGACCCAGGATCCCATCACCCGAGAAGACCTCCGTTTTGTGACCGAGCGCGTGGGGAGTTTTGGACCCGACAACCGGGCCGGCATCGAGGCGACCCTGCACCGCATTTCGGCCATCCGCAACCGCACCAATGAAGTGGTAGGGGTGACCTGCCGCGTGGGCCGGGCCATTTATGGCACCGAGCACGTGATTCGCGACGTGGTCGAGTCGGGCAAAAGCATCCTTTTGCTGGGGCGGCCAGGCGTGGGTAAAACCACGCTGCTGCGTGAGGTGGCGCGCGTGCTGGCTGATGATCTGGCCAAGCGAGTGGTCATCGTCGATACCTCGAACGAAATTGCCGGCGACGGCGACATCCCTCACCCGGGCATCGGCATGGCCCGGCGCATGCAGGTGCCGCATAACAGCGAGCAGCACGCGATCATGATCGAGGCGGTGGAAAACCACATGCCTCAGGTCATCGTGGTCGACGAAATCGGCACCGAACAGGAAGCTTACGCGGCCCGCACCATCGCCGAGCGCGGCGTCATCCTGGTGGCCACCGCCCACGGCAACACCCTGGAAAACCTGATGCTCAATCCGACACTCTCCGACCTGATTGGCGGCATCCAGTCGGTCACCATTTCGGATGAGGAAGCGCGCCGGCGCGGCACCCAAAAGTCCATCCTGGAGCGCAAGGCTCCTCCCTGCTTTGACGTGCTCATTGAGATTCAGGACAAAGACACCTTCGCCATCCACTCGGACGTGGCCAACACGGTCGACTTGCTGCTGCGCGGTCAGGCCGTCAAGCCCGAGGTGCGCTTGCGCCGCGGCGCCGGCAAAGTCGAGGTGCTGCAGACTTCCAACCGCGAGTTCCTGGAATACGCGGGCGGGGCCCACAGCGTCACCGTCGAGGACGATGAGTTCGACCGCTACGCGGACGGCCGTCTGGCTCCGCAGCCTCCAGGGCACGAGCCGGTCGAAGGCGTGCGCATTTTTCCCTACTCGGTGAGTCGCAACCGCCTGGAGCGGGCCATTCGCAGTCTGGGCGTAACGGCGCAGGTGGTGCGCTCCTGGGAGATGGCCGACGTCGTCATCACTCTCAAAGAACAGGTCAAGAAGCGCAACTTCAAGTTCGACGAACTGCGCCGCCGCAACATCCCGGTCCACATCGTGCGGGCCAACACCGTGACCCAACTGCAGGCCTTTCTCAAGGCCTATTTCCGGCTGCAGCATTTGAGCCCGGAGGAGTTCGCTCAGCGAGAGGCCAAGGAGGCCATCAAGCAGGTGCGGGAAGGCGGCCAACCGGTGGATTTATCCCCGCAGTCGGCTCCAATTCGCCGCCTGCAACACGAATGGGCCGAGGCGGAGCAACTCAAATCGTCCAGTTTCGGGGTCGAACCCGAACGCTTCGTGCGAATCTACTCGTAGTGGGGAGACTTTTGTGAGTCAAGCTTCAGGATTTTTTATCACCTTCGAAGGCATCGAAGGCGCCGGCAAGTCCAGCCTCGCCCAGGCTCTCCATGACCACCTGCAAAAAGAAGGCTGGCCGGTCCGGTTAACCCGCGAACCGGGCGGCACCATCATTGGCGAATCCATCCGAGCCATTCTGGCTAACCCGGATTTCAAGGAAATCACGCCGCTTACCGAGGTGCTTCTTCTCTCGGCCTCGCGCAGCCAACTGGTGGAGCAATTCATCCGTCCTCAACTGGGCGAAGGCAACATTGTGATTTGCGATCGTTTCTATGATTCCACCCGAGCCTATCAAGGCTTTGGGCGGCAGGTTCACCAGCGCGAGATTCATGAACTTTCGGATATGTGTACCTGGG
>JALHOV010000409.1 GCA_022842865.1 Vulcanimicrobiota bacterium | reverse complement strand
TCAGGCGGCGGCTGCCTGTTTGAAGAGCTCGCAGGGGCAGGAGCGCGGAGTAGCCATTTTAGCGGCGCGGGCGGCGTCCACTTTGCGTTCGGCGGCGGTGGAATGTTGGAACGGGGTGGATCTGCAGCGTCTTTGCAAAGGGCTGGATGGGCTGCGGGTGGGGGAGCGTTTGTGGCTATGACTGGGATTCGCGGAAGATGCCTCGAGGCTTTTTCGTCCAGGGTTCGAGATTGGCCCAATCCAGCCGGTCGAAGGTGCTCAGTTTGGCGATGCGGGCCCCCAGTTCGGTGCTGATCAAGGTGAGCCAGGGCAGTTTGTCGAGCCGGTCGATATCGAGCCGATCTGCGTCCCAGCAGGTGCCGATGGTGGGGTCGTCGCTGGTCAGGCCGCTTTCGTGGCTGGCGCAGGCCAGATAGAGCAACTGCATTTGCTCCGGGCTGAGTTCGTCGGCGCAGAACTGGCGAGCGCGGTCGGCGGCGCGCTGGCCGTGGCCGACGTCGGTCTCGTCGTTGTAGCGTTGGCTGTCGTGGAAGAGGGCAAAGCGGCGCACTACTTCGACATCGGCATTGGTGTAGACAGCCAGTAAGCGACCGAGTTTGTCGACGCGACGCCAGTGGCGAGCCCCGTGCAGGCCGTTGAGGGGCAGACCGTAGTCGTCGAAGAGTTCCGCCTCCAGGTGGGCGAATTCAGCATCGGTCATAGCCCGGGTGTTTGGGGAGAGAGGTCTTTGGGCCTGGTGGCCAAGACGAACAGGAAGCCGCTACAGGCTCCCCAGACATGGGCCACTCCGCCCAGTTGCGGGAATTCCTGGTCGACCACCACCTGAACCCCAAAGATAAGCAATAACAGCAGCAGCTGATGATGGTTGGGATAGCGTAGCAGCAGGGCCAGGCGCGCGCCTAAAAGGGCCATGATGGCGCCCGAGGCGCCGACTACATGGGCCTGGGGAGTGACGAAGAGCTGGGCCAAGCCGGCCACGATGCCGGAGAGGAAGTAGAGGAGCAAGAACTTTTTGGGATAGAGCAGCTCGACCAGCGGGGAAAGGCCGGCCAGGGCCAGCATGTTGAGGCACAGATGGGTCAGGTTGTAGTGCACGAAGAGGCTGGTGATCAGGCCCTGGGGCAGCGTGTTTTGGGCCAGATAGAGGCTGTCTTTCAGATGGGGCGGTTGGAAGAGGTAGGACAGGCAGGTCAGCAGGATGAGGGCCATGCTCTGAGGACCCAGGCGGGCGCTGGCCATCTGGCTGTTGTGGTCGAGTTTCTTGAAATGATCGTGCAGCTGTCGCACGGTCTCGGCGTCGATGTGGGCGGGGAGTTGCTGCAGGTCTTCCTGAATGGAAAAGTCTTCGGGAGCGAGTTTCAGGGTTTCTGCCCAAAGTTTTTCGGCGGCTTCCATTTGGCCAGCGCGGCCCTGGCAGAGAGCGCGAGCGTGCAGCCTGGTGTGTTCCGGCCAGCTGGGGAGACGGGGCAGCCAGGCTTCCAGATGGGGGGAAGAGCCCGTCAGCGCCATCGTCATGCAGGCGTAATGGGGTGGCATCTGGGGTGGAGCCAGGCTGGTTTTGCGCAGGCTCTGCAGGGCTTCGGGAAAGCGGGCCTGGCGGGCGTAGGCGCGGCAGGCCAGCAGGTGCATCCAGACCGGTTGCTCGCCCTCGAGGAGTTCGTAGGCGTCCGTGACTTCTTTCCATTTGCGAGCCAGGCTGAGTTCCTGAACAGGATGCGGGGCGGGCGGGGGACCCTGGCTTCCCCAGACCAGCCATTTGCGTGCTCGCGGGGAATGTCGCTGCAGGGTGCTGATTCCGAGCAGCAGGGTCAGGCCCCAGCCCGGGTAGTGGGGCAGGAGCAGCAGGCAGAGAAGCGGCTGCAGGGTCATGAGCCAGCGCCGGCGGCCCAGGTGGAGGCCGAGCACCAGAAGTCCGTTGAAGAACAGGGACAGCTGCAGCAAGTCCATGGAGACGGAGATTCGGGCTCGGGTTGTTTGAGCCTGGCGAGCGTGGAAGGTGCGCGGGGCGAGCAAGGGAACAAACTATGGTATGAGCACTCAAGAATATAGCGCGGTCGTTTACCTGGCAACCTCGGGGGAGTGGGCCTGGCGGATTCTCCGTAGTAGCCAGGAGGTAGCCCAAGGAGAGGGCTATTCGAGTTGGGGTGACGCCCGCGCCGAATGCCAGGAGATTCTAAATGACCACGATCCGGAAGCGGAGATTGTGGTCGAGACCCCTGCGGGTTAACCTATCACTTTAGTGGCCCGAGTTGAGGCCGCACTGAGGGCAGAATTTGAAGGGGCGGTCCCGTTGGAAGCCGCAGCTTTGGCAACGGGCCGCCTGATCAAGGTAGCTCATCAGTTCGGGGTGGGTGCGTTGCACCAGTTCGGGCAGGTTGGAGCGCTCCGCCTCGGCACAGCTCATGATGGAGCGATATTTGCGTTCCTCGAAGGCGTAGTGGTGGTTGCAGTGGAGGCAGCGCATGAAGGTGTTGCGCAGGGTGCCCTGTCCCATGGAGACCCAGTAGACGTGCGGGACTTCGAATTGGTCCACGATCGTGAAGGCGCGGACTTCGCGGCAGTGGGGGCAGCCGTCGGCGATGACTCCGCGGGCGTCGTCGCGCCCTTTGGTGCCGAAAATGATCATGAGGGAGTATTCGCAGCAGAGGTTGCGAATCCGCCTGTATGGTTTTGGTTACGGGCTTTGAGCCGTTTGGTGGGGATTCATTCAACCCTTCTGGCGAAATTGCGCTGGCCCTGGATGGGCTTCAGCTAGCGGGTCAGCCGGTGCGCGGGCTGGTTTTGCCTTGTGTCTTCGGCCAGTCGCTGGTGGCGCTGCGGCGGGCTTTGCGGCGGAACCGTCCGGCTCTGGTGATTTGTCTGGGCTTGGCCGGGGGGCGGAATTGCTTCTCTTTGGAGCGGGTGGCCATCAACGTCAATGACGCTCGGATACCCGATAATGCTGGTGCTTCTCCGGTGGATGAGGCCATTGTTTCGAAGGGGCCGGTGGGTTATTGGTCTACCTTGCCTATCAAGGCGATACGGGCTGCTTGGGAGGAGGCTGGTTTTGCCGCCGAAATTTCCCAGACGGCCGGGACCTTCGTTTGCAATCACGTCTTTTATGGCTTGATGCGTAGCCTGGCTCGGAGTGGAGGTCGGGGCGGCTTCGTGCACGTACCGCCGGCCTCGGAGGGGATGGGGCTGGACCGGATGGTGCGGGCGGTGGAGATGGCCATCGAGGTGTCGTTTTCGATTTCGCAGGATTTGCGGGTAAGTGGAGGTGCGCTGAGTTGAAGAAGAAGGGCGGGTTCTGGCGCTGACTCCTTTTTTGGGGGCTTCCCTGGCGCCAGTATGCCAGGGAAAGTTGAGCAGGTCGAGTAGGCGGCCCGAATACGTGGGCCGAGTTGGCTTTGTCACCGGCGCCGAGTTTATCCTGGATGGCGGGATGACCCGCAAGATGATTTACGCGGATTGACCGGGTTTGGGCTGAGCGGGGATGACCAGATCGGGTTTGGTGTTGTCGATCAGGCGATACTTTTTGAAGGCCTTAGGGCACCAGACGGGGACGGTCGAGTTGGGGGCACCGGCGGGGATATTCTGGCTCTGGGGTGTGACTTTGTTAACGGCGTCGATCAGGGTGGAGAGGCATGAGTTGGTGGTGGGGTGGTAGACGTCCTGGGTATGGTCCAGGGTGGCCGCTTCCAGGCGTTCGCGTAGCAAGCTTTCTTTTTGCTGCTGGCTGAGCTCGAGTTTGTAGAGTTCGAGCGGGTAGTGGTGGACGACGCCGGCTTTCTCGATGGCGTCGGTCCAACTGCCCAGTTGGTAAAGGGTGGGCTGGTTTTCCTGACCGACGGGGTCCCAGAATTCGCCTTGCTTAAAGTGCACTTCGACTGAAAGCACCAGGCCGTGGTCCTGATTGCCCTTGCCGTCGGTGACGGGGCTGTCCGGTTGCATCTCGAAATGGAGCTGGGCGTGTCCGGGGTAACCGCCGGGTTTGTCAGTGAAAGGCTTGACGGCCAGGAATACGTCTTTAACGCCTTCGGGTTTGATGTAGGCATCGCCAAAGACGCCCAGTTCCTGTGCGGAACCGTCTTCGTTGTTGACGATGTCCCAACGAAAGCCATCGACGTGATAGCGGCCGTCCTCGGTTTTGCCGAGATCGGTGGCCGCTTTCTGAAGGGCGGACCAGGGTTTGTTACTGTAGGCGTTCTTGTTGACAATCACAGCTTTGAATTTAACGGTTAGCCAGCACGGAGAAGTTGCGAAATTGTGTCAAGCTGGCAAAGCACCGTTTTTGCCGTAGGAGGTAGCGTCCTGGTTGCAGCGCCTGCGTGAAAAACGCCAGCAGAAACAGGGCGAGAAGGAAGAAGGACGGTCGTTCAGGTCGCATCGGCCCGCTTCGGGGTATAAAGCCAGAAGGGCAGAAGATTAACCATGGGCGAGCAACTGGTCGATGGCGCTTTGCCAGTCGCGCCGGGAGAGGTTGGGTGGGCCTTGCAGGCGCAGGCTGCCGCATTGCCAGCGGCCGGAGCTGCGGGTTTTGTCGGGAGTGAGTTCATGGTTGTGAAGTTGGTTGTGGGCGAACCGGTCGCGAGCGGCATAGGTACGCAGCGCTCCTTCCATACAGTCGGCGGAAATGGTGAGTTTGTTGATTAAGTCCACGAGCGTATACTGCATGGCTTATGTATACCATAAAGCCTCGGGGGCGGAATAGGTGAACGGTGGAAAAATTTTCAGAAGAGTGAACGCGCGTGGATAGCTTACGCCATCAGGTCATGCGCCACGGCAAGACCGAGCCGCCCTTTACGGGGCGCTATTTGGAGCACCGGCAGCGGGGGAGATACCGCTGTGCGCAATGCGCCGCAACGCTGTTCACCTATCAGCAGAAGTTTCATTCGGGCTGCGGTTGGCCGAGTTTTCTGGCCGGCAGCCCGGGCGTGCTGGTGCGCGAGGATGAGCGAGTGGAGGGGGCGCGGGAGGCTGTTTGCGCAGGCTGCGGTGGTCATTTGGGCCACCTCTTCGGAGCGGACCATTATTGTATCAACTCGATTGCCCTGGATTTTGAGGCCGAGGAATTGGAATCGCTCCTGGAAGGGGACTTCTTGCGGGTTTGGCGAGGCGAGCTAGCTAAAAATTGCCCCCAGCCAGGCGGTCGGTCGCTCGCAAGCGAGCTCCACTCCCGCGAGCTGTTAGTGGGGCAATTTTTAGCACAATCATATGGGCGCTAGCGCCCTGCGGGCACTAGCTGAGGATTCCGATATCCGGGCTCGGGATGCCCGAGGGGGCACGCTGTTGACCTACGCTCGAAAAGTGGAACTGGCCAGGCGGTTGTTGGCCGTCGGGGCGCGGGTGGAGGACGAGGCTCCCGAGGATGGCAGCACTTCTGTGCACTGGGCGGCCGAGCGGGGGGATGTGCCTTTATTGGAGCTACTTTTCACGGCTGGGGCGGAGTCGGTTTTGGAGAAGGCGGATTTTGTAGGTAGGACGCCGCTGGCCTGCGCCGCTTCCACCGGCCAGATCGAGGCGATGAGTTTTCTTCTGCGCCGCGGGGCGGCGATCGATGCCTGGTGTCCGATCCGCAAGGGAGTGACGGCTTTACACGAGGCTTGTTTCTGTGAACAGAGGGGGGCGGCCGACTGGCTGTGGCGGCGCGGTGCGGATCCCGATCTGGCTGTGGGCTTGAACTCAAGTCCTCGTGAGCTCAGGGAGGACTGGTTTGGATGAGGTCGGCGAAGGGGCCGTCGGGCCAGTGGAGGCGGGTTTGGGTCTGATAGGTGCCCACCTGGGCCTGGGGGTTGTCAAGCCAGGCCTGCACGGTTTCGCCCTGGTAGGTGTGGGGGAAGACGCCGTCGCGTTCGACTTGCCAGTCCCGGGAGCTGCGTAAAATAATCAACAGGCTGGCGGAGACGCCTTCGATTCGGTTGGACTCGTAGCTTTCCATCCAGCGCTCGAAGTCGAGGTCGGCGCGCAGGTGGGGGGATGTGTGGCCGGCTACATATTCCAGGGTGGTGTAGTGGCGGCGGTGCAGCAGGGCCAGGCCCCAGGGACCGGGGCCGAGCCATTGGCGCACTCTCTCGAAGAGATGCTGCCCGCGAAACTGCGGATATTCCAGGTAGAGGGCGGCGCGGCCGCCCGGGTTCAGGTGTTCGTTCAAACCGCGGCAAATGCGCTCGCTGAGAATCTCTCCGCTGCCGCCACCCCCCCGATAGAGCTCGATATCTTCGGGGGTCGGAACCCAGGGCGGGTTGCTCACGATCAGGTCGTATTTCTTGCCCGCCGCCGCGGTGTAGAGGTCGGAGCGGGTAAAGACGGCCGGTTTGCTGTTGAGGCGGGCGCTGAAGGTGGCAAAGGTGAGAGCGCGCTCGTTGATGTCGAAGCCTTCGATGTGCTGGGCGTTGCCGGCCGTGACCAGGGCCTGAATTCCCGAACCGGTGCCCAGGTCCAGAGCCGATTCCACTTTCCAGCGCGGGGTCCAGCGGCACATCGCGTAGCTATCGAGACCGGGCGAGTAAACGGAGTCAGGACCGTGGGCCGGTCCCCAGGCTCGGTCGGAGGCCAGGTAGAGGCCTCCGGCCGGAGCCAGGTCGACGGTCGAGGCGTGTAGTCCCTGGCGTTCGCGCAACACTCCGGCTTGCTGCAGAGTGAGCAGCAGCGAATCCGTTAGCACTCCTTGCAACGGCGCCCAGCAGGAGAGGGCGAATACACGGCCGAGCAGGTTGGCCGGGCCGGGTTCGCGGGTCTGCTTGAGCAGGGCCAGGTGCATCAAATTGGTGGGAATGTGGCGGAGGGGAGTGCTTAGGCTGGTCGCCCAGGCTTCGTGGTAGCCCGCCTGCCGGAGCGCTTCGGGCAGTGCTTGCAGGCCGTCGATCCAGTTGAGTTTGTCCAGGCGCAGCCGCGAGTGGATCACGCGCTGGGAAATTGGTAGGGTTTTTTGAGATAGTTGATGGCCAGTGCCAGCAGCACCAGACTGTAGGAAACCAGCCAGTAACCGATTGCGCGGACGGCCATGAGTTCATACTCGGAGTGGAAAGAGGCGTAAACGCGCAGGATCGTCAAGCCGATGAAAGCAGCGCCCAGGAGAGCCAGAACCCAGAAGGGTCGACGGGCGCGGGCCAAAGCGAGATGATACCCGAAGAGTAGCGCCGGGGAAGCCACAGCCACGACCACTAAGGGGACGGCCACCAGGATGCCCAGCACGAGAGCCAGCCAGGGATTGCGATTCTTGTTGC
>JALHOV010000408.1 GCA_022842865.1 Vulcanimicrobiota bacterium | reverse complement strand
CTGGAAGAAGCCCCCGTCATCCTCAACGAATTCGCCAATACCAGTTCGGCCGGCTCGGTCATCGCCTTCCACCGCTACCATGAAGACATGGCGGCAGGCGATTCCGGCGTCCTGTGCAGCTTTGGCGCCGGCTACTCCGTCGGCAGCGTCATCTTGCGCCGCCTGGCCTGACGACTCCGCCCGGGCCTTGGTTCGGCATCCCGCGGATTCGCCCTGGCGAAGACTCCGCCACCAGAACTCCGCGGCCGCCCAAAAACGCCCCCGGGCGGCATCCCTCAAACCCGCACTCCCACCTCCCCAACCTTCTCACCTCCTCACCCGCCACAGGCGGAAGTACAGAAAAATACCCTCTACGAGTGAGAGGGCAGCACAGGACTTCTTGGAGAGCAAATTGAGCAGGTCAGAGAAAAGAAGCCAATCGCCCGTCGGCAATCGTATTCCCGGTCTCTTACCTGCTTCAACGATAGCAGCCCCAGACGATAAAATTCAATAAAACTCTTTCGGGTTTTGTTACCATTCTGTATCTTCTTATTGCCAAATCGAGATACCGGGACCCCTCCCTCATGGACGCGGCGTAATTTGCAACTCGTTCGAGCCGGTCTGCGGGTCGAGAAGGCGCTGGAAGCGCAGCCCGGGCGCTTCCAAAATCACGATCTCGGCGGTGGTGTAGATGAGATTCCCCTCCACCAGGTGACCGCCACGCGTCATCCCCCTCTCGTCAGCCGCAATCAGGTGCAGATGAACCCCATCCGGCGAGAGCGTACCCGTCAGCGAAACAATCTCCTGATACCCCTCGAACTCACTGGTCTCGCTGCGATGGGCCAGCCGCAAACGTAGATTGCGCAGACTACCCACGCAGGTCGAAATCCAGGCCGCCTGCAAATGCTGGTCACGCACGCAATGCAGCAACTCCTCCTTGAGGTCCTGGCCGGGTTTCAGCCGTAGGACCAGCACCCGAGGCTGGGCCGAGGCGCAACTCAGGCACAAAAGCCAGCAGAAAAGCGCTCTAGGAATCTTTCCCAGCGCAAGCGAAAACGGCGTCATGCTGAATGCGTTCTCGAAACTGCGCTCCTTTCTTCTTGGCCAGGAAATCATCGAGGCCGAGCGCCGTCGAGCAGTGCGTATCCCCTGTCGCATCAAGGTTGGCGTCGAAGGAGTTGGCACTCCGGCCAAGGTGCTCAGCATCTCCGTGCTGGGTCTGCGCATCGAAACCACGAGCAGATTGCGAAAAAACACAGTCCTTTCGATTGAAGGCCGAGATTATCCGGGGTTACCCCTCTCAGCCCGGGTCATCTGGTGTCAGCATCGCAAAGATCATTGGCTGGCCGGCCTGATGTTCGTGGGCAGCAATGAAGAAAAGAACGTCTCCTGGGTGAAAACCGCACTGGACAAACTGGGAGCCGGCCAGAACCGCGTTAAGGAGCGTCGCGCCCACATTCGCGTGCCAGCCGAAGGAATCGCCTACCTGGCCAACCGCTCCGGCGACCGTCTGTGCGAAGGGCAACTGCGCAACCTGGGGCTGGGCGGAGCCCTCTTTCTCAGCGAGGTGGGAGTCCAGGCCGGCACCACCGTGCGTCTGCAAAGCGACATCGTGGGACGCCCTGCGCTGGACGAGCCCGGCACCGTGCGCAGTTGCCGCAAAGATGTGCGCAGCCAGAACTTCCTGGTAGGAATCGAGTTTTCCGACACCGGCACCGAGTCCGTGCGTAAGTTCCTGCGCCAACTGGGTCGTTAGCGTCTTGAAGTAGTAGTTTTATCTAGAGAGGACCCGCCGCTCCGTGCCAGAACTGCAACTCACGCGAGGTGTAATTTGGAAATGGTTCTCCGCGAAACCGTCGTCCGCCAGGAATGGTGGGAGGTTCTTCGCCCCCCGGCCGATTTAGCCCATCAGTGTGGCCTACTGGTAAGTGAACAACAGCCCGAAGGGGTTCTAAAGCAGCCAGAGCTGCGCCAGCTGGTTCAGGCCATCGCCGACCAGCCTGACCTGTGGCAGCCACTTGTGGTGGAAGATGAGTCGCGTCGTCGTTACCGTCTGCTCTACGAAGATGACCGCATCGACGTCTGGGTTCTCTCCTGGATGCCCGGTCAGGCTACGGGCTTTCACGATCACGACCACTCGGAAGTGGCGCTAATGTGCCTGCAAGGCACCGTCATGGAGAAGCAAATGCTTCTGCCCTCGGGCGTGTCCAAAGTCGAAATGCCCACGGGCACTATACGCTCGGGAGGGGCCGGCTATATCCATGCCGTCAATCACCACGACGGCCTCCCTGCCGTCTCCCTCCACGCCTACTCCCCACCCCTCATCCAAGTCGGTCAATATGTCGTCAACGAAGAAGGCATCCTGGAACGCCAAATCCAGCACGGCCGCCGCGAACTCATGGACCACACCATCCAAATCTAGCCCTGTGGGTGAGGTGGGGAGGGGTTATGCGAAGGCGAAACTCTCTCCACCTCCCCACACTCTTCCTCCTCACCGAACGGAAGCCTAGTTGGAGGCCCAGCCTTCTTTCAGAAGTACGCTGCGCAGCTTCTTCAAGGCCTTGACCTCGACCTGACGGACGGATTCGCGGCTGACGCCGATTTCTTCGGCCAGCTCGTTGAGAGTGCGGGGCTGGGAGCCTTCCAAGCCGTAGCGCTGGCGAAGAATATCCAGCTCCTTCTCGTTGAGGTGGGACATCAGCCAGTCCCATTCCTGTGCGCGCAGATGAGCGGCCATCTCGCAGTCACTGGTGGGCAGCATCGAACCAAGATTTGATTCTTGGCCGTCACTGCCGAGCGGGGTTTCCAGAGACACCGGTTCCTGTGCGATGAGCAAGACGGTGCGCAGGCGGCGCATGGATTCGCTCTGAAGCTCTTGAACCCGCGCTACATATTCGCCATCATTCGCTTCCACCGGCCGCTTGAGCGATCGCGATAGCTTGCGGCGGAGCGTTTCCTGATCAATCGGGAACAGCTCCTGGGTGATTTCGGCAAAGCTATTGTCGGTGGTCTTGCCTTCGGTCATCCGCGAATATTTCTGCACCACGTCGTGGATGTGAACGGGCAGACGCACGGTGCGGCCCTTGTTGGCGATGGCCCGCGTGATGGCCTGACGAATCCACCAACAAGCGTAAGTCGAGAACCGAAACCCCTTGCTGGGGTCGAACTTATCAACTGCCTCGAGTAGTCCCAGGTTGCCTTCCTGCACGAGGTCCAAAAACGACATCCCCGAGCCGACGTAGCGGCGTGCCATACTCAGGACCAGACGGAGATTGGCACCGGCCAGCTCCTGACGAGCCTGCGGGTCGCCGTTCTGGACACCCTGGGCCAGCTCGAATTCCCTCTCTTTGGTAAGGAGTTCGACGCTGGCCACCTCCTGCAGGTAGGACTGCAGACTGATCTGGTCAGATTCCGAGGACAGGCTCCGGCTCGAGCGTACCCAGCGCATTTTTTTACCCGAGCTATTCGAACGTTGTGCTACCTGGCTCATCACTTACCCCTTAAAACCTTCTTGTCATCATGTAATCCTAAAGGGGTGATCCGATCGTCATACCACGGTATGATTTTTTTGATCGATTTTTTTGCGAGCTAAAATTTTCTGTGTTATACTGCCGCCTATGCCCAAAGACAGACAAAAACTCAAGTTTCTCCTCTTCGAAGCACGCCTGGAACAGGACATGGTAGACCATGAGCTGAGCTGCCTGGCCAAAGCCGCCCACCTTTCGGAAGAGAACTGGCAAGTCATCGATTTGACCAAGGAGATCCCCGGGGTAGACGTCCTCAACGGAGTGGACGCTATTTTTATCGGCGGCACCGGTGACTACTCGGTCGCCAAGGATCGACCCGCCTTCTTAGAACCGCTGGCCGACATCACCCTGGCCGCGCTGGACAAGGGCCTTCCATCCTTAGGGCTGTGCTACGGATTTCACCTCATGGCCAAAGCCGTGGGCGGGCGCGTGGTGCGCAGTCCCGAGCAGGGCGAAACGGGCACCTTCGAAGTGGTCCTCACTGCCGAGGGCAAGCAGGACCCTATTCTGGGTCACCTGCCCGAGCGCTTCCTGGCACAACAGGGACACAACGACGTCGTAGAAGATGTGCCGTCACCCTTCGTCTGGCTGGCGACCTCGGAACGCTGCCGCTGGCAAGCCCTTAAGCATCCTGACAAGCCTTTCTACGGCCTCCAATTCCATCCTGAACTGGGTCGCGAAGACTTCATGGTGCGCATGCGCAAATATGCCCACGAATATGCCGCCACCCCCGAACGGTATCAACAGATCGATGATCAGGTGAAAGATACCCGCATCCAGGATGTGATCGAGAAGTTCATCGACAAGATGGTTCTTGGTAAGGGAGTTCCTCAGCAAGCTTCGTGAACTGCGGCATCAAACCCCTGAAAATCGGCGTCTCGGCCAGTCTCGTGCCGGCCGGAGCCCATCCCGCGCTGGCCCTGGGATTACCGGTGCTGGTGCTGCTGGAATCGCTGGCCCACTGGGTCATGTCTCGTGGGGACCTTGCCTTTCTCATTCCCACTTCGCCCGGTGCCGAATGGAACGCGCCCTGCCGTATTGACGAGCTGGTCAACAGTCTGGACGCACTGGTGCTCCAGGGCGGCGCCGATGTCTGCCCACGCGCCTACGGAGAAGAGCCGGTCTGCCAGGAATGGTGCGGTGACGCCCGACGAGACGGCTACGAACTGGCTCTGGTCCAAGAGTTCCTGCAGCAGCGCAAGCCCATCCTGGGCATATGCCGGGGAATGCAACTCCTGAATGTCGCCCTGGGCGGCAGTCTTTATCAGGATGTGCCCACCCAGTTTCCCAATTCGATTTGCCACCGCAGCGTAGGCGCCAGCAACCAGCGCACCCCGGACAGCGGAGTGCACGCCAGCCATACGGTGCGCTTCATCGACAGCAGCTGGCTCCACGGTCTATACCGCGGGCAAAGCCTCAACCACCCGGTGGTCAGCGTCCACCACCAGGCCGTCAAAAGACTGGGCGAAGGCCTGAGTGTGGAAGCCGTTTCCCCTGAGGACGCCCTGATTGAAGCCATTCGCCTCGACCGCAGCGATCAGTTCGCCCTGGGACTTCAATGGCACCCCGAGATACAACCTCCCAATGATCCCAGCTACCTCGATCCGGAGCCAATCTTGCAAGCCTTTCGCCAGGCCGCTTTAAAGCGCCGCGCGGAAGGAGAACTCCCTTCCAGTCAGCAAATCCCGAACTAATGGAATCCTCGGTCTATGCCGAACTCGTCCCTGCCTATATCGCTAACCTGCGCATCTATCAAAGCGGCAAATCGATCGCCGAAGTACAGCGCACCTACGGTGTGCAAGAGGTCGTTAAACTCGCCTCCAACGAGAACCCCTGGGGGGCATCTCCCCGAGCCATGGAGGCCGTGCGCGCACACCTGCAGGAAGTTCACCGCTATCCCGACCAGGCGGCTATCGACCTTCGCTCAGCCCTGGCCCACCGCTACCACTTGAAAAACGAAAACATTATCGTCGGCAACGGCTCCGAGGGAATTATGGCGCTGATCGCCCGCGCTTTCCTGCACGACGACGATGAAGCCCTGACCGCTCACGGCACCTTTACCGGATTCCCGATTCTCTGCCATAGCCGCGGCATCACGCCTACCTGCGTTCCCCTGCGCGACTACTGCTTTGACCTGGAGGCCATCGCCGAGCGAATCACACCCCGCACCAAGCTGATTTACCTCTGCAATCCCAACAACCCGACAGGCACCTTCTTTAGCCGGCGTGCCTTCGACCGCTTCATGGAGAACGTGCCGGCCCGCGTACTGGTGCTTCTCGACGAAGCTTATTTCGAATTCGCCTGCAAACTGGCCGACTATCCTGACTCCATGGATTACCGTCACGACAATGTCATCACCCTGCGCACCTTTTCCAAGGCCTACGGCCTGGCCGGATTGCGCATCGGCTACGGCTTCGGCCATCCCGAACTGATCGCCAGCCTGTGGAAGGTCAAGCTTCCCTTCGAGCCCGGCCTGCTCAGCCAGGTGGCGGGAGTGGCCGCGCTAGAAGACGAGGATTTCCTTTCCCATACTCTGGAGCAAAACCAGCAGGGGCTCGACTTGTATACTCGCGAATTGACTCGACTCGGTGTCCAATGGGTTCCCTCGGCGGCCAACTTCATCGCCATCGAGACTCCGCCCGGATGGAACGCGCAACAATTGTTCACGGCGTTATTACGCCGTGGTGTGATCATTCGGCCTCTGGAACAATCCGGCTTACCCGGTAATCTGAGAATTTCCATAGGCAAACCTGAGGAAAATAAGACATGTCTGAGTTGCCTGGAGGAGGTCCTGAAACTGGGCCCAGAGGCCGCTTGACGAGGATCAAACAATGGATTCAATGAAGGCTTTTGAGAGCCTCGATAAGATCGCACCGGCCAAACCGGAGTGGAGTTTCGTGCCCATCGTGGCTGCCGCGCTTCGTTCCAAGGCGACTTATTTGCGCATCTCGGTCGACCAGGGCGGGAGCATCTTCGATTTCGACGGCGAGCCGCTCTTTGATATCGACAACCTCTTCCAGATTGCCCTAAAATCCAGCAACGCGCGGCCCGAGAAGCATCTGGCCGGGGGCCTGTTCGCGCTGAACCAGACCGAGCCGACCTGGATCAGCTATGAAAGCTGGGACGGCTCCAACGGGACCCGTCTGAAAATCGAGGCGGGTAAGCTCAAAATCGAGAAATACAACAAGGTTCCCTGGAAAGAACCCAACGTCCACCACCGGGTTCGCCTGCAGTCCAAGAAGGGCTGGCGTCCCTTCGGCGGCCTCTTTGGGCAGGCCAGCGGGAAACTCGACACCACCCCTCCCGAAGTCAAAGTGATCGAAGATTACTGCCGCTTCGCCCCCATTCCCATTGAGATCAACAAATCGGTCGTATCCAAACCGGTCGACCTGGGACGCAGTCTGGTCTGCCTGATCTTCGAGCCACCCGCCGACCGCAAAGACTTGCTCCCACTCAATATCGGCGTCCAGGATACCCTTGACCAGGCCACCGTCAGCGCCGGCGAAGCCTACTCCGCCATTGTGGCGGTGGGAGGACATAACCCGCAGTTGTCCACCCTGAACCTTGTGGTGGACGGAATCCTGGTCAAGGCCGATGACCCTCAACTCTCAGGAATGGGCATCCGCTGCGTGATCACCTGCCCGGACCTGCAGTTCGACGAGAACGGCCAGATCCTCAAAGACGAGATTTACCATAAGGTGGTCGCCGATCTGACCAGCAAAAGTGTGG
>JALHOV010000407.1 GCA_022842865.1 Vulcanimicrobiota bacterium | reverse complement strand
GGTGGCAAAAACTTACCCGCCCACGGAAAACTCGGGGGGCTCGCGCGGGGCTGGCACCCTGGCGGCAAAGCTTTCCAGCCCGGGGAAAACTCTGGTGTCCCGCGCGTGGCTTTCCACCCTGGCGGCAAGAATTTTCCACCCGGCGGTCGCGCGACGGCCCACGAATAACTTTTGTCATGGAAGGGACAAACTGAGTCAACCATTGTCGGTTCGGGCCGGGATAGAGTGCGGATATGATAAGAACAACACGCACCAACCGCTCTATCCGAATCGAGAAAATGGCGGCCGCACTCGGCACCAGTGCCGCCTCGCTGTCTCGCTATGAACGGGGACGGAGGCCCTGGCCGCCGGGACTCTACTCACGAGCTCTGGCTTTCCTTGGCCTGGAAGCAGACCAGCCCCAGGCCTACTGGTCCTGGTCGGAACACCGCAAGTATTGGGATTCCTACCAAGTGGAAACCGACCCGGGCACCACCTGGGCTGACCTGCCTGAGGGATATGCCGAATTCTATCGTATGGTCCGGCCCAGCAAGATGCCTACCATGGACTTTCGGCGACGGGTGCGCATTGATTCGCAGCTCGAGGCCTGTGTCTATGTCTCCTGGTGCGAGGCCGGAGCCCAGTGCGCCTATGTGAGCCTGGTGGCCATGAACTTTCCGTATCACCCCCTTGTCGACGAACACTGCAAGCCCATGTCCCTGGCGCGACGGGCGGCCTTCGTGTGGAACGGCTGGATCGTCTGGCCTCAGGTGAACTTGCTGGTCAACGGCAAGAAGATTCGCTTGGATTGTCTCGCATTCAACGGCACGCGCTGGGTAGGCTTTGAATGGAATGGCCCTCTGCACGGACAGAATCCGGAGCAGAAAAAGTGGGACGAGAAGCGCGACTTGAGCCTGGGATTTGACGTTCTCCGCTTCCAACAGGCGGAATTCCTGAGCGGGCACATCGTGAACCTGATCCATCAGAAACTGCAAGCACAAGGCTCCTCGGCTTCTCGGTAGAAAGTCCCGGCATGGCCCAAGAGAAAATCCTGGTCATTGAAGACGAGCAAGATATTTCCCAGCTGGTGCGAGCCTCGCTGGAGCGAGAGAGCTACCAGGTGCAGGTAGCCGCCAGCGGGCAAGACGGCGTGAAGCAGCTGGAAGTTTTCTTGCCTGACCTGCTGGTGCTCGACCTGGGGCTGCCCGACACTGACGGGCTCACTCTCTGTCGCGAGCTGCGGCGTCACAACACCCTGCCCATACTTATGGTCAGCGCCCGCGGCGACGACATCGACCGCATCATCGGGCTGGAAGTCGGAGCGGACGACTACTTGCCCAAGCCGTTCAATCCTAAGGAACTGGTGGCCCGGGTGCGCGCCTTGCTGCGCCGCTCGGCCCTGGTGGGAGCGGTCCAGGGCGGCGGAGATACCCTGCAGACCGGCACGCTCCGAGTTCAGGTCCAGTCCAGACGGGCTTTTCTGGCCGGTGAAGAAGTTCACCTGACGCCTATCGAGTTCTCGCTGCTGCGCAATTTCGTGCAATATCCCGGACGGGTTCTCTCCCGCCAGGACCTGCTCAATCGCGTCTGGGGCCCCGAGTTTTTCGGCGATGAGCGCACTGTGGACGCCCACATTCGCAACCTGCGGGGTAAACTGCGCCAGCACGAGGAGCACTTCGACCGCATACAGGCCGTCTGGGGCGTAGGTTATCGCTTCGACTAAACTCATGCCGTTCCGCCGCCAGCTTTTCTGGCAGCTGGTGCGCATCTTCTCTCTATTGCTGGTGTTGGGCATTCCGCTGGTGCTGTTGACCGCTCCGCCTCCCGCCGATTTCGTCGATTTGTGCTTGCACCGGGATGCTTACCGAGCCGCCCTGGGCCTGCCCCAGCTTCAGCCCTCCCCGTGCCGCATTTTTGTGGTCCAGGATGGGCGGCCCAACGGGATTCCCAGCGCCGACCTGGCTCATTTGCCGCACGGACAGACCCGGTTGATTCGCAGGTTTCCGCGTTTATTTGGCTTGCGCTTCCAAACCGGCCCTGGTCGAGAAATCTGGGTGGAAGCGCCGCTGCCCTGGGGGTATTACCAGATGTCCGGCTCGCATCTGGCTCGACTGCGCCTGGTCCTGGGCTTTCTCGCTTTTTACTTGCTCTTGCTCTTCACCGGCACTCAGTTAGTGCGACGCCTGCGCGGCCGGCTGCAGCAACTGCGCGCCCTGTCTCAAACACTCACTCGGGGCGACTTCACTGCTCAAATGCCTGGCCAGCCGGGGGACTCGGCCGAGTTTGATCATCTCCGCCAGAGTCTGCTCAAAATGTCGGAAACCCTGCAACTCCGCCAGCAACAGGAAAGAGAGCAGCGGGACCAGTTCGAGCTGGCCGGTGCAGAACGGAACCGCCGCCTGGCCGAGGTCTCTCATGACCTGCGCACGCCCCTCACCAGCATTCTGGGATATGCCCAACTGTATCGCGAGGAGGGTCACCCGGCCCTGGAAGTCATCGAGGCCGAAGGCCAGGCGTTGCTCCAGCGCGTCGGTCACTGGCTGGAATCCTGCCGTCTGGAATCGGCGGTTTTGGATGTGCGTCTGGTGGCGGCCGACCTCCACGACTTGCTCGAGGAAGGCTTTCACCTGGCTCAGCAGCGCCGACCCTTGCGCGCCGAGGTCGACCTTCCCGCGAAAAGTCCCATTATACAGGCGGACCTGTTCCTATTTCCGCGAGTGTTGGCTTATCTATTGCAGGACCTCAATTGTGAGGAGGTTCGTCTCCTGCTAGACCGGCCCCACCTTCGAGTGGTGGGCCGCCTGCCTCACTCGCAACGCGACCCTTCGCTGTTCAGCCTGGAAGGCTGCCGCCAGCTCCTGCAACTTCACGGTATTCAGCTGGTTCGCGAGCAAGACCGTTTCGAGCTGAGCTGGGAGACGCCATGGAAGGTCTGACACGGCGTATTCTGCTTTGGAGCCTGGGTCTGTCACTGCTGTTGGGCCTGACTTTCCTGTTGGTCTGTCGAATCGATCCGTGGCCCGCCCAGCAGCTTTATGAAGTTCGCGTGCAAACCTACGAAGCGGCTCGGGCTCTGGGACTCCATCCCGAACCTCCGCAGCATGAATTTGGACGCGCTAATCTGCCGCCTTTCCTGGGGCGGGGGCGCGGCGAGTTGTTTCTCTGGTTGGCTCTACTGCTCGGCCTCGGGGCCCTGGCCTCCTGGCGCGTGGCTCATCCGTTCGACCGAGCTCTGGCTTCCCTGGCCGAAGATTGCCAGCGCCTGGAACGGGGCCAGGCCTGGCAGGGTCGTGCTCAGGGAGGCCCGCTGGCCGGCCTCAACCAGGATTTTGCGCACATGCTGGCGGCTCTGGAGCGCCAACAGCAGGAACTCAATCAGGCCACCCAGGCCGCTCAACAGGCTCTATCTCTGCGTGAGACTTTGCTGACCCGCTCCCACGCGGAGTTTCGCCAGCCCTTGCAGTGCATGCTGGCAAGCCTGGAAGGCGATCACGCCTATGTGCAAATCATTCGCCGCAACCTGATCTCACTGCTCCAGTTGGTGGATGACCTGGCCGCTCAGCAACCGATATTGCAGTGGGAAACCGTCGATTTGTGCGAGTTTTTGAGCCAGGTCCTGGAGACGTTTCCGCAGCGTGTGCGCATCCTACCGGGCCCCGACGCCCGGGTTGAACTGGACCGCCTGCGCAGCTCCCAGGCCCTCATCAATCTCGTCGGCAATGCGCTGAAGTTCTCGGAAGAGGAAGTCACGGTCAGCTGGGGGTCTCATTGGATTCAGGTGGCTGATCTGGGGCAGGGCATGGATGCGGAAAAAATACCCGAGCTGATGCTTGAGTTTCGCCAACAGCGCCCGGGCAGTCAGGAAGGCGTCGGGTTGGGCCTGGATACCGCGCGGCGCTGGATGGAGCTTCAAGGAGGCCGCCTGGAGATCGAGTCCGAGCCGGGTCAAGGCACCAGGGCGCGGCTAATTTTTCGACCGTCCGGCGGATAACCGCCGAGGACGTTTCGCAGGGTGGAGGTTATCCGCCGGGGTCGGGTTTTCCGCGGGGTGGAAAGTTTTTGCCGGGTGTTGGCAAGGGGTGCGTTCGGGCCGGGTTTTTCCGCCGGGTGGAAAGTTTTTGCCCGGTGGCGGCAAGGGGGGCGCTCGGGCGCGGGTTTTCCGCGGACTGGAAAGTTTTTGCCAGGTGGAGGCAAGGTCGGGCAGGGGGCGGGTTTTTCCGCCGGGTGGAAAGGTTTTGCCAGGTGGTGGCAAGGTCGGGCCTTAGGCGGTGGGTTTTCCGCGGGCTGGAAAGGTTTTGCCGGGTGGAGGCAAGGGCGGGCGCCCGGGCCAGGGTTTTCCGCGGGGTGGAAAGTTTTTGCCTGGTGGAGGCAAGGGGGGCGCTCGGGCCTGGGGTTTTCGTGGGGTGGAGGCAAGGGCGAGCGCTCGGGCCGGGGTTTTCCGCGGGCCGGAAAGGTTTTGCCAGGTGGAGGCAAGGGGGAGCGTTCGGGCCGGGGTTTCCGCGGGGTGGAAAGGTTTTGCCAGGTGGAGGCAAGGTCGGGCCGCAGGGGGCGGGTTTTTCCGCCGGGTGGAAAGTTTTTGCCAGGTGGCGGCAAGTTGGGCGCTCGGGCGCGGGTTTTCCGCGGACTGGAAAGTTTTTGCCAGGTGGCGGCAAGGTGGGGCGTTCGGGCCGGGGTTGTCCGCGGACTGGAAAGTTTTTGCCGGGTTGTTGGCAGGGGGGGGCGTTCGGGCCGGGGTTTCCGCGGACTGGAAAGTTTTTGCCAGGTGGCGGCAAGGGGGGCGCTCGGGCCTGGGGTTTTCGTGGGGTGGAAAGTTTTTGCCGGGTGTTGGCAAGGTCGGGCCGCAGGGGGCGGGTTTTTCCGTGGGGGTGGAAAGGTTTTGCCAGGTGGCGGCAAGGTAAGGCCGCAGTCCGCGGGGTGGAAACTCCACCCCGCGTCTAGAGGGGCGGCCTACCAGGAATCGTAGGAAATGACGTCTTTCACCGGCAGGCGCTGAGCCGGCTTGAAGTCCTCGCCCTGAAAGTAGGCTACGGGTAGCAGGCAAGTCTGGGTCACGTTGTCGGGGATGCCGAGAAGGGCCGCCACCTCCTTCTCGTGCATCAGATGGAGCGTGGTCCAGGCGGTGCCCAGTCCGCGCGAACGCAGGGCCAGCATGAACGACCAGGCGGCCGGCAGAATCGAACCATAAAAACTGGCCTGGGCCAGCACACCCTGGTCCTCCACCCGGCCTTCGTAGCAGGGGATGACCAGCAGCGGAGCGCGCCAAATGTTCTCGGCCAGGTAGACGGCCGAGGTGACCACTTTGTCGCGCTGCTGCACGCGCGGGTCGGACTGGTCGCTGGGCTGATGGGGATTGGGTGTATTGGCATAGACCTTGAAAGCTTTACGGTAAATGTCGGCGATTTTCTTGCGCTTTTCGGCATCGCTGACGATCACAAAGCGCCAGCCCTGAAGATTGCTGCCCGTGGGCGCCTGCAGAGCCAGGTCCAGGCATTTTTCCACAACCTCGCGCTCGACGGGCCGGTCAAAGTCGAGGCGCTTGCGCACGCTTCGGGTGGTGGTGAGAAGATGATCAACGCTTTGCATATCCATTCCCTGGCCTTCTTCTGCAAATCTTCACAATCCTCGCAACCCTCTTAATTGAAGTTGGTTAGTGTAAGGACACGAAGAATATGGAGGACGTCTCAATGTTGCGTAGATGGATGATCGGATTTGGGCTGGCGGTCGGCTGTTTGGGCCTGGCTCGCGCCCTTCCTGGACCCGAAAAGCTTGGGGAATCGAAAGTGGGCCGCGCTTTGATCAGCGTGGGCAGCAAAAACCCCGGCCTGGCTCCCGGTCTGGCTCGTCACTTGTTGGAAGACCTGGGCGATGAGCCACTTCAGGCACTGCTGGACCTCCATGGCGACCTGCGGGCCCACTACCCTGACTTCGACATGGATTTGGCCGCATGGCTCGAACAACGGCGTCAAGGAGGCCAGCAGTTTCGCCAGCGCTATCCCGGCTTGCGTAGCTGGTTCCTGGGGCGAGTTCAGTCGCTGCCCGAGCCGCCGCCCCGACCCGTGGTTTACGTTTCTCAGCACCACCCCAAGCTGCTGGTCGGATTGGCTCTCAGCGCCAGCCGTCTGGTGGATGAGAAGTACCCGGACTTTCCCAAGCGTTGGAGCGAGCGCAAAGGCCAGCAGGGCTTTGCGGCTTTTCTGCTGGAAAGCTATCCGGACTTCGTTTCCCAATTTGTGCGTAGCCTGAGCCCCGAGCAGAGGCGGGAGGTTCGCCAGGCCGGGCTAGGTTACCTGAAAGAGCGGGAAGACTGGGCCCGGCGCCAGCCCGCCGGCCACGTGCAGGAAGGCTATGAAGCCCTCTTGACCCGGTTTCCCGGCATTGCCGAAAGCTGGGGGGAAGTCCGCGCCCAAGCCTTTCAGGCCCGCCAGCAGAGGTTTCCCGACTTGCGCCAGACGGTGCTCGACAGCCTGAGCAGCCGCCATCCTCAGCTCCTTGAGAAGGCCCGCCAAAGCGTGGACAAGCACTACCCGGAGCTGCGCAATCAACTGCGCGAGGCTCTCCAGCGGGAAGTTGGCGTTTAGAGCGCCCCAGAGAAGTCCCGCTCGGAAAAGATTTTTCCGGGCGGGACCGTAGTTAGAGCGCTTGTCGGCCCCCAAGGACCACCTCCCCAACCTCGACGGACTCAGAACTCTGGCCGCCTTCACCGTGGTGTTCGGCCACTGTCACGCCGTTTGTGCTTTTCCGATCGGCCCGGATTCCTCTTTGCAAGGAATCAAGCACCTGCTTTTCGAGCAGGCGGTTCGTGGAGTGGAGTTCTTCTTTGTGCTGAGCGGGTTCTTGATCACTCGTATCGTGCTGCGCGAGCAGAGCGGACCCAAGGGATTCAACCTCCGCCTCTTCTGGATGCGGCGAATCCTGCGCATCTGGCCGGTTTATTTTCTGGTGTCGGCATTGGGAGGATGTGCGGCGGCCACCGGTTGGCCGGCCGTGGCGATGCCTCACAACCAGTGGGCTCTCATCCTTACTTTCCTGGACAATTTCGACTTACTCTACCTGATCGAGCAAGGCCTGAGCTACGGTCTCATCGTCAGCGTGCTCTGGTCGGTGTCGATCGAGGAGCAGTGGTGGCGCGGCGCTTCCATTTGCCGCTCTTTCTGACTATCGTAGCGGCCTCGCTGTGCTTCAAGATGCTCGCCGACCAGGCCTACTGCGAGCGCTCCTGGTTGCAGACTCAACGCATCCCGCTGCTCAATGCGCTGGGAAAGATCACCTATGGCATCTATTCACTCG
>JALHOV010000406.1 GCA_022842865.1 Vulcanimicrobiota bacterium | reverse complement strand
GGGGTGTTGGTGGTGGGGCACGGCCATATCTACGTCAACGACGCCTTTGGCACAGCCCACCGGGCTCACGCTTCCACCGTCGGAGTGGCCAATTTCCTCCCCTCGGCCGCCGGCCTGCTGATGGAAGCGGAGCTGACCCACCTGGGCGAGCTGCTGACCGCTCCTCAAAAACCTTTCGTGGCCATCCTGGGCGGTTCCAAAGTGTCGGATAAGATCGCCGTGTTGGAGTCGCTGGTGACCAAGGCCGACGTCATCCTGATCGGCGGTGGCATGGCCTTCACCTTTATCAAGTCGCACGGGGGCGAAATCGGCAAGTCGCTGTGCGAGGCCGACCTGGAGCTGCCCAAGCGCATCGAGGCCAAGGCCAAAGCGGCCGGTGTCAAGCTGCTGCTGCCACTCGACGTGCAGGTCTCCACCGCCATCAAAGGCGGCTCTGCGGCGGAAACCGTGGCTGCCGACCAGGTTCCCGCCGACAAGATGGGTCTGGACATCGGTCCCAAGACCTCGCACCTGTATGCCTCGGAAATTGCCAAGGCCAAAACCATCTTCTGGAACGGTCCGATGGGTGTCTTCGAAGTGCCGCCTTTCGACCAGGGCACTCGCGCCGTGGCCGAGTCGGTCTGCAACAGCTCGGGACGCTCCTGCATCGGCGGTGGCGATTCGGCCGCGGCCGTAACCCAGATGGGCATGGCCGACAAGATTACCCACGTTTCCACCGGAGGCGGCGCCTCCATGGAGTTCCTCGAGGGTCAAGAACTACCGGGAGTTGCGGTCCTTCGCCGCAGCGCCCAACCAGCTTAGGAGTTTTTGTTATGCGCGTTCCCATTCTCGCCGCCAATTGGAAAATGAATCTCAGCCGCCGGGAGGCCAAGAACCTGGTGGAAGACCTGCTCAAGGTTGCACAACCATTTCAGCAGAATCAGCAGCGCGAAGTCGTGCTCTGCCCTAGCGCCCACCTGTTGGTCGAAGTCGGCAGCTTGCTCGAAGGCAAGTCCAACTACGGCCTGGGCGCGCAGAACGTCTACTGGAAGGAATCCGGCGCCTTTACCGGCGAGCTTTCCTCGACCATGCTGCGCGACTGTGGCTGTAGCCACGCCATCATCGGACACTCGGAGCGCCGCGCTTACTTCCACGAGACGGACAAGGACTGCTACCAGAAGGTGGAAGCCGCTTTGCAGAACAACCTGGTGCCCATTCTGTGCGTGGGCGAGAGCCTGGAACAGCGGGAAGCGGGCAAGACCAAAGAGATCGTGCTGAACCAGTTGCAAGGCGCCCTGAAGGGGCAATCGCTGAGTAGCGGCGACAAACTGGTCATTGCCTACGAGCCCATCTGGGCCATCGGCACCGGGAAGACCGACACTCCGGAAGGAGCGGAGAGTACCATCGCGGTGCTTCGACAAGAGCTGGGCAACCTTTTCGGGGAACGCATTGCTCAGCAAGTCCGTTTGCTGTATGGTGGCAGCGTCAATCCGGGCAACATCGACGCCCTGATGGCCCAACCCAATATCGACGGAGCCCTGGTCGGAGGCGCCAGCCTGAAGGCTGAGAGCTTCGCCCGCATCGTCAACTATCAAACCCAGGCCTCGTTGGCCAACTAAAGGAGAACGATATGTGGTTCGCCCAATCCCCCACCCCCCTTCCTCTCGAGACGCCTAAGATCGTGGTGGAGCAGATCGCACAATCGGGCGGCGCCTTTGGCCTGGCCGGTTGGAAACTGGGGCTGCTGGTTATCTACTTCTTGATATGCGCCGCGCTGATCGTGTGCGTAACGCTACGCACGAACAAGTCCGAGGGTTTGATGCAGCAGAGCATGGCGGCTCCTTCGCAGCCGACCTCTAAGGGTAAGATGACGGGCGAGGAGCGGCTCTCCGACCTGACCAACAACCTGGCTTACGTCTTCCTGTTCTTGTCGATGTTTCTGGCTTCCGTGGTCCGTTTATGAAATACCATTTGGAAACGCTGGCGATCCACGCCGGTCAGGACCCCGAGGCGATGACCGGAGCGGTCACCGTGCCAATTTTTCAGACCTCGACCTATGCGCAGGAAGGCCTGGGCCAACCCCGGTTGGGTTACGAATATTCGCGCACCAACAACCCCACTCGCCAGGCCTACGAGCAGTGCCTGGCCGCGCTCGAGGGGGCTCGGCACGGCATCGCGTTTGCATCCGGTATGGCCGCCACCAACAACTGCATGTATTTGCTGCAGAGTGGCGACGAAGTACTCGTCTCCGATGACGTTTATGGCGGAACCTTCCGCTTCTTCACCAAGGTGATGAGCAAATTCGGCGTCAAGGCCCATTTCGTCAACACCAGCGACCTGGCCGAGGTCGAGAAGAATTTGACCTCCAAGACCAAGCTGGTGTGGGTGGAGAGCCCGACCAATCCGCTGCTAAAGCTTACCGACGTGCGCGCCGTGTGCAAGCTGGCAAAGGCCAAAGGCGCGCTGGTGATCGTGGATAACACCTTCATGTCGCCGGCTTTCCAGCGGCCTCTGGAACTGGGCGCCGACATGGTGATGCATTCGGCGACCAAATACCTGGGCGGCCACTCGGACCTGGTGGGCGGCATCCTGGCCACCAATTCAGATGAGCTGAACGAGGTCATGCGCTTTCACCAGAACGCGGTCGGAGCCATTCCCGGGCCGTTCGACTGCTGGCTGGCCCTGCGTGGTCTCAAGACGCTGGCCGTGCGGATGCAGGCTCACGCCAAGAACGCCCAGGCCATCGCTGACTATCTGGAAGCCCACCCGGCTGTGCGTCAGGTCATTTACCCCGGGCTGGCCTCCCATCCCCAACACGCCCTGGCCAGGACCCAGATGCACGGCTTCGGGGGCATGATCTCGTTCGAGATCAAAGGCGGCATCGAAGAAGCCAAAACGCTGGTCGAGTCCACCAAACTCTTCCTGCTGGCGGAGAGCCTGGGCGGCGTGGAAAGCCTGATCGAAGTCCCCGCCACCATGACCCACGCCAGTATCCCGCGCGAACGCCGCCTGGAAATGGGCATTGCCGATGGACTCATTCGCCTCTCGGTAGGCATCGAGAACTCCCAGGACCTCATCGGCGACCTGGAGCAAGCGCTCAAGAAGGCCGTCTCCAAAACCCTGGTCTAGTGCTCCGCCAAGACTCGATTTGAGAGTCTCGACTACACCAACCCCACGTCAGGCGACTTGGTTGACAAGTTGACACTTTCTCAAGCACCGGAGGACAAGGCGGTCTTATCCAGTCCCCCGATGCAGCTGCCCGGTAGCGCTCTTGAAAGAGGAGCTGGTCAAGGGCCTCGCCGCCCCGTGCAGCATCCAACCCAGCTTGGGGCAAATGGCCACCAACCGCTTGGATAAGGCGGCCAACTCTAGCTTGCGCGAACCCATGACCAGGCCGCCGGTGGCCTGGCGACTCCGGTGAAAGCGGTCAGGCCCGATAAGAGAGGACTTGGTCAACACGACGTCATCGCCTGACGCGATGCGGGCTAAGCAGGGACAATGATGCGGGTCTCGACCCCCACCAGCCGAGAAAAATCCCGTTCGTTGTGGGTCAAGATATCGGGGATCTGGTGAGCCTGTGCGAGGGCCACCAGAAGTGCACCGTAGACGACGCCTCCGCTCCATCCCTTCTCAGAGCAGGTCTGAACGAGCTTCCAATACTCCTTGTCGGCCAGTGTCAGGGCCCTCTGCTGCGACAGATTTGCCTGGATGATCGCGAATGCCTGAGCGGGTTGGAGGCGACGAGGGGCTGGCAATCGAGTCAGGACGGAGTAAGTTTCAAGCAAAGAGTGAGCGGCAATCACCAGGTTCGAGCCGCTATCAATCCTTCTGGAAAATTCCGCCAGAGTGACCGTATGTTGGGCATGCCATTGACAGAAGGCGGCCACCAGACAACTGGTATCGGCCAGGAAGCTCTTGGTCAAGAGCGAGCTCTCAACTCCTCCAGGATGTTTTCAACTTCCAGTGTGGTCAAACTCTCTTCTTGGCTCTCTGATACGGCGACCATCCAGGGACCAACTTGGGCGAGTCGCACCTCAGACAAAGCTGGTTCGATCAAGATCGCGCCGTGTCGAAACGTGATTTCCACAGCCTGACCGGCGCCCAGGCCCGCCTGGGACCGAATGGACTTTGGAATGACAATTCGTCCGGCAGAGTCGATGGTAGTTTTCATGCCATAAACATACCACGAAGGCCAACCACTTTCCAGGCCTCCAAGGTCCCGGCATCTCGGCCTTCTCGTCTGGACCCGAGCCTGGCGGTAAGCGCCATGTCTCGGGGAACAGGCCGCGCAGCAAGTGCTCGACGGGAAAGTTTAGCATTGACGGACCACTCCAGGTTGAAACACCTCGGACCGCTGTGTGTAGAAATCCAGCGCCCGCCAGTCCAAAAACTGACCCACCCCCGGAACTTGGGGAACGCGCACACAGCCATCGGGCTCCAGGGTCACTTCGGGCTCGATGATGTCGCGCGTAAAATAGCGCCGGGAGGCAGAAATGTCGCCAGGCAGGCGAAAGTTCGGCAACGAAGCCAGCGCCAGATTCTGCAGACGGCCCACTCCCGTCTCCAGCATCCCACCCACCCAGCACGGCACCCCACGGGCGGCGCACAGATCATGGATGGCCCGGGAAGCGACAAAACCACCGACCCGGCCCGGCTTAATGTTGATAATCCTGGCGGAGCCCAAATCAAGTGCCCGCCGGCACTGGTCCCCCGAATCGATCGACTCGTCCAGGCAGATCGGCGTGCTTAGCGAGCGTTGCAGCACTGCATGGTCGACAATGTCGTCGTGTTCCAGAGGTTGCTCCACAAGCAGCAAACTGAAATCGTCCAGACCTTTCAGCAGTTCCGAATCTTCCAGGCGATAGGCAGAGTTCGCATCCACCTGCAGGACCAGATCCGGCCAGCGCGAGCGCACTGCCTTGACCACTTCTAGATCCCAACCAGGCTTAATCTTCAGTTTGATCCTTCGATAGCCTTCAGCAATTCCAGCCTCAACCTGGGGCAGTAGCTGTTCGAGAGAAGACTCGATCCCTAGCGAAATCCCTACCTCCACCCGTGAGCGAACCCCGCCCCAGAGAGTTGCCAGCGACTTCCCCTCACAGAGTGAATACAGGTCCCAGAGGGCCGCCTCCAGACCCGCCCGTGCCATGTAGTTGCGTCGGATGTGTCGGACCGAACGACACCAATCCTCGACCGAGGACCAATCGCGAGAAAAGACCAGCGGAATCAGCACATCCTCCAGGATGTGCCAACACGTCTTCAAAGTTTCCTCATTGTAGAGCGGCTCGTTCATGGCCACCACCTCGCCCCAGCCCTCAAAACCTTCTCCAAAGACGCGCACCAGCAGACAATCCTTGTTGGTCTCGCGGGCGAAGCTGGTCTCAAACGGAGTGCGCAATGGCATGGATACCCAGCGCAGTTCCACCCGGTCAATGCGCATCGACAACCCCCAGCCCGTAAATTCCACGACCTTCGCTGGTCTCGAATGAAAGCACCGAAAGGCCGCCTGCAAACGCCTCTAGGAACCGTTCGCGAGTTGCCATCCGCGATCGCGTGCCCAGTTCGAAAGTGACCGTTTCTGTCACCGGCCCCCGTTTCACCGGGGTTAACCACCAGTCGACCTCAAAACGGTCGCTGGGCATTCCACGGTTGAGTTCGTCGTCAAACTCCCCGTAGTAATCGACCAAATAGCGACAACAAACGGCGCCTAAACGGCCGATATTCAAACGGGCATTGGATGCCTGCAGCGGGTCGAAAGTCCAGACGATCCGCCGATAACCACGGGAACGAGCCCAGTCAGCCTGGGCCAGCTTCAACTGCCGACCGTATCCCCGGCCCTGCATTTCCGGGGCGATGGCCGCCAGGTGCGAATACAGGTAGTCAGAACCAGGCGGTCCCGGGAAGGCATAAAGCAAGCCCACCAACTCCCCGGCCAGCCTGCCTTCTAAAAGGCAGGCGCCGTGATGTTGATGGGCTTGCAGCAAATGAGCCGGCACGATCTCTTGGGCCGAACAGCCCCAGACGCTTTGCTGGAGCCGTTCCAAAGCACTTAGATCAGTAGGCGGACCAAAAGACAGGGCCATAGGGTCATCTATTCGCCAACGATCACCGGGGCCTCTGTGCGTCCGAAGGTGCTGGCGCGGTATTTCAGCAAAATCGCACTGATTTCTTCCTCAGAGAGTTTGCCGCTGGGGCAGCGCACGATCACCACGGCGCGCCCGTTACGCAGCGCCGCTTCGGAATCCTGAGCCACCTTCTCGTCCACGCCCTGGTCCTGAAGATAACCGCCCACGCCACCCGCAACCGCTCCACCTACGGTGGTTCCTGCGGCTGCAATGAGGGCGGTCGCTAAAGCTCCACCGCCGGTCACCAGGCCGAAACCGGGAATGAGCAAACTGGCCACCGTGGCCACGGCCCCTAGACCCAGGCCCATCCCCGCGCCCTTAGCCGCTCCGGAGGCCGCGTCGGCCGCGGTGGTGGTGGTGATGCCGTGCTTCAGGTTCGCGCTGACTTCATGAACGTCTTCCGTCTCGTAGTCGGCCGGGAAAAATGCAGAAAGGTCTTCCCGGGCGACTCCATGATCGAGCAGCGCTCCCATGGCTTTCTCGCCCAACGCGGCATCTTCGAAACTGGCATGCAAAGTAATAAACATCAATAAATTCCTCCTCAGGTAATCCCAATTCAGAGTAGGCGGAAACGCAAAAGGAGCGTAGGGATCCGGATACTTCTTAATAGTTATCGGAGACTCAGGACCACATTCGTTGCCAGAGATCCTGATATTCCGCTTCTTGAGCGCGGCGCTCTTCGGGCATGCGGCGCAAGCTGACGGCCATTCCCAGGTCGGCGGCATCGATGTCGCCCTTCTTGAGACGCTCCAGGAAACGCTTGAAGAGGCCTCGGTCCACTTTGTCCCCCGATCTCTGGGCGGGCATGACCAGTTCCTGCTTGGAGGCGCGCTGGCCAAGCTGAGTTTTCCAGGCTCCATAGCGCTCCGCAGCAGCCTGGGCGCTGGCCGCCGATACCGCGGCCGGCGTTCGCATCGCCTGCAGGTAGCCCAGTTCCAGCTCTTCCAAGCGGTCCCAGGCGTCCAGGGCTGTCTCGGCATAGAGAAAGTTCGAGCGAACGGCTACGAAAAAGTCCCGCAAACAGGACTCTCTCATCACCTGTAATTCGGAGAGAACACGAGCCGGGTCGGGCTGCCCCATGATGCGGCCGAGAGCTTTTCGATACCAGGCGTTCTGGTGCGCCGACTTTTTGTCGCGTTCCAAAGCAGTCAGCACGTCCTTGACATCAAACGGCTTATAAAGGTAG
>JALHOV010000405.1 GCA_022842865.1 Vulcanimicrobiota bacterium | reverse complement strand
CCAGATTCACTACAGTTTTGGCGTGGAAAAGCCAGGGATTGCCGGTTTTTATTCGGTCTGGAAACCAGCCAAAGCCGACTCCGGTTTGTGGAAAGAGCTGGCTCAGGTGGTCGGCAATGGAGGTAGCTTCGGTAAGAATGGCCAGTTCATCGCACCCTCCTGGTATGCCAACTGGCCTCAGGGCTACGACGAGTCGCAGTGGGGGGTGGTCTCCGACCGCAACGCCAAAGTCTACTTTGAGCCGAATGCCGCCAGCAAGACACTGCCGGAAATCGGCCCGTGCTGGGTGCAGATCAACCAGAAGGAAGCCAATCAAAGGGACCGGAAGTTCACCTGCATCGACCTGCCCAAAAGCATGCAAAATCCCTACAAAGTGGAGTCTGTTTTCCTGAAATCCGAGCAGGTGCATCGACTGCTCGACTACCGAGCAATTTTCGCCAAACGCAACGGGCGTTGGGAGATGTCGTCGTTTATCGCGGGCGACTGAGCGAGCAGCCGCGCTTCGAAACGCTCCTGGAAGATGTTGACCGCCGGACCGGCGTGGCCGGCGATCCGGAGGCGGCGATGGCGCTGGCCGCCGAGCTTTTCGACATGGCGGGTCCCCGTCTCGGCTGCCGCTTTGTGGAGTCTTGCTATCTGTTGACTCTGGGCGACTTGCGGCCGAATGGAAGCTGGAACGGTTTCATTCACGACCCGCAGCCTTCGGATGGCGAGGTTCTGGACGCTCTCAACCGGGAGCTGGTCCCCCGGGGTCTTTCCCTTCATCCAAGAGGACCCGGCACGAGCTGGAGTCTTTACAGCCTCGGTGGTCTCGAGCTGCGCACTCGGCAGTGTTCGTTACCCTGGGTTCCCCTCTACCAAAGAAGCAGTTGGTGGACCGGTTTCTATACCTGGCAAGCCCAATTTTGGGACGCGTGTACACAGCACCTCGAGTTCGGTTGGGGTTGGTTCGATGAAGGATTTATGTTGGGTTACCCCGACCGGGCCGTGCTCGATTGCCCCGCCATCCAAAAGCTCGGCTGGTCCAAGGCCGTGCCTGCAGAGGTGGAACAAGCCGACTTTTACCAGTGTGGACTTCCCGTGTTCTTTATGCTGCCGGAGAGTCGGCACGACCCTTCCATTGTGGAGGTGGAGAAAGCCTGGAGCCAGTTCCTGAAAAGCGCCTACGCCAGCCCTGGCCATAACTTGCTACGGGCTCGCAAAGACTTTCTCGAGGCGCGCCGGCTCCGAGCTTAGCCGGGATCAACCAGCCAACTGCAGCAGCCACGACCCGGCCGGCGTGCAGACCAGCATAATCACTATCCAGACAAACAGGAACGTCATGTGCAGCAGGCTTTTGAGGAACTTGCGACGGGCGGCCGACGCGACCGGCCGGCGGAAACGCGGCTCGGCCTTGGGCAGATCTCCGAACGGGACTTTCATGAGCGGTTTCTCCTCCGAATGGCGTTGGATCTATTGACAGAAGCGGGGCGGCTCTTTTTAGGCTCGGCCCAGAGACGCAGGTATTCTTCCGATTCGAAACGCTGGTGGGTAAGGATCAGGGCGCGCAGGGCTTCGAGTGCCTGCTCCAGGCGTCGGTAGTACAAATCATTCTGGAGAATTTGCGAGTGGGAAAGATCTTTACGCAGGTCGGGAGCGTGGACGACCAGCATCACTCCTTGGGGAAGTTGCGGTATGCCAACCTGCTTGTAGGCGACTCCACCGACCACCCAGACCAACTCATTGGGTGCGCTCCAATTGTAAGCGCGGTCCGGCAACATCAACTGAACATACCCCCAGAAAGGGGCTGACGAAATAGGCGCGGTATCAGAAAAGCCCGGAAGGTAGGGCTGGTCGCCTTCTGCTCTAAAATAGAAGCGTGGGCCACGGGGCGGAATTTCAAGAAAGCGCCCGTTCAGCCACAACCGGGCAGGACCGAAGCCGCATCGGTCCCGCAAAAGCTGCTGCTCGGCCTTGCCGGCCTGGGAAAGTGTCGGGAAACAGTAGGTCCAGAACGTCTCGCGAAGCTCGTAGCAGAGATACTGGAAGCCTCCGCAGCGCTCGACTTGTTTTTTACTTTCTAACGTTTCCAGCCAAACTTTTTCTTCGTAGAGCTGAAGAATCTGTCCCGTCCCCCCGGTCCAGCTTTCAAAGACAACAAAATCCGGGTCCAGATTTTGAATGGTTTGCAAAGCGATGGCCATGGCGGCGCGGGACAGGTTGCTCGGGCTGTCCTCGGCTACGAAATAACTCGAGAAAATGCTGTCCATCTCGGTTTTGGAAAAACCCGTGCCATCAAAAGCAAGCCGCAGAGAGGTCGTCGAAAGCTCGGCCTGAATTCGGGTGGCACCTCGGTAGGTTGCGCAGGCCACCAGGTGCAGGACCAGTTCGGCCGGGTTGGTCAGCCGGAATTTTTTGAGTTTGTCCAGTGAAGTTTTGGAGTCAAGACTGAAATGGCCGCTCGACTCGAATTCTCCATCCCGCTTCAGGGAATCGAGAAACCCGTTAATATCCTCGGCTGCTTCCAGTGCCACGCCGGAATTTTCGGGACCTTCTTAAGGCTTCCTCTGTTTGCCAGCTTGGAAGGCCCGCAAATGCCATTCGGTAGATCCTGGCCGGTAGAAAACGAGCAAAAAGGCCCGGGACAACGCTAAAAGCAAGCTCTATGCTTGCAGTCATGACCTCAAAGACTCGGCTGATTCTGTTACTGGGAGCGCTGGCCGCGCTGGGACCCCTGTCCATCGATATGTATCTTCCGTCCTTCCCAGACATTGCCGACGAACTGCATACCACCTCCGCCCGCGTCACGGGAACGGTAGCCTCTTTCTTCGTCGGGCTCTGCCTGGGCCAGTTGGTCTACGGACCGCTTAGCGATCGCATCGGACGCAAACGTCCGCTCCTGGCGGGTATTCTTATCTACCTGGCGGGCTCGCTCGGCTGTTTTCTTTCCGGGTCTATTGAAGCGCTCACGGCAGCCCGATTTCTGCAAGCGCTTGGCGCCTGTTCGGGCATCGTCATCGGCCGCGCCATCGTGCGCGATCATTTCGAACCGGCCGAATGCTCTCGGGTTTTCTCGCTGATCATGCTCACCCTGGGCGTCTCGCCCATCTTGGCGCCGGTGGCCGGGCAGTATCTTGCCGAACTCGCCGGTTGGCGCGGCATCTTCGCGGTGATGGTTCTCTTCGCCTCGCTCGTTTGGGTAGCCGTCTATCGGTTCTTACCGGGAGATTTTCAAATCCATCGCAAGCTCCAAAGCAGGCCGCTTGGGGAGCGGTTTGGCAGTGTTCTGCGCGATCCAAACTTTCTCACCTACACCCTGTCCGGGACCCTCATTCAGGCCGGCCTCTACGCCTACATCAGCGGTTCTTCCCATCTATTTATGGAGCAACTGAGTCTAAGTCCTAAAGCATTCAGTCTGCTTTTCGGTGTCAACGCCACGGGCCTCATCCTGGCCTCCCAGTGGAATTCCTACTTGCTCCGGCGTTATAGCTACCGCTACATCTTGGAACGCGCATTGCAAATCGCCTGCCTGGCCTCGGTAGCCCTCGGACTGATGGGACTGTTCCACTGGCACAGCCTGGCGGTCGTGATTCCGCTGGCGGTGTTTTTGGCCACTCTCGGCCTGGTCTTCCCTAACTCCACCGCCGGCGCGCTGGAACGCCAGGGTCACCAGGCCGGCACTGCCTCGGCCCTGATCGGCTGCATTCAGTATGGTGGAGCCGCCCTGGCCTCTGGCCTGGTTGCCTCTCTGCACGACTACACGGATTCACCTATGCAATTGACGATCGCCGGCTGTGGAATCCTCTCCCTGCTCGTCTTTCGCTTGCTTTCCGCGAGGCTGGAGCGTTAAGGTTGCTCAGCAAAGAGGCGATGGAGGCACTGCGCTGCCAGCAGAAGGCCTGACCGCCGCTGTTCACTGAGGTCCCAAAAGGGAAACGGGTGGGGCAGACTTTCGGAAAAATTGGAGCAGACCGTCCAGCACGATGAGCCAGTCGAAGGTAGGGTGCTGATTGTCACAGCGGAAGAGACCGACCAGCATGCATTCAGACACCGCGCCCGATTGGTCGAGGTGCAACAACACCTGAAACAGGAGGGCGGTTCGCTGATAAGCGGCTGCTCGAGGTCCGTCCCGCAAAACGGAACGAAGAAATCCACTACGAGGCAAGGCCAGCACGCGGTCCAGCGAGCGCGAAGGCAGGCCTTCCAGAAAGCTGGTCAGGCAGCTCTCGCGATGGTTTCGCTTGCAGTCCCAGGCCTCCACAGTATCGGTCAGGCGCTGGGGTTTGGGCGGCGCTTCCGCCAGTAGAGGTGCGAAGGCAGAGAAGCTAATCAGGTCCAAAACGGTGGGACTGAACGCCGAACCCGGCAGCAAAAGCTGTCGTAAGCTATCGGCGGGAAGGAGACCACGCTCCAGGCGCTGGCAGGCGTCACTTGAAAGCATAGGACTTTTGAATCGCACGGATTCGATCCAGGCAAGCATCGTCCAGGCGATTCGCGGGTTGGCCCGGCGAGCCAAAAGGCAGAGTATCTGGCACAGCCGCGAGGGCGGCAAAGTCAGTAGCAGGGCCATGCTGTCGCTGGAGGTCATACGATCAGTTTAGGCAGACAAACGGCTGGCGCGGATGCACCTAAAGTAACCCGCCCAGATGACAAAGCGATCAACCAAAAGTTCACATTCTGTTCAAATTCACCAGGCGCTGATAAGGCGCCCGTAATCGGACGAGGTTAGATTTTGCTTACAGATACAGGGGAGCTGGGGAGCAAAACAAAAATGGCCGTCGGGACACTCTACGTATTCGACAACTTTAACGCCAACAAGACCGATCATGGCGACCGAGTCGTGCGCGCCGCTCGCCACGAGGGCTTCCAAGGTCCCATCGTCGAGCACTCCAAGCCCGAGCGGCTGAACTTGAACCAGGACCTCTACACCCCCTCGATGCCCGCCGGGGAGTTCACCAAGAACCTGCGCGCCGACATGGCCCGGCTCCAGGTGAAGAGCCTGCAGATGGCCACTGGCGAGCTGAAATCGCTGGAAAGTCAGGGCACTCAGAATTCCGTTGTCAACTTTTCCTCGGGGATGAGCAAAGCTTCGGTGGTTGACCAGTATTACAAGAAGATGTTTGTGGGCGTTGAGGACGCGCCGATTGCCGAGCATGATCCCCAGCGCAAGCAAAAGGAAGCCGAACTGGCCCAGGCCAAGACTCTCTTCAACAACTTCGCCCGCGCCGCCAATCAGGACCCCAGCAAGCTCCAGGCCGATCTACTGAATCCTGACAAGAAGATCAGCGAACCCGCTGAGCAACGTGTTAAGCAAGCCCTGGCCGGCCAGATGGAGAAGGCCTCGGGCGGCCAGGAGTTCAAGCAGGCCAAAGCCCAGTACGACGCAGCCGTGGTTTCCTTTGAGAAGAATCACAATTCGGTGGTGGTTGCCGCCGAGAACTCAGGCGACATCAGTCGTGCTGGCAAAAGCGCCGATTTCTATGACAACATCCTGAGCACGCCCGAAACCACTACGGTGGGGGCCGTCTCGGCCGACGGCAAACAGATCGAGACCTACAGCAACCCCTCCAAGAACGTGACTCTCTACGCTCGCGGCCAATCTCCCAAGGCCACCGACCCTGGAACCTCCTACTCGGCCCCGCGCGCGGCCGCGGCCCTGGCCAAAGCCCACGCGTTGAATCAGCAAATGAGCAGCGCGGAGGTCGAACGACTGGTGGAGAAGCAGTTGACCACCAGCGTACCCGGCACCACCGCCCGCGAACTCGACCCCACCAAGACCGCCGCCTACTTCAGCCAGCAGTAGCTGTTTCGGATGTTTTTCAGCAGGCTATCGTAAGCTGAGATTCATGTTACCAGTTGGTTTTTCTTCCGATTCATCCATTGCCAGGCCCAGAGCGACCGGGACCGTCCGCAAGACTTCGGCCGCCGCAGCCGGAGTGCAAGACACCCTGATCCTCAGCGCCGGGTCCTCTCGCCCGGTCAAGAACTCCGCCCCGACTCCTCCGGCCAACCCGACCCAGGGGGCGGAAGAGATTCCCGGCTTCCTGAAGGTGCTGAAGAAGGGGGATAAGGCCTATCTGTCACTGGCGCCAGAGCAGTTCAACAAGCCCTTCTTCTTCAGTGTCAATACCGTGAAAAGCCTGGGCGAAGGCGACCTGGTCGGTTCAGAAATGGGTCGCTCGCAACTGGCCGAGTTCCGCCGGCTGGGCAATCAAATTCAACTGGTGGCGCTGAACTCCCAGCGCTTTGCTGAGGCCGGCACTCCCCAGGCCCAGTTTGTCAGCGAAAACTTTACCGAAAGTCTGATTGCCAGCACGCCCCTGGTGACGGGAGACGCCTCCAAAAAGGAAGTCCTGCTCGACGCCAACGCTCTGCTCCTCCAGGACATCCCGGGCTATGTGGGTCGACTGGCCAGCAACTACAAGACTCCCTTTCAGTTTGACGCCAAGAATGCCGGTTTTACGGCCATCGACAATGGGCCTCAACAGACCAGTTTCGGAGTCCAGGCTCATTACCAGGCTCCTTCCATCACACCCACCGGTGGGAGCTTGCCCTCCAATACCCCGGATGGTCGCAGCCTGCTGACCGAGTTTCGGTATAACTTTTTGGCCCTTCCCGAAGTCCCCATGCAGCCGCGCCTGGCGGACGAGCGGATCGGTCACTTCGTGGTCAACCGCCAAGATTTTACCAGCGACGAAACCGACGGAAAGGTTCGAATGGTCAAGCGCTGGCGCCTGGAAAAAAAAGACCCGGCCGCGCCCCTGTCGGAACCCGTGCAGCCCATCGTCTACTGGCTCGACAAGAACATCCCGGAAAACTATCGAGAATCGGTCAAGGCGGGCGTGCTGGAATGGAACAAGGCTTTCGAGACCGCCGGCTTCAAGAACGCCGTTCAGGTTCGCCAGCAGACGGAAAAGGACAATTTTAACACCCTGGACGCCCGTCACGCCTCCATTCGCTGGTACACCGCCGAAGGGGGTGGCGCCTCAGTCGGACCTTCTCATGCCGATCCCCGCACGGGAGAGATTCTGGATGCGGACGTGCGCATCTCGGCAGCCTTCGGCCGCGGAGCGCGCAAGGCTTACAACGAAGAAGTGTTAGGCATCCGCGAGCATCAGCACAGCCACGATGAGTGCTGCGAAGTGGCGGCCCACTCGGCCGAAGAGCTCGGTTTCATGCAAGATTACATGCTGGCCCAGGGAGACACTTCGGGAGCCGAGGCCATGGCTCAGGCCAACATCAAGCGCAACGTGATGCACGAGGTGGGTCACACTCTCGGTCTGCGCCACAACTTCAAGGGTTCCACCGCCTTCACCGCCGAGCA
>JALHOV010000404.1 GCA_022842865.1 Vulcanimicrobiota bacterium | reverse complement strand
GGGCTATTCGGATCAAGGAATGTAACTCGGGGCTTTTATGCTGGAGGTTTTTTCTTTGAATCTAGTTCACGTACCTGTCATCGGCTTTTGCATGCATGTCGGAAAGTAGCCGCACCCAATTGGTTTTCGCATTGTTTCGTCTTCTGTCGTAAGCGTTGTTTTGCCTTTAGAGCACCCAGGGGACCGGAACGAGATCGACGAAGCGCCCGGGAATTCGATGCTGAAGCCGCCTTTTGATGAGGAAACCGCCCGCGAGAAAGTTCGCCTCGCTCAAGATCTTTGGAACACCCGAGACCCCGCTCGGGTGGCGCTTGCTTACACGCCCGACAGTCGGTGGCGCAATCGCGACCTGTTTCTCAGCGGGCGTGACGAGATCGAAGCATTTTTAACCAGCAAATGGCAACGCGAACTGGATTACCGCTTGCGTAAGGAACTATTCCTGTTCGCGGCCGACCGGATTGCTGTCCAGTTCTTTTACGAATGGCACGACGCGGAGGGATGTTGGTTTCGGTCCCACGGATTGGAGCATTGGGAGTTCGCCAGCGATGGTCTGATGTCCAGAAGAACCGCCAGCATCAACGATGTGGCCATTCGGCCTGAAGACAGACAGTTGCACTAGAGGAGTCGAATGGGTGCGCCGGCTAGAAAAGCCTGGATGCCAGCACATTCGGTAAGGTCCGTAGATAATGACCTTGCGGCAGCGGTTCTTGTTCAAAGACGTCTACGCCAAAGCCAGCAAACTAGCGGTTGCGCAGCGAGTGTTCCAGGATGGCGCAACGGAGCTTGTGCACGGTCAGACTACTTGGACAACTGGTCCTTGATGTGTTGCGGGAAAAACTCGTCGGGTTGAATCTTGCGGCTGCCATTCAGGATGCGCAGATGGTCGCCCACGATGCCGCCCACATAGGAGAGTGCTACACTTCCCAAGAGCGCCCCCGGAGTGCCGGCCAGGCTTGCGCCCAGGGCCATGCCAGCGGCTGCGCCGGTCAGCCGCGAGGCAGTGCCCCACCAGCTCTTCTGGCTAAGTTGGGCCACCAGGCCTGGTTCCTGAAGAGCTTTGGCTTCCGGGTGAAGCCGTGCGTCCGGTAGAATCTCGATCGGATCTTCCAGACTGCGCAAATGGTAGCGCTCCAATACCAGGCCGGCCGAGGCCGGCAGAGTCGCCGACATTTTGGGAACCCGCAGAAGCTCGGTCCAGCGATGAATCTGATTTTTTTCGGGCAGCACTTGATTCAAGTTGGCCACCTGAGCACCGAAACACGAATTGGTCAGAGTGTTGTAGTATTCGCCCGTGCGATCCTTGACCGCCTCTCGCAGCGAAGTCTCGGCAAAGGCCTGCTTCTGCTCCTGCGTCAAATTCAGGTGGTAGAGCTTCATGCTACGACCTTCTTTGCGCGTCTGGCGCTGGACCCGGTCGGAAAAACTGCCCAGTTGATAGATGACGCCAAAGTTCTTTTTCATTCCCTTGGCCAGGCCATAGGATTGGCCCGGCGGGGTCCAGGCCTCCAGGGACACGACCATTCGATGGTCCTGCTCCCCGTCGCTGTTGGTCAGAGGTTGATTGAATTCCAAGACAGCGTGACCGTGCCCAGCCACCAGTTCCGGGGCAAACGGCTCCAGCCCGATGTAGACTTCTTTGATGTCGGACGGCTTCACCTTGATGTCCTTGAAGCGCGAGACCCATTTGCTGGAATCGTTGCCCATCTCGTCAAAGCCCCAGCGAACTCCCTGGATGTGCCAGGTTCCATCGGCAGCGATGTTCTGGAGACGAGCGGGACGAAAACTCTCGTTCTCGCGCATCTTGCTCCACTGGGTCTGCACCGCATCGCTGACCGCGGGTGGCTCGGCTGGCTGGGCAGCATCGGGCGGCGTGGGAAAGTTCGGCTTGGGTAGCAGCGCGGGGTTGGGCTGACGATAGGTTGCAATCTTCACGACTGCAGAGTAACGGTGCACCCTGAAAAAAAGCGAAAATGTCTTGAGCCCTACAGCGCAGGCCTGGACAACTCCGGGCCGCCCTCTTTGCCGGCTAATCAGGCAAAGCGATGGACCGCCAACTTTTTTTGTGGCTCGCAGCTGCTGTCCTCCACCACCGCGGCCTGGACCAGGCTCAGGACCCAGGACATCGCTCGGGTGGACGGGGGCTTCATGGGCGCCTGGCCAGACGCTGACCGTCAGGGTCCTCCAGCCACAGGCCCGGGCGTATCGAAAGTCACGGACCCTGAGGGCTGTCCCAGGTATCTTGGGATCAACCCAAGCACAAAACAGTCTGAGGAGATTTTATGAACATCAAGTTGACGCCAAGTAGTTTCCCGGTCACCAAAAATAGCGCTGGTCCAACTCGAAGCGCGCCCCAAGACTCGGACCTGGATTTGGGGAAGCTCGACACCATCCTGCTGCTGCGAAACGCCCCCTCTAATTGCCTCGGCGTATCGGGCGCATTTGGAATGGCCATGTTGGACAGGCCGCTGAATGATGTCAAAGGTATGGCCGAAATGTTGTCCAGCCCCAAGCTCAGCCCGTTCCGGCAGCCCGGTCCGGTGCCGGCAAAAGTTCAAGCCAAAGCCATTCAGCATCTGGCTGCCGGGCTTGAGCAAGTGTCTTATGGGGGGTCGGGTCTGGGTCCATCCCTGGCGCACTACGCGACGGCCTCCTTGGCTGTCCGTGTTGCCAATCGCACACTCGCAGACAGTCAGGTCGAAGGTGCCCAGGGAGCCACTGCTAGCGGCGAAATCGGCTGGCAAATCAGCAAGTAACCGGGAGGCTCGACTAATGCCTGCACCCGACTTTCCGGCCAGACCTCCACGGGTGGCCGGTCCCCAGACCGCCCCGGGCCACCTCCGCAGGTGACAATGTCACCGCTCAGCGATAACACTGAGGCCTCGGGCGCAGTGTGCCCACACCTCCAAAGGTAAGTAGTGCGCACCTGCACGGGTGGCCCCGCCCTATCGGGGGCCACCTCCAGGGGTAGGCAATGCACACCTCCACGGGTGGCCCTCCCCAGACCGCCCCGGGACACCTCCACAGGTAACAATGTCACCGCTCAGCGATAGCACTCAGGCAGCGGCGTTGAATTGTCGCGCGGCCCAAGAAGCTCGTCCTGAAAAGTGCGGCTTTCGTGAGACTTTTGTGCAGTGCGCAAACCGGGAAATAAATCTACTCCGGATCCTAAGCTCTCCGCCGCGTCTCGACCAGAAGGAAGCCTTCGTCGACCACCTGTAGCTTTTGCTCGATGCGGTAACTGCTCCGATTTCCCGGCCAACCCACTAGCTGGACCTCCGGGTAGAACTCTTTGCTCCCCTGAGAACCGACCGCCAGGGGGGACCCATCAAGTTGGATAGATTTCTCTTTTCCCATCGCGCCACGGACTTCGCTGGCCGTAGCCGGTCGCCACTGCTGATTCTCACCCTCGATCAGGAGGAGCCGGTCGGGGTTCCTAACGTTAGCTCGGGAATTGATCCGGAAATCCGACCTTTGCTGGATTGCTGTTTGCTTGAAACGTTCATTGTCAATTCTCCCTTCGTTGATGATGCTAGTTTCGCTCAGCCAGGAACGCGCCTACTTGCGGCGCTGCGAAGGACGTTCCGGGCTGCCCATCGGCTTTATAGCGGCTGGTGGATAGCAAAGCAAAAGTCACAGAAGCTTGCGCGATGGGCAAATAGAATGACTGATACAAATTGAGGAGAAACCATGCTGAACTATTTCCTGTCTGCCCTATTTCCAGGTCGTTGCCGAGGCTCTGAACTTGAGGCGGTGCGTAGCCTGGCGGAACTTGGCCAACAAGCGGTCGACCGGCATCCGGAGAGCGAACTCTCGAAAAAGACCTTGCCCCTATTTCTAGCCATTCAGCGACTCTCACCAGGCCGAGTAGAAGCCGAGTTGGCCGAACTCGGAATTAGTTTGCTTCGAGAAATGACCGGCTTTGGCATGGCCCGGTCGATCTTTCAGGTTTTTGAGGCGATTCAGCAACTTCAGCCGGACATTGACGTTACCAGGGCGTTCGCTCAGCTCGGCTTGCGACTGAAACCCTGCGCGGCCAGGATCTTGCTTGGCCATCTGGCCCGGACCGCCCGGAACCGGGAGACGAGAGCGATCGCTCTGCTAGGAGCCACCCAATCGCACGCAGACATTCTCCAGAGATTCGCGCTTTACGAGATCAACGAAGGGCACTGCCCCAGTCTAAGTCTTGAAGGCCGCTCCGCCTCTTTGCAAAGCGCTGTGGAATGTTGGCTAATCGAACGCCAAAGGGTTCTGCAGCCCTCCGCGTGGACTCGTATCTGGGATTCCCTCCGCCAGTTCGTCAGCAGGCTTAGAATTGCCAAATTGAAACCCGCCTACCCGTTGGGTAGGTAGCAAATCTCATTGGACTCCCAGGTTGCTGTGCCAAGCCAACACCGACCGGCGAGTCTCCGCGTTGGTGGCGGGTCCAGGGGAAAGACAGATAGGGCTCGAAAACCGTCGAATGGACTTCGACCGCGACGCACTCGATCCGCTGTTTGTACAACACGGCGTCACCTTCGCATACCTGTTCGGTTCCAGGGCTCGCCAGCGGGAGATAGCCACCAGCGATATCGATGTCGCTTGCTGGTTTGAGGAAGACGACTGCATGCAGCGCTTCCTACAAAATTGCGCCCTGCAAGCAGACCTCGCCAAATTGTTCTCGGTTCCCCTCGACCTGATTATTCTCAACGACTCCAAGCCGCTTTTGCAGGGTGAAGCCGTTTTAAGGGGTCAACTTCTCTATCCTCGGCCCAGCCCGGCGGTTGTGCGTTTTGAAGCCCGGATCCGCCAGCGTTACGAGGACTACGCCTACAGTCAGAGGTTCTTTAGCAATGCCCTCAGCCAGCGTCTGGCCGCCGGATGACGCTGCACCGCGATCTGCTCCACTTCTAGGCCGGCCGGGTGGAAAAGGCCAGCCAGTCGAAAAGCGCCGAGGTGTCAGAAAACTCGTACTGCAACAGTTTCCACTGGGAACGCAGTTCCAGCCATTCGGCGTTCGTCATATCCGACCATTGGCCGGTGATCCTGGCCAGGCGCCGCACTGGAGGGTGGGCGGAGCCACGCCGCAACCACAAGGCTTGGTACTCCGCCGGCGAGTCCTTAGCGGCCGAGCGAAACTCCTGGGACTGGGCGGGGCTCCAGAGCCGACGGTCCGGTTTCGAGGACTGGGGAAATACCGCCAGGGAGGTCAGTGGGCCGGTTTCCCCTCTTCGATAAACGACCCTCAGCAGTCGGCGTCCCGATCGAAGCAGCAGTTGCAGGGGCTCTGGCCCGAGCTCCAACCAGCCCTCCCCCAACGGTTCCTCGGCCGACAAGAAGCGCAGGTCTTGAATGGGACGGGAGCCAGGGGCGCTCTCATCGATACGGTAAAGCAAGGAAATTCAGGTGCAGGCCCAGACGAAGGTCATGATCTCCCGGTGGTCGGGGCAGCGAAAGACGTGGCCGTTGCCGTCGCTGGCAAACAACTGCCCAAAACAGGAGTGAAACCCGGGGCGACTGTCAGGTTCGCCGTCATTGTTCACCTGCAGGACCATCTCCATGGTTTGACCGCACTTCTGACATGCGGGATACTCGACTCCCTGAGTCCAGCGAGGCCAGCCGAAGAGCTTGTCACCAGGGTAGTTCTGCAGCAGGCTGACGACTTCGGCCAACTGGTCGGGTCCGACCTGAAAATGCTCCAGCAACCGGCTGTAGCGTTGGTAGAGTCCTTCCGAGCGAGAGGAACCTTCCACCATTTCAAGCCAATCCTCGGTATAGTCCAGGGGCGTGTGTTCGTCTTCCGGGGTTTCGGCCCAATCCGGGTGGTCTGGCAGCGGAGACCAGTCTTCCACCAGGTAAACCCCGTAGTGGCTGGACTCGAGGCGATCGTCGGCGGCGGGCGCCACCAGGTCTGTGGTCTCGATCTGACGGGCCAGGCTGTTACCGGCATAGGGCCCGGCATAGGGGGCCCCCTCGGCCACGCTGCACTGATCGCTGATGCAGTAAAAGAATTGGAAGATCCCCGGACCGATCTGCTGATGCAGGGCTTCGGGCAACTGCTGGCACTCCAGTTGCACCACCAGTTGCATGCGCGCCTGGCATGCCTGGCAACGAGGCCAGCTTTCCCCGGCGCGCAGGGCCGGCAGGCCACCGTATCGAGAACCTCGATGGTTGTCACCCTCAAAAGGAACCAGACGAGGGGCCCAGGTCGTACGCTGACGGGGTCTTCTCAGTCGGCGCAAGTTGGCCAGCAAGGACTCTTCTCGCCTGCCCCACTCAGCAGGAACCTCGATGGGCGTGTAGTCCGGGGCGGGAGGCTGGTAGGGTCCGGGCCAAATGGCATCTTGTAGAGCGACCCACTCGCCCTTTCGAACGTGGGCCAGCTTCACGAACCGCGGTTGGTTGTCGACGACCTGCAGTTGGTGAACCACTCCGATCGCGCCGCCTTCCCCGACCTCTAAAAAGAGAGCATACTGCAGGATGCCGGCCACCATAACCTGGGAGAACTCGGGATTGCAATTGCAAAATCCAGACCACGCCTCGGCCGGAGAGAGCGGATGACCGCTGATGAGGCGATGGCCGGTACAAGCCGCGTTGAGCTGCATCTCCAGGCACTCGCTGCCGCGTTGGTCCAGCACGATGCAGTCCGGATCCTGACGCAGGGCGGAGCGCAGGAAATCGACCGCGGCAACTTCTGGCGCAATGTCTTGATTTATCCAGTGCTCGTTGGGGGGCTCATACTTCAGAATGGCTTGTTGGGCCAGCTTAAAGTCGGCGGGAGAACCACCGCACAAAAAGATCGAGCTCCAACCGCGCAAAACCTGTTTGAGAAAAGCATCTAACATTGGAGCGGCTTTGCCGTCTCGAAAGGCATTTCCTGGCGTCACGGACTCGATCCTGGCTGTCCCGGACCGGGGAATTTTCATGCCGTTCCGAGGATGGTGCCCAGGCGGAGAGAACCACGGGACATGAACGAGCAGTCCCCCCTGGCCAAGGTTCCGTTGTTCAGTATTTTCGAGCCTTCCGAACGAGCAGAGCTCAGCTCAAGGTTGCAGCCGCGCGTCTATCCAGAAGAGCAGCAGCTCTTTCTGCAGGGCGATTTGGGTTCGGAAATGTATATCATCCTCTCGGGCAACGTGCGAATTTGCCGGGAGACCCTGAGCGGGCGCGAGGTCACTCTGGCCATCCGAGGCCCGGGCGATTTCATCGGCGAAATGGCTTTGCTCGATGGTTCCCCACGCTCCGCCAGTGGCTATGCCCAGGGAGGCCCTTGTAAGTGTCTCGTGTTGACCGGCGAAAGTTTTCATCGCTTCGTGGAATCCCACCCCAACCTGGCCCGCAGACTTCTGGTTTTTCTCAGCGAGCGCTTGCGAGAAGCAGCCGAACGCCTGGAAGA
>JALHOV010000403.1 GCA_022842865.1 Vulcanimicrobiota bacterium | reverse complement strand
GCTCTTCCGATCTACTCTTACCTATGACATGAATCGCTTACAAAGTCTTTCCTCGCGACGCCCTTACCTGGTCACACTGAATCCGCAACGCGAGATTGACCCTTCCACTATTTTGGGGGAATGGACCTATCATCACCCACAGTTTGACCAACATTGTGAGTCCAGCCAGGCGATGCTGCCCCAATTGAACGATGGGTCCATCGCTTTTTGCGGAAGCTATCATCGCTTCGGTTTCCACGAGGACGCGGTGATGTCGGCCGTGGCGGCGGCCGCCAGTCTGGGATGTCCATGGTAAGGTCCAGGGTTTACCGCGGCGAGATTATGCACCACCGTCTGCAGCCTGTAGTTCATCGATTTACCTACCAGGCCTACGTCTATGCCTTCGAGGTGAGTGAGCTCGAACATCTGTCTCGCCAGTTGAAGTGGTTCGGCTTTAACCGCCCGGGCCTGGTCTCGCTCTACACTCGCGATTACCTCGACGGCAGCGAGCGCCCGTTGCTTGTTAAACTGCACGAAGTCTTGCGGGCGCACGGCAACCACAGTCTGTGTTCTCGGGTGGTTCTGGTGACGGGGGCCCGTTTTCTGGGTTATGTCTTTAACCCGGTCAACTTCTGGTTTTGCTATCACGGCGAGGAGTTGGTCTGTCTGGTGGCTGAGGTGAACAACACTTTCGGAGAACGCCACACCTATGTTTTGGATGATAAGCTTCCCTCCCGAGATGGATTTTGTGCCTGCTTCCGAGTGCCCAAGGCTTTTTACGTCTCCCCTTTCAATCCCATCCAGGGCGACTACGAATTTCGGGTGGCTCACCCGGAGCAGAGCCTCGACATTCGTCTGCGCGTCTTTCAAAATGACCGCCCGGTATTTAACACCTGGCTGCGCGGGCAGGCTGAGTCGTTGGATGGGCGCGGCTTGTGGCGGACGATGAGCGCCTATCCTCTGACCGCCTGGCTAACGGTGCCTCGCATCCACTGGGAGGCGGCGGTGCTCTTCTTCCAAAAGAAACTGCCCGTGGTCTACAAACCCAGACCGAGCCATCCCTCGACCCTCCGCGCCGAGCCCCCCAGCCGTGTGCATCGCACCCTCGTTTCTGTCGTGCACAGTTTTCTGGTCAAGGCGGCTCGGGGCCGCCTGCGTTTTGATTTGCCGAACGGGGAGGTCTGGGAATTGGGGCCGGGTGGTTTCCCTCAGGCGGAAATGCGGGTTCTCAATTGGGACTTCTTTCTACGGCTGGTCTGGGATGGGGATGTGGCCCTGGGGGACGGACTGGTGGCGGGAGAATGGGAGTCACCCGACCTCACCGCGGTAGTGCGTTTTTTTATTGACAATCGAGAGGCCCTGGATGACCGTAAAGTCTCGGTGACCCGTGTCTTGGGGCGCAGCTGGGGCTGGCTGCGCCAGCAGATGCGGCGCAACTCTCTGGCCGGCAGTCGCCGCAATATTCAGGCTCACTACGATCTGGGCAATGAACTTTATCGGCGTTTCCTGGATCCCAGTATGAGCTACTCGTGCGCCTACTTTTACGATGGGGAGTGCGACCTGGAAGCGGCTCAACTGCGCAAAATCGACATGCTCTTGGATAAAGCCCGACTCGACGCGGAGTCTCATCTGCTGGAGATCGGCTGCGGTTGGGGCACCTTGGCCATCCGAGCGGTGCAGCGGTTTGGCTGCCGTGTCACCGGGGTTACTCTCTCCCAGCAACAGCTGGAATGGGCACGCGCGGCCGTTTCCCGGGCCGGCCTGAGCGACCGCATCGATCTCCGACTCTGTGATTATCGGCAACTGGAGGGACACTTCGACCGCGTGATCTCTTGCGAAATGTTGGAGGCGGTCGGACACGAGAACTTGCCGCGTTATTTCGCCGCGCTCGAACGACTGCTGCGGCCCGAGGGCGTGGCGGTGCTCCAAGTCATCACCGTGCCGGACTTCAGCTACGATGAATACCGGACAAACCAGGACTGGATCCAAAAGGAGATTTTCCCTGGCGCCCTGTGCCCGTCCATCAGTGCGCTACTTCAAGCAGCTCGCCGATCTTCTCAGTTGATCTTGGAGGAACTCCAGAACATAGGCCCGCATTATGCCCGTACTCTTCGCGAATGGCGAGAACGGTTCAATTGTGCCTGGCCCGAACTGCGTGGGCTGGGCTACGATGAACGCTTCCGGCGAGCCTGGTGCTACTACCTGAGCTATTGTGAAGCGGCTTTCGCCAGCCGCAACCTGGGAGATGTGCAAATGGTTTTAAGTCGTCCTAAAAATCCGCTGCTGCTGAAGGAAACCCCCGCTTGGCTGTCATGACCTCATCCGGGCCGGAACGAGTGGCCTGGGGCCGCACCGTGCCCTTTATCTTTATGCATCTGGCCTGCCTGGCGGCCTTTTGGTGTGGCGTTTCCAAGCTTGCCTTAGGCCTCTGCTTGTTCAACTATGTCATTCGAATGTTCGGTATTACCGCCGGTTATCATCGATATTTCAGTCACCGCTCTTTCAAAACCAGTCGGGTCTTCCAGTTCATGCTGGCCTGGCTGGGAGCTTGTTCCGCGCAGTTAGGGCCTCTGTGGTGGGCCGCCCACCACCGCCACCATCATCAGCACTCGGATACTGAAAAAGATGCTCATACCCCAGGCCTGAAGGGGTTTCTGTGGTCCCATATGGGTTGGATTTTTTGCACGAAATATCACGTCACTCACTACGAACGAGTCAAGGATTTCGCGGGTTACCAAGAATTGCGCTTCCTGGAAACCAACTGGCTCTTGCCCCCCGCAGTCCAGGCGTTGTCCACCTTTGCTTTGGGCTGGCTGCTGGGCCGATTTGCCCCCGAGTGTGGTACGAATGGCCTGCAACTGCTGACCTGGGGTTTTTTCATCAGCACCCTCCTGGTATACCACGCAACCTTTTGCATCAACTCCATGGCTCACGTTTGGGGAAGCCGGCGCTATCAGACCAAGGATGACAGCCGCAACAACTGGATTCTAGCCCTGGTCACGCTGGGTGAAGGTTGGCATAACAATCACCATCAATACCCCTCTTCAGAGCGTCAGGGATTTTATTGGTGGGAAGTAGACGCCACCCACTACATCTTGAAGGTGCTTTCCTGGATCGGGGTCGTTTGGGACCTGCGCAAACCTCCGGAGGCAGCCTACCGCCAGTGACTCTCTTTCTGTTGGCGCTCGCCCTGTGTTCCGCCTTTATGGGCATTCTTTGGGTTATCCAGCGCTTCACCGGCAACGCGGCTCTGGTTGATCTGGGTTGGACGCTCTCAGTCCCTTTGCTGCACCTCTACTTTGCTAGTTTTTCAGGGGGTGACCGGGGACGCGGTCTGCTGCTGGCCTCGATGGTCTGCCTTTGGGGTGCTCGTCTGGGCGGCTATCTTTTCTGGACGCGATTACGGCCGGGAATGGAAGAAGAGGGTCGTTACAAAAAGCTGAGGGAGGAATGGGGCTCGGGCTTCCAGGCCAAGCTCTTTGGGTTCTACCAGGCGCAGGCGGTGGCGGCGTTTTTGCTGGTGGTCGTTTTCTGGCCCTGTTATCGGGACACTCGCTCAGCCATAGGGTTTTACGAGCTTGCCGGTGGATTGCTCTTTTCCCTTGGGCTGATGGGAGGAGGCCTGGCCGACGCGCAGTTGGCAGCCTTCAAACGCCGGGCCCAGAGTGGCCAGGTCTGCCAGGAAGGCCTTTGGAATTATTCGCGGCACCCCAACTACTTTTTTGAAACGGTGCTCTGGTTCGGCTGGGCCACTTTTGCCCTGGCCAGTCCTGGCGGCAGTTGGGCGGTGCTGGCGCCATTGACCATTTTGCACCTGGTCCTGAACGTGACCGGAATTCCACCCACCGAACAGCAGTCGCTGCGCAGCAAAGGGGACGCCTACCGCGAGTATCAGCGCACCACCAGCGCCTTCGTGCCCTGGTTCAAGCGTCTATGAGTCTTTTTCTTCGCGCTATGGAGTGGGTCTGGCCGGGGGACTTCCTGGTGCGGCGCGCCATACGTGGCCTGAATCGAGCTCGTCTGCGGGAACTTGTTCAGGGAGGCGTGGAGGGCCAGCTTCAACGGAAGCAAGATTTACTGAACCAGCTCCGCTCCAGCCCACTGGCGCTTGTCCCCGAGCAGGCCAACGAGCAGCATTACGAGGTTCCTGCCGCTTTCTTTGAGGCCGTGCTGGGTCCCCACTTGAAATACAGTTCTGGTTATTGGCCCCAGGGCGTGGAGACCTTAGAGTCCTCCGAGCGGGCCATGTTGGAGCTCTATGTGGAGCGGGCTCAGTTGCAAGACGGCCAGCGCGTGTTGGACCTGGGTTGTGGCTGGGGCTCGCTCTCGCTGTTTCTGGCCGAGCGCTTTCCCAACAGCCGCATTCTGGGGGTTTCCAACTCAGCTTCTCAGCGCGCCTTCATTCTCGGCCAGGCAGCGCAGCGCGGGCTGTCTAACCTGGAGATCTGGACCCGCGATATCAATCGTTTGGAACTGCCGGCCGGCGAGTTTGATCGCATCGTCAGCATTGAAATGCTGGAGCACCTGCGCAACTACGAGCGCCTGTTCTTGTTGTTGGACCGGGCCTTGAAGTCGGAGGGGAAGCTTTTTGTGCACGTCTTCGCCCATCGCGAGCATGCCTATACCTTCGATCCTAGAGGCCAGGGAGGGGTGGCCGGAGACTGGATGGAGCGGGAGTTTTTTAGTGGGGGGACCATGCCGAGCTTCGACTTGTTTGCCCACTTTTGCGGGCCGCTGCAGATCGAGGCGCAATGGGCCGTTAGCGGCGACCACTATCGGCAAACCTCCGACGCCTGGCTGCAGCAAATGCGTCGCCAACGCGCCCTGGTGGTGCCGTTGCTGCGGGAGACCTACGGACGTTCTTGGCGGCGCTACTGGTTGGGCTGGCAGTTGTTCTTCCTGGCCTGCTCCGAGCTCTTCGGCTACGATCGCGGCCAGCAGTGGTGCGTGCACCATCTGCTCTTCCGTCGTTCAGAGCTTGCGCCAGGGGATCGGGCTCTCACGTAGAATTTTCTTCATTATGAGAATGGCTGCGCTGGCGTGTGCCGTGTTATGCGTCGGTCTGGCGGGCGCCCAACCCGTCTACACCAACAGCGATGTGAGTTCTATGAAGGCGCGTTACGTGCCCAGAGTCGCGCCCAAGCTGCCCGCCCGCTATCCCTCGGAATTCGACTCCAGGCCTCGAGAGAAGCCGAAATATGTGCCCTGGATGCTGCCCTACCAGGAGTGGACCGAAGAGTATCGGGCTTATTTCCAGCGCCATGCCCACGACCCCAAAGTGGAGCTGCAGCCTACTCTGATCTGCATGCACTACACCGTCACCGACGATGCCCAGGCGGTCTGGAATGGATTTCATCGCGGCTGCTATATGTCGAATGGCAACAAAGGGTCCATTTTTGGGCACGTCAGCACTCACTTGATCATTGATAAGGACGGCACCGTCTATCAGTTGTTGCCTTTCAATCGCCGCTGCACCGGTGCCTACGGAGTCAATCACAAGGCCATCTCCATCGAAATGATCGCCACCACCGAGCCGGACTTGCTCTCACGAGCTCAGCAAGTTTGGTCCTCCTTTTGCGTGGTGCGCGACTTGATGAAGCGCTACAACATTGGACCCCAGAGCGTCATCGCCCATTATGAAGTCAGTCAGGGTGTCAGCGTGGTGCCCGATTATCTGGATTATAACGACCCGGACTGCCCCGACCGCTATCCCGCCAAGTACTTTCGTTCCGATCCGGGACCTACTTACATGTCCTGGTTGCGCAGCTATCTGCAGAAATTTCCGCCTCAATGAGCGAGCCCTTCAAGCCTTACGTCGCCGAATCCGAGAACATTCCCGAGTTCACCTGGACGGCGCTGATTTTGGGCGCTCTCCAGGCCATTTTTTTCGGCGTGGCCGACGCCTACCTGGCCTTGAAGTTGGGAATGACCGTAGGCGCCTCAATTCCCGCCGCAGTGATTTCTATGTCGATTTTACGCGGCTTGCTGCGCCGCGGCACGGTATTAGAAAACAACCTGGTGCAGAATATGGCCTCGGTAGGCGAATCGCTGGCCGCCGGCGCCACCTTCACTATTCCGGCTCTCTACCTGCTGCGGGCCTCCCTCCCCCCGGGTGAAGCGGCGCCCTTCTCTCTGAGCTTGGCTCAGGTCTACTTCATCACCTGTATCGGTGGCCTGATGGGGATCTTCTTCATGATTCCCATGCGCCGCTATCTGATCGTGAAGGAGCACGGTAAGCTGCGCTACCCTGAGGGGACGGCCTGCGCTGAGGTGCTCATGGCTGGAGATAAGGGCGGGCAGTCGGCCGGTACGGTCTTCGCCGCCATTGGCGTGGCCGCACTCTACCGCATCGCCGAGAACGCCCTCGGGCTCTTTAAGGAAATCGTGGTCTGGCCGGTCAAGACTCTGGCCACCAACCTCAGCTTTGACCTGTTGCCCTCACTCATGGCGGTGGGATTTATTCTGGGCCTGGAAACCTGCGGTATCATGTTGGCGGGGGCCGCCCTCGGCTGGTTCGTCATCATTCCCTTGATCAGTTTCTTCGGCCAGGGTTTGCTGACCGCTCTACCCCCGGGGGAGGTGCTGATTTCGGCCATGTCCCCCGATGACGTTTGGGCGAACTATCTCCGCTATATCGGCGCGGGCGCGGTGGCCTTCGGAGGTCTGGTCAGTTTGTGTAAGGCCTTGCCCACGATTTGGGAATCCATCGCCGCCGTTTTTGGTGAGTTGCGCAGCGCTTCCGCCGGTGCGGCTGAGGAAAAGGGCCGCACCTCTCGGGACATGCCCCTCAAGTTTGTGTTGGCCGCCTGGGTGGTGATTTTTGTGCTTATTGCCATCAACAAGGGCATCAATCCGACCGGGGTCATCGGTGCTCTGCTGACGGTGGTCTTCTCTTTTTTCTTCGTGACCGTGTCTTCTCGAATTGTGGGCATCGTCGGCACTACTTCCATGCCGCTTTCCGGCATGACCATAGGGGCTCTGCTGGTGACTTGTCTGGTGGTTAAGGCAGCCGGTTACCTGGGCACGGTGGGCATGGGGGCCTCGCTGGTGGTTGCCGCTATGGTTTGTATCGCCATCTCGATGGGTGGCGACATCTCGCAGGACCTTAAAATCGGCTTTCTGCTGGGCGCCACTCCGCGCTGGGTGCAGGTAACTCAGATCATCAGCGTGCTCATTTCTTCCGCTTCGGTTTGTCTGCTGGTGGACATGATGGCCCCGCAGGTGATCGACCATACCTACAAGGCCCCACAGGCCAATCTACTATTCCTGATCACTCAGGGCGTGATCGCCGGCAAGTTACCCTGGGTGCCTGTCATCATCGGGATGTGCATTGCCGCCTGCGTCGAGATGATGGGCATTGGGAGCCTGCCCTTCGCGGTGGGTCTATACCTGCCGCTTGAACTGACCACTACGCTGGTTTTCGGC
>JALHOV010000402.1 GCA_022842865.1 Vulcanimicrobiota bacterium | reverse complement strand
CCCTGCACCTGGCCCTCGACGGCAAGCTGACTTTGCGCGGGCTGACCAACATGACCATGGATCAGCTTTGAATTTTTCCGATCAGCTCCGGAATTCGCTCGTTTTCTAAAACGTCGAGTCGGCGTAAGACCTCCGCCAGGGCCAGTTCGTTCTTCAGATTGACCTGGTAGTCAAGGTCTGCTCTCAGCCGGTCCTTCAATCCCTGCCGATTTTGCGACATCATGATGAAAGGGGCTTGCATTCCGGCTACGACGGCCAGGCAGAGGTTCAGGAAGTTGAAGGGGACCGGGTCAAAGCCTTTCTTCAAGATGATGGTATTCAAGGCCATCCAGCTTAGAATCAGGCAGCCAAAAGTGAAAATGAACTTCCAACTGCCCCCAAAACTTGCGATCCTATCGGCGGCTCGGTCGGCCAAGGTGGCCCGGGCGGCTTCTTCTTCGTTGACGTTACGGCTGGCTCGACCGCGCAGCAACTCGTCGGTGCGGCGCAAACGGTCAGAGAGGGCGGCCAGCATTTCCATGGCCACATCCGGCGTGTCGCGCACAAAACGAAGAAAGGTTTCGCGCTGCAAGACGGCCAGGCTGGCGTCTTCGCTGACGGTGGCGTCAGCCGATCGTTGGCGGCCGTCGATCAGTGCCATTTCGCCAAAAAAATCGCCTTCTCCTAAGTCGGCCAGCACCACCAGATTGGCGTCCTGATCGTGAATGGAAATGCGCACTTTGCCGGTCTGAATCAGATACATGGAATCGCCCCGCTCGCCTTTGGAGAAGAGTTTAGAGCCGGCTTTGAAGTTTTGCGGAGTGAGCAACTTACGCAATTGCTGGGCGGCGTGGTCGTCGAGCGAGGCGAAAAGCGGAACGGAGCGTAAGGATTCGACGGTCATGTTTTGGGTTCCAGCAGAAAGTAAGTTTCCATGGGATCGCGGCCCTTCAGCTGAATCGAGCCCCGCGCTTCAAAGAGAAAGCGGTCTTTGAGCCGTTCTTGGACGGTATGGCTGACGTGCACCCGGTCTGGCGCTCCGTGCGACTCCAGGCGACTGGCGGTGTTGACGGTTTCGCCCCAGATATCGTAGATGAACTTGCGCCGACCGATCACTCCGGCGATCACGCTGCCGACATGCAGGCCCACTCGCAGGCTGAGTCCTTCGAAGGCGTCGCGGACGACTTTGTGCATCTGCAAGGAGAGCGAGGCCATATCGGCCAGATGATCGTGGTGGGGTTCGGGCAGACCGCCGGCCACCATGTAAGCGTCGCCGATGGTCTTGATCTTCTCCAGTCCGCGCGCTGCCGCCAGTTCATCGAATTCAGAGAAGATGCGGTTCAGCAGTTCCAGCAGGTCGGTGGGGGAGAGGCGGGCGGAAAGGGGCGTAAAACCCACGATGTCGGTAAAGAGCACGGACACGTCCTCAAAACGCTCGGCCAGAATTCCCTGCTGGCTCTTCAACTTCTCGGCGATGGGTTCGGGCAGAACGTTTAGCAGCAACCGTTTGTTCTCGCGGTGCAGGCGATCCAGCGAGAGATGGGTGCGCACCCGGGCCAGCAGCTCGTGTCCACTAAACGGTTTGGACACGTAATCGACCGCCCCTACCTCGAACCCCTTGACGATGTCTTCGGTCTCGGTTTTGGCCGTCAGGAAGATAATCGGGATCTCGCGCAGTTCGGAGGTCGCCTTGATGCGCTGGCAGGTCTCGAAGCCGTCCATGCCCGGCATCATCACATCGAGCAGGATCAAGTCCGGCTTGACGCGGGTCAGCACCTCCAGCGCCTTCACCCCGCTGGTGGCCACGCTGACATGATATCCCTGGTCTTTCAAAATCCCGGAAACGGCCTGGATATTGACCGGCTCGTCTTCGACTAAGAGAATGCGGTTCACGATGGGTGCCCGGTTCTACAAAACAGGAGTAGAGCCTTCGAGCCGAAACACGGCCCCATGGACAAGTCGCGCCGCCTGATGTTTGTGCTTTTGCTGGCGCTGTTCACGCTAGCTATCGACCAGGCCAGCAAAATTTGGGCCACCGCCCATCTGGCCAACCAGCCGCCCCACACTTACGCGGCCGTGCTCACCCTGACCTATTCGCGCAATTACGGCGGCTGGGGCAGTCTGGGGGCGCACTGGAGTCCCTGGGCCCGCACGGCCTTCTTTCTGGTGCTGCCCTCGCTTTTTCTGTTGGGTCTGGTTGGCCACACGGTGACCAATTCAAAGGTCAACCGCTGGGAATTGGGCGGGGCCGCCATGCTGGTGGCCGGCGGCGCCGGTAACCTCATCGACCGCGCCCGCTTCGGATACGTTCAGGACTTTCTCTACCTCGGTTACGGGCCCATCGGGACCAACATCTTCAACGTGGCCGACATGTCCATTTTAGTGGGCATTGGTCTACTTTTGTTAGGGCCCTATTGGAAGGGCAAGTCGACCGCCTAGCTAACCCGTTCTTATGGAACTGAGTCGCAAACTGGCAATTCTGGCCGACGCAGCCAAATACGACGCTTCCTGCGCCAGCTCGGGCTCGAAGACCAGGCGCCAGGGTAAGGGCATCGGCAGCACCGAGGGGATGGGCATCTGCCACAGCTACACGCCCGACGGCCGCTGCGTATCGCTGCTCAAAATTTTGCTCACCAACTACTGCGTGTTTGATTGCAAGTATTGCATCAACCGCATCTCCAGCAACGTGGCCCGGGCTCGTTTCACGCCCACGGAAGTCATTCAGCTAACCCTCGACTTTTACCGACGCAATTACATCGAAGGGCTCTTCCTGAGTTCCGGCATCATCCAGACGCCCGACTACACCATGGAGCAACTGGTCGGGGTGGCCCGAGGATTGCGCCTGGACCACGGGTTTAACGGCTACATTCACCTCAAAACCATCCCGGGGGCGGCGGACGCGCTGGTCACCGAGGCCGGCCGCTACGCCGACCGCCTCAGCGTCAACATCGAGCTGCCCACCGCCGCCGACCTGGAAAAACTGGCCCCCGAGAAAAAGCAGAGCCAGTTGGAGCAGAATATGTCGGTGGTTCGCGCCAAGATCCTGGAACGCGAACCCAGATCACCCGTTTTCGCACCGGCGGGGCAGAGCACCCAGATGATCGTGGGCGCCACGCCTACGCCTGACCGCGAAATTTTGCAAACGGCTTCCCGTCTTTACACCGGCTACGGGCTGCGCCGGGTCTATTATTCGGCCTTCAGTCCCATTCCCGACGCTCACCGGGGGCTGCCGCTCAAGTCCCCGCCACTGGTGCGCGAACACCGTCTCTATCAGTCGGACTGGTTGCTGCGATTCTATGGTTTCTCGGTGGAAGAAATCGCCCCCCAGGAGCAACCCGATCTGCGCCTCGACCTGGATCCTAAGACGGCCTGGGCCATTCGCCATCGCGAGTATTTCCCCGTCGACCTCAATCGTGGCTCGCGTGAGCAACTGCTGCGGGTTCCCGGTCTGGGCGTGCGCTCGGTCGACCGGATCCTCAAGCAGCGCCGTGTGCGCGCCATCCGCTGGGGGGATATGCGTAAGATCGGCGGTGTGCTCAGCCGGATGAAGCCCTTTGTGATCACCGCCGACGGGCATCCTGGGGGACTCCTGGAGAGTTGGCGTCCGCCGGCCGTGCAGCAGGAGTTCGACTTTTGATCTTCGTCCAGGTGGCTTCCTTTGAGGAATGGCGGCAGAAAGCGCGCCATCTGCTGCTGGCCCGGGTGCCGCCCGCGGAGGTGGACTGGGAAGGCGAAGGGCTATTCAGCGAAGAGTTGCCCGCGCCCGAAGCTGGCACTCCCCACGTTCCCAAAGCTTTCGTGGAGGCGGCCGAATGCGCCGCCTGCTTCCGCGAACCCCGCAAGTGGGACCTGCTTTATCGGATCTTGTGGAGAATCCAGCACGAGAACCGGCAGCTTTTGCAGGTGGCCAGCGACGAGGACGTGAGCGCTCTGCGCCACATGGTCGACGAAGTGCGTCGCGACAGTCACAAAATGAAGGCCTTCGTGCGCTTTCGCAAGCTGGGCGACGATTACATCGCCTGGCACGAGCAGTGTCATCTGGTGCTGGAGCGCACCGCCCCTTTTTTCGCCCGTCGCTTCGGACCCATGCGCTGGGCCATTCTGACCCCTGATCGCAGCGCTTATTGGGACGGGATGGATCTACGCTTTGGACCGGGGGTTCCGCGCTCGCAGGCGCCTTCCGATGACGCCATGGAGGAGCTTTGGAAAACTTACTACGCCAATATTTTCAACCCGGCCCGCGTCAAGGTGGCCGCCATGAAGGCGGAGATGCCCGTCAAATACTGGAAAACCATGCCCGAAACGGCCCTCATCCCCGGACTGCTGGCCGGCGCCGAGCAGCGCGTTCGCGAGATGGTGCAGGTCGAGCCGATTGTTTTGGAGGAACGTCCGGACCTGTGGGCGGCCCGTCTGCTTCAGGCCAAAGCTCCTCTAGGTGAGATCGCTCAAGCGGTGTCCCGCTGCCGGGGCTGTGAACTCTGCGAGAAGACTCACGCCGTCTTTGGAGCCGGGTCTCACGCCGCGCCCTTGATGCTGGTTGGCGAGCAGCCGGGTGACCAGGAGGACAAGCAGGGAAAGCCCTTTGTGGGCCCGGCCGGCCAGATTCTGCGCCAGACCCTGGCGGCTTTGCGCGTGCCCGTCGAGCACGTCTATCTGACCAACGCCGTCAAGCACTTCCACTGGGAGGATAAGGGCAAGAACCGCCTGCACAAACGCGCTTCCCCCACCCAGATCCGCATTTGCCGGCCCTGGGCCGAAGCCGAGATCCAGACCATCCGTCCGCGTGTTCTGGTGTGCCTGGGCGTGACCGCCGCCCAATCGCTGCTGCGTCCTGACTTTCGTCTGACCCGCCAGCGGGGCCAGCTGATCGAATCGCCTCTGGCCGACAAGGTGCTGGCCACCTTTCATCCCAGCTATCTGTTGCGCATCCCCGACCCGGAAGAACGCGCTCAGCAGCGGGCCCTCTTCGACCAGGACATCGCCCTGGCTTATCAACTGTCCTTAGAGGCATGAGGATCCGCCCTGAGGCTCAGGCCATCCTTGAGCGCTCTGTTCCCGGTCGGTTGGACTCCCTGTGGTGCGAGATGCTGGCTTCCTCCTATGGGGCCCGGTTGCTGGAGGCCTGGGACCTGACCTTGGAGCAAGTGCGGGCCAGCGCGCCGGCGATCGAGTGCATCGGTGCGGAGGTGTTGCACTGGGCCTCCCTGCACGGTCACCTCAATTCTCCCCTTTGCGCCGCCGAATGGGTGGCCGAGGATGTGCTGATGCGTCTCCCTACCTGGCAAGGGCCCCCGCTGGAGCATTTTACCGGTGGGGATGTGGAGTATCACGAAGTGGATATCCGCGACGTTTACGCGCTGGCCTTCGCCGAGGGCCTGGAAGAAGCCCAGGAACGCCACTATCTGGAAGCCGCTCGCCGGGTCTGGCCGGTGCTGGACCAGATGCTCGAGTTCAGCGCCCGGCCCATCTCCAGTTACACCAGAGCCTACCAGTGGACCCAGCGCAACGGGCCCATCGATTGTGCGCAGCTGGCTCTAGCCTGCCTGCGCAACCCCGCCTTGAAGCCCTGGATGGAATCGTTGGGCGTGGCCGAGTGGAGGTTGCCCAGTAGTCTGCTGGAGATTCATATGCAGGTCTCGGTGGAGCGGCTGCGCTGGCTGACTCCCGCCTGCCAGGAAGCCCGACTGCTGGGCAGTGCCAGCGTGACTCCCGACCACCTTCTGCTGGCGCTACTCGGCGAGCCGCAGGGCCTGGCTGTCCGCATGTTCCGGGAGCACGGCGTGGATATAGGCGACCTGCGCCGCCGAATCAGCTCCTCCCGCGGACAACCGGTGGCGGTGCGCCACATGGAATTTGCTGCAGATCTGCTGGCCGTGGTAGCAGACGCCTGCGCCGCCGACGGCCAGGACCCCTATTCCGGTGTTTTGCTCGAGTGCTTGTTAGCCCGAGTGGACTATCCCGAGATTCCCGCGGCCGTCCTGCCGGCTCTGCAGCAAAGGCTGACGGGATGGTTGCCATCGGATCCCCGGATTCTCTCGCTGGATGGCTTGCGCCTGGGTATGAGCGAAGCCGAGGTGCAGGCTTGCCTGGGTCCTCCCAGCTTTCGCAAGGATGGCAACTGGATGTATCGCTACACTTCGGTCTCTTTTGTCGAGGGTCGGGTGCAAGGCATTCTCGGAGAAAAACTGCTGCTCGGCCCCTCCGGTGACTCTCTGGAGCGAGGCGCCGATTGGTTGCAGGCGGAACGGGTCCTGGGTGCCCTGCGGCTCTGGTATGGCGGCCCCGGGCCCGCCTCGGCCATCGTTTCCGGCGGTCGAGTGAAGATGCTGACCCTGAGTTTGGATGATTCGACTCCGCCCTAGCGAAAGCTATCGGGATGCGACGTTGGGTGGAGGTCGTGCTGGTCCTGGCGGTGGTTGCCGTGGTGGTGCGCTTTGCTCTGCCGCCTTCTCCGGGGCCGCAGCCGCTGAAGGTAGAAGAGCGCACGGACCCGTTCGGAGGGTATCGTACGGCCGGGCAGAGTCTGCTCAGGGGCGATAGGGTGCTGGTGACTGCCGGAGCCACGCGTGAAAGCGTTGTCAAGGTACTGGGCAAGCCGGTCGCCTACAACTCCGACAATACGAAATGGGGATGGTGGACTCGCAACTTGCCCAACGCGAGGATGGGCATCCTGATCGGCTTTGATCGGGACGGCAAAGTTCAACGCATCGATTTGGCCGATGACTGGTCCCGCCTGGCTTCCTACCTGGCAAAATGAAGTTGGGGCGGTTCGGGGACCAGTTTAAAATGTCATGGTTCGGACATGCCCAGTTCAACACCCCGGTCCACATGTGGTGTAGCCTCCGGGTATGACGATAGCAGAAAAACGCGAGGCCCTGGGTCTCTCTCAGAAACAATTGGCGCAGGAATTTCAGGTCTGCCCCACCGCCTGGTCACGCTACGAACGCGGAGCCCGCAAGTGGCCGGAGTGGCTGCTGCCCAAGGTGCTGGAACGCTTGAAAATGACCCCGGAGGTCTCGCGGGCGGGCGCCTGGACCTGGGCTCGGCACCGCCAGTTTGCGCGAATGGACCAATGGGCGGTGGAAGTGGACCCGGGACCCACCTGGGACAAGCTTACCCCCGGTTATTACCAGTTCTATCGGCGGTTACGGCCCAGGCGCCCGGTGCCCGCTGAATTCAAGCGATTGGTTCGGATCGATTCGCGTCTGGAAGGCTGCGTATACTGCTGGATCTCCGAGTCCGGGGCCGAATTCGTGCTGGTCAGTCTGGTTGCTCTCGGGTTCCCGCACCACCCGCTGGTCGACTCCCAGGGCAAGCCGATGTCCTTAGCTCGGCGGGCCGCATTTTACTTCGAAGGCTGGCTGATCTTTCCGCAGGTTCACCTGCTGGTCAACGGTCAGATGATTCGGGTCGATGCGCTGGCTTTCAAC
>JALHOV010000401.1 GCA_022842865.1 Vulcanimicrobiota bacterium | reverse complement strand
CACTGGCTTCCAATCTGGGCACCTGGGTGCACGAAGTCTCGGCCAGCTGGATGATGACGAGTCTGGCTCCCAACAATCCCTGGATGAACTCGTTGGTTCAGGTTGCCAACACGACCCCGATGTTCGTGTTGGCCTTGCCGGCGGGGGCCATAGCTGACGTAGTGGACCGACGGCGCTACTTGCTTGCCACACAGGTGTGTATGATGTTGACTGCTCTATGCATGGCGGTGCTGGCCCTGCGTGGTCAACTGAATGCTTACGGTCTGCTGGTTGGGACGGTCATTCTCTCCATTGTTTCAGCGCTCAACTCGCCCGCCTGGCACGCCGTGCTACCCACCGTGGTGAATCGTCATAACCTGGCCCCGGCTGTTCATCTGCAGGGCCTGGCCATCAGTCTGGCGCGAGCCATCGGGCCGGGGTTGGCTGGAGTGCTGCTGATCTATTTCCACCCCGCCTGGGGCTTTGCGCTCAATACCTGCTCTTTTCTTGGTGTGCTGATCGTGCTCTTCCGCTGGAAACCCAAGAGAAAACGGCAGCGAGTCCGTTCGGAGCGCTTCTTTGGCGCTGTCCGCGTGGGCTTGCAGCACGTGCGCCATTCTCCGCGCATGCGCAATGTGTTACTTCGGGTGGCTCTCTTCGTCTTTGGGAGTAGCGCTCTATGGGCCTTGCTGCCGTTGTTGGTCCGCAGTGTCTACCGCATGAATTCCGAGGCCTATGGTGGCATGGTAGGGCTGTTCGGACTGGGGGCTGCGGTCAGTAGCACTGCCTGGTTGCCGCGCTTACGAAACCGGCTTTCGGTGAATCAGATTATCGATCTGCACTGGTTCGGCTTCGCATTGACCCTGGTGGCTCTGAGTCAAACCCGCTGGTATTGGGTGCCTTTCGTCAGCATGTATTTAGGTGGCTGCTGCTGGATCTGCATCCTGAGCAACCTGCATTTTTCGGTTCAATCGGTGGCTCCCGCCTGGGTTCGGTCCCGGGCCATGTCGGTGTATTTGCTCTGCTACTTTGCGGCGGCTTCCTCTGGTGCCGCCACCTGGGGCCGGGTAGCCGAGGCCTATGGGCTACGCCAGGGCATGCTTTGGGGCGGTATCATGCTGGGTGTAGCGATGCTCTCTACTTTCCTGGCACCGGTGCGCTCCGGAGAGGACCTGAATCTCCATCCCTCTCACCACTGGCCACACCCCAAGGTCAAGTATCCCATCGAACCCGACCAGGGCCCCGTGCTGGTTACGGTCGAGTATCGGATTGAGCCCGAGAATGCCAATGAATTCGGCATCCGCATGCAGGCTGTGCGCCAACAACGCTTGCAAAACGGAGTTTTGCGCTGGGGGCTTTTTGTGGACATTGAGGAGCCGACTCTTTATCGCGAGGTCTACTTGGAAGAGAGCTGGGAAGCCCATTTGCGCCAACACGAGCGGGTGACCGCCCACGAACAAGAAGTGGCTGAGTTCGCCTATGCACTGCACGTGGGGCCGGAGAAGCCGAAGGTCAATCATCTCTTGCTTTGCGATGACCAGGCCTTGCCGGTGCCCGATTCCACCGACCGGCCCCCTCATCCGGACGACGAGGACGACTCCTGACTTGACTCCCACTGATCGACGGTGTAGCGGTCCATCTGGAAGAGTTCTTGCGTGGTGGCGTACCAGCCGGCTCCGTGCATGCGGCCGATGAGCTTGAGTTCAGGCGTGTTGACATAGCATTTTTCGGCGTCGAGGAGATAGCGTTCTTCGATATGACAGGCCAGGGCCCGGGCGATGACGATGGTGTTGCTCTCCGAAACCGGCACTGTTTGGATCAGTTGACATTCGAAGGCAACCGGACTGGCTGCCAGACGTGGCGGCTTGACCTGGAGCGACGGTGCCGTGCTCAGGCCAGCTTTCTCCACTTCACTGACCCCGTAGGCAAACGGAGTGGCCGTGACATTCATGGAACGAGCCATTTCCTCGTTCACCAGGTGAATGACGAATTCGCCCGTTTCCAGGATATTGCGCAAAGAGTCCTTGGGGCCGCCTTGCTCACGGCTGCCGATGCCGACCACCATAGTGGGCGGGTCGCCGGCCATCACGTTGAAAAAGGAAAAGGGAGCGCAATTGAGCTTGCCCTGCGCATTCTGGCTGACAATCCAGGCGATCGGCCGAGGGACGATGGTGGAGACGAGCAGCTTGTAGGCGTTATGCGCCGAAAGTTGAGAGAAGTCGTAATACACCCAACGGGCTTCGCAGCTGTTCGGCAGGTTGCCTCCGCCCAGAAACGAAGCCTGGCTGCGCAGAATGAAATTCAAGAACCTTTTGTTGGCGGCCCTGTGCACTTTTTCCGCAGCGGCCGAAGAAGGCCCCGCTCCCTGGATGCTACAGCCCTTGCGCCCCCCCTCGCGACTGGCCATACGGAACCTCGCGCTGCGCGTGGATTATCGAGAACGTGCGACGCCCGGGACTGTGAGGCTGCAAGCTCAGGCTGATCTGGCCAACCAGGACTCTACCGCTCACGACGAGCAGTTCATGATTCTCAACGGCGACGCCGCCAGCCACGTCACCTGGAAGGGCAAAGAGCTCCAACAGGAGCGACTGGTGATGCAAATTCCCGATTCGCCCGGCCATGAGATGACGCGGGTCTCCATTTTTCGTTTGATCTTGCTTCCCCAGGAGAAGGGTCAGTTGAAGTTCACGGGCCTTCATAAGCTGGACTTTCGCAGCGCTAACTTGCATCACTTGCGCTTGATCTTTCCTCTGCGCCGGGCCTGGCAACACCTGGGCGAATGCGATGTCCAGGTCGCTCTGGCCCCGGAATTAAAACTCTTGTCGCGCGACTTTCAGCCGGTGGCGGGTCAGCCAGCTACTTTTCAGCGCCATTTCGGGGCTTACAGCAAGGCCCTGGAACTGAGCGTAGAAGCCAGAGCCGGGGGCTCCAGGTGGGCCGGCGCGCTGGGAGTGATTCCGGCTCTGCGCCACGCCTGGTTGTGGGGCGTCGTGGCGGCACTGCTGGCCGTTACGCTGGTGGGCTCGAGTCGCCGCTTCTGGTGGTTGGCCGTGCCGCTGAGCCTGCTGCTCAACTGGGGAATGCGTAATCAGGACGATACCGTCCGTCAATGGACTTACTACGAGGATGCCGCCGAATACAAGCGCGCCCTCGACCTGGAGTGGTATTTCGTGCCGCTCTGGGCATTTTTGGGCGGCCTCGGAATGACCGTGCTGGCACAAAAGAAGGAGATAAAATGAAGAGCTTGTTGATGGGAGTGGCCCTGGTCACGAGCCTGGCCTCGGCCGCCTGGAGTGAAATTTGGACGGTCGAGCCGGGAGTCGGAGTGGGACCCGTGAAGTTGAGCCAGAGTATGCTGGACCCGATCAAGATCTTGACCCCTGACCGCAAATTGGCAGGGTCCCTGGCTGGAAACCAGGGTATCTACCTCACCTACAAGGAGAAGATCGAAACCGAGTGCCAGGGAGATCGAATCACGATGATCGTAGTGAAGACCGGAAGCTTTACCAGTCGCGCCGGCTCTCAAGTTGAAATTCAGGGACCCGGGGGGGTCAAGCTGGGAAGCTCAGCACCACAGGCACAAACCGCATTCGGTGCCGGATCGATATCCCACAGTCTGCCGACGCGCAAGGGGGATCCTGTGAGAATGTATTATGCCTGGCCCTACAAGGGGGTGGGGGTGATCACGGAGGCTGGCAAGGTTATCCAGTTTGAGGTTTTCCCCCGGAAGTAGCCGGAACAATCCAGTCTAACTCCAGCGGTTCGGGAGTCAATCCTGCCTGGTGGGCGCGCCGGTAGAACTCGGCCACTGCTTTCAGGCCGTCCACGCCCGGGTCGAGGGTGGACCGGTTAACGTATCTCAGAACAAACTCCCTGCAGCGGTCGCGGTCCAGGCCCCGAGCCAGGGGCAGGGCCTGGTCCAGGGCTGGCTCCACCTCTGCCAAAGCTAAGGCAATGCTGTCGTGGAGAGCCTGAGCCAGTTGGCGTTGCACCTCTTCCGCCAGGTCACGACGGACCCCATTCACCCCTAAAGGAATCGGAAGTCCCGTTTCCTGATGCCACCAGGCCCCCAGGTCCACCACCAGTTTCAGCCCGGCTTCGCGGTAGCTCATCTGGCCTTCGTGAATGACCACGGCCGCCAGCGTCTCCCCCGAGAGCACCGCCTCGAGAGTTTCATCGAATCGCACTGGTTTGGTTCGCTGCCCGGGGCTCCAGAGATGGGTGAGCCAATGAGCCGAAGTCAAGTCGCCCGGACTGGCCAACAAGCCGGCTTTCACCTCGGCCTGGCTGGTCTCGGGGCGGGCCACTACCAGCGGGCCGGTGCCGTGACCCAGGCTGATGCCGCATTGGATGGGACGGTAATGCCGGAAGGATTGGGCAAAGGCGGCAAAGGAAAAGGCCGTCATCTCCAGTTTGCCCTCCAGCGACCAGCGGTTGAGTTGCTGCATGGGCTGTAACTCGTGCAAGATCTCCAGTCCAGCGGTATCGACTCGGCCCTGGTTGATGCCGTAAAACATGAAGGCATCGTCGGCGTCCGGGGTATGGCCGATGCGGATCTTCAATGCTTGGCGGCCGGGTAACTCAAACTGTGCCCACGTTCGTAGAGGCCGGGAATACTTACGCTAAGGCGCCCCTTGGGATGCAGATGGCCGCTCAGAACGCGGCCCAGCGCCTGCATGCTGAGGGGAGTGTAGTTGTAGCTACACAAGAATGCCGGCATCTTGGGCAGGTCACGCAAAACGTAGGGACTGGAAAGACTGATCAAGACGGTGCGAGGGTTGACCTCCAGCAGACGCTCTCCCAGTTCCCGGGTTGCGTCGGGTAGGCGATGCCGGGCGTAGACGGTAAACAGCACAGTGTCGCAGGCGCGAGCTTGCTCCAGAATATACTCCAACGCCGGTCCGCGGGTCTCGGCCGGATAATAGGCCTCTTGAACGTCCACCCCCTCCAGGTGCATGTGCTGCAAGGCTCCATCGCTGCGGCGCATTTCCCCCAGGGGAGTCAAAGGCAACAGGTCGGGGCTGAGGACCAACACTTTGCCCGAGCCCAGGGGAAGCAAGTCTTGATTGCGCACCAGGGTGACGGTGCGTTCCACGATCAGGCGCATCTGCTCGTTCTGTTCGGCGAAATGAGGATTGTAGTGAAGGCGCTTCATGGTCGGCAGGGAGTCGCGCATTAACTCCAGCCGGCGCAGCGACTCCTCCAGGCGTTCGCGAGTCAAGCGGCCGCTTTCGACCGCTCCCACCAGGGCCCGCACCGCTTCTTGATGTTCCGGGTAGCCTCGGCCACAGACAATCATATCGGCGCCCGCCTCGATGGCCATCACCGTCGATTCACCGGCGCCATAGTGTTCGGCGACCGCTTTCATCTCCATCGAATCGGTGAAGACGACTCCCTCGAAATGAAGCAACTGACGTAGCAATCCGTTGAGAATGGGCTGAGAGAGAGTGGCCGGGCGCCCGGGGCGCGAGTCCAAATCAGGGAACGTGATGTGTGCCGTCATGACGGCTTCGCAACCGGCCTGGACGCAGCCCTCAAAAGGCACCAGTTCCTGGGAGCGCAGGCGCTCGAGAGAATGAGACAGGCTGGGCAGCGAAAGATGGGAGTCCAGGCTGGTGGCTCCGTGACCGGGGAAATGCTTGGCGGTGGCGGCCACCCCGCCCTGGCGCAGGCCCACACACGCGGCCTGGCCGTGGCGACTGACCTCTTCCGGATCCTCGCCGAAAGAGCGCACCCCGATAATCGGATTGTCAGGGTTGGTATTGACGTCCACGCAGGGCGCGAAGTCAACGTGGAAGCCCAGTTCATGCAGCTGCCGCCCCATGATTTCATGCGCCTGGCGCGTCAGTTCGGGATCGCTGGCCGCGCCCAGGGCCATGAGGCCCGGCGTGAGTACGCTGTCGGGGAAGCGTACCCGGTCCACCAGGCCTCCCTCTTGATCGATAGCCACGATGGGATCGCAGAGCTCCTCAAGTTGCTCCATCAAGCGCAACATTTGAGGACGGTCCCGCAGGTTGTGGGCAAATAGAAGGACCCCGCCCCAACGTTGCGAGGAGAGGTGCTGGATGCAGTCAGGGCCCAGCTCCGGGCCGGGGATATTGATCATGATTAAGCGGGCGGCCAGGTCGGCGAGATTCATCGGGAAGTCCTTCACACGAGCTTTGGGCCAGGGTTTCTGTCAAGAACTGGAAAATCCCTCAATAAAAGTGTCTCGAGTTGCTCGAAACGTTGTTCCAATAATCGCACCACCGGCCCCCCCAGCGGATCGTAGCCTTCTAACCAGGCGGCCAACCACTCTCCGGCTTCGTGAGCCCATTGATGCTCTGGAAAATCCACTCCGTGGCGCTGATACTGCACCTGAACCAGGGTGGTCAGCAGGCGGCCCAGTCGCAACTGGTTGTGCAGTCGTTCTCCTTCTTTTTTGGCCGTTCCCGCGGGTGGGCCGTTGGTGCCATTTAACAGCCATTTGCGCCAGGGGTTTTGGCGCACAAAGTCACGCGTTATTTCCGCGTCCGGCTCCAGCCAGCGGAATACGTGCACCGATTTGACCTCCGGCGGACATGGGGGCAGAGCGGCTTGAAAATCGGACCAGGCCGGGCCTACCTCCTGCTGCCATCCGGGCAGCAGCTTTTGCCAACGCAATAAGGACATTCCCAGCGACTGCACGGCCGGCTCCAGTCCGAGGATCTGCCCCTGATAAGGAGCCAGACTATAGACAAAGTCGCAAGACCAGTCCTGAAACCAGACCAGGAGACTGTGCTGGATTTCTCGGGCTAGCTCGGCCTCGAGCGGCAGGACTTCAGCCAAACTACCCCACTGCAGGGCGGCGGTGGCCGGCTGCAGGCCGGTCATGCAAAGGTTGGCCACCTGTTCCCATTCCTCCAGGGCTTGACTCCAGCGCCAGCCTGCCTCTTCCAGGTAGTTCACGTCGGGATGCTGGAAGTAAGACTGCAGTTGTTGCAGGCACTGCAAAAAGGCCCGCAGCGCGCTTTCTCCCTCGGTGGAAAATGGCCCCAGACCCTGGCGCAGAGTTTGCACCCCCAGACTGAGGCGCTGCCAGCTTTCGCGTAACGTCGGCTTAAGCTCCTCAGCACTCACTCGGTTGCGGGCCAGTTCAAAGAGAACGGGTGAGAACCAGCCGTCGAGACTGCGGCCTGAATCCAGTTTGAGCGATTGTCCCAGCGTTTCCATGACGGGGTCCAGGGCCAGGTTGTCGCCAGCACGAGGATTCAGGCGCCACTGTTGCACCAGCCGTCGCTGCCATTCTGTCAGGTTCGGCGGGGGCTGCGATTGGGTCCATCGGTGCACGAAATGGTGAAGGTTGATCACGAGGTCGCTGGCGGGTTGCTCCAGGCCCAACAGTCCCCAGGCCAGTCTGCGTCTCAGTAACTCCAGGATGGTCGAATCAACGACCGGTGGCGGATGCACGCTTACGCGACTCTGCCTTTGCAAACTG
>JALHOV010000400.1 GCA_022842865.1 Vulcanimicrobiota bacterium | reverse complement strand
CAACGCCATTCAGCTGTCACACGACCTTCCAGTCGAGGAGGTCAGCGAGATCTTTGTTCGGGTGAACTCGAAAGGCACTCAGCTCAGTCAGGCCAACTTCATTTTAACCTTGATGTCAGTCTTCTGGGACGAGGGACGCAAAGACTTGGAGGCTTTCTGCCGCGAGGCGAAAGAAGGGGCAAAAAATCCTACTTCCAAGAATCCCTTCATTGAGCCATCCCCAGACCAACTGCTTCGAGTTGCGATTGGGCTTGGTCACCGCCGCGCTGCTCTGAAGTACGTCTACGAGTTGTTGCGCGGCAAAGATCTTGCGACCAAGGAGGTTACCGACGCCAATCGAGATAAAAATTTCGCGATACTGGCTGAAGCTCAGGCTAAAGTCTTGGATCTTACCAATTGGTGGGAGTTCTTAAAAGGCATCCATGAAGCTGGCTATCTCAATTCCAGCATGTTGATGTCCAAGAATAGCCTGATTTATAGCTATCTTGTGTTCCTGGTCGGCAGATGCCGGCATGGCATTGATTGGAAGATTCTAAGGAATGCGATTGCTCGCTGGTTCTTTGTGGCCGCCCTGACCTCCCGATACACCAACTCGCCTGAGTCCCGTGTGGAGAAGGACCTCAGACTGTTTGAGGAAGCGCAGACGGGCGACCAATTTTTGGCCACGCTTGATTCGCAAATTCAGCTGGCTGTGCCAACGGACTTTTGGACTCACACTCTTCCGAGCTTGCTGAACTGGTCCGGTGTCAATATTCCAGCCCTCTACGCCTATTTCGCGGCGCTTAATGTCTTGGACGCCAAGGCCCTTTTCTCCACTCTTCCGATGCACCGACTGTTAGAGGGGGGAATCAGCGGACGCCGGTCGGCCGTCGAGCGACATCACTTGTTCCCCAGAAAATTTTTGGAAGCCAGCGGCATCAAATCTCGCACTCAGATCAATCAGGTGGCTAATTTTGCGATGATTGAATGGCCGGATAATTTGCGAATAGGCGCGAAGTCTCCGGCAGTTTATTTCCCCCCTATGTTTGAACAGCACGTAGCGGCTGGAGAGGCCGAGCAATTTCGGTTCTGGCACGCTCTGCCCGAAGGTTGGGAAGGAATGGGCTATTCCGATTTCCTGGAAGCGCGGCGCAAGCGCATGGCAGAGGTGGTCAAGGCGGGATTTGAGAAATTGAGCACAGGGCGGAATTTGACTCCCAAAGCCAAGGCCGTTGAGGACAGACTTCCTACAGTGGTTCAGCTTATCGCGGCAGGCGAAAGCCTGACGGTGGAGTTCAAATCGTCGCTTTATGCCACCTACGTGGATGGTGTGCCGGAGAAAGTCATTGTCGGCTCGGTGCTCAAGACTATTGCGGCCATGTTGAATACCGATGGGGGCACCCTGGTGATCGGCGTGGCAGATGATGGGACGATTCTGGGTTTGGAAAAAGACTACCAGTTGAAGAAAATGGACGCCGACAAGTTTGAGAACGCGCTGATGACCACTTTGATGCAGTCGATCGATTCCGTCTCCGCTCATCTGTGCAAAGTCCGCTTCGAAAACTTGGAAGGCAAGGAGGTTGCTCTGGTTGATGTGCGCCCCTCACCCAGGCCGGTATATGCGGATACGGACAAAGGGAAGGCGCGCTTCTTCACGCGACTGGGGAACACGACCCGCGACCTGGAGACCTCTGACGCAGTCTCCTACATCTCTCGCCGCTGGGGTTTGCAGGCGTAGGGGTTGCGTGCGTCATAGATCTTGGTTGGCGCGGAAGATGGATGCCCAGAAAAGTGACAGCGGTGCTGACACTTTTGGCGGGCTCCAGGTGGCTCGACTGAGCAAAAAGTAGTGTGCCAAAAGTGTGCCAACTCGTCACGAACACCCCGATCTCAGCCCAACTCAGGCAGAGGCTGATCTGCAGGAAAGCTCGTAACGAAGAGGCTTTGGCCACCCAGGCCCAACCAGCCAAAACAGCCTAAAAGTCATTCGCAATGTCTGCCAGGGCCGACGACAGGTGTCGCATTCGCCTTGATTAAGGCAGACCTAATCGCCGCCGAGGGTGGCCGGGGGGCCGGAGTCGACTTTGCCGAGCGGTTTCGCGGCCAGCACGTTGGCTTTGGGGCTGGCGCGGCGCAACTGGTATCGTCGCACTTCGTTGAGGCCGCTGACCAGCAGGTCGGCGCCGTTGGTGTTGCTGGTGGTGGCCAGGGACACTCCTTTGGCGCCGGGGAAGGGCGTGAAGCCGAGCACCTGGCGGAACTTCACGGGCCCGTCGTGGTCGGCCATGGGGCTTTCCTGATACATGTTGGGATAGCCGTCCAGGGCCGAGCCGCTGGAGAAGATGCGCACTTCCGCACCGGCGCGTTGACCGACCACCACCATCTGAGCGCCGCCTTCGTCGGCCGAGGTCCAATCGCTGGCCAGGCTGACGCCACCGGTGTAGCTGGCCGGGAAAGCGGCGAATTCGGCGATTTTCTTGGGTCCGGAGGTGGGTGCGCAGAATTCCGGGTTCTCGATTTCGTAGCGGAAGGCCCGAATCTTGGCGGGCTGCCCGGGTCCGGGGGCGGTGATGACGCTGTTGAGGCCGGAGCCGTTTTCGACCATTCCAACCGTCAGTTGGACGCCATTCTTTTGAGTGCCGTAGGGGGAGAAGTCGCCCACGATGCGGGGAATCTCGCCGACTTTGGGCAGGGAGCTACTGAAGATGCGGACCCGGCTTTCTATGCCCGGCCCCGAGCCGACCACAATGTTGTTCACGGCGGGATTGCCGTCCAGGTTGCCGGCGGCGACCTGAACGCCCCCCTGGAAGTCGGGAGCGAAGGGGGAGAAGCGGGCCAGTTCCTTGTGAAAGTCCGAACCCGAGTAGGCCACCACCTGAGCCGGCATACCCGCTCCGCTACCGACCACCAGGTCCAGGACCGAGTCGCCGTCCAGGTCGTTCATGCAAACGCTGAGGGCTCCTCGATAGCCGGGCCAGGGCGTGACCGTGGCCAGCACGGCGCCCCCCTGGCCATTGCGCACCTGCACTGTCCCTGCTCGGGCCACCGCGTAGCTGGAGACCGAAGGGATGACGTTGACCAGGGTCATCAGGCCGTTATCCTCGTGGTTCAGGCGATGACAATGCATGACGTAGCTGCCCAGGAAGTCTTGGAAACGGGTGCGCAGGACCAGTTCACCGGGTGCGATGACGGCTTCTCGCGGTCCCATTTTGGGGGCGGGCACGTTGGCGTTGTCCTGGCCCCAGGGCTGAAAGTCCGTGCGTTCGCCCGCCACCGGATCGACCCATTTGGTGACCTGAAAGTCGTTGACGTGAATATGAATCGGATGCTCGTCATTGTTGTAATTGAGGAACGACCATTCCTCGGTGGTATTGAGGCGCGGGCGCAGCACCGGCGTATGCGGAAAGGCTCGACTGTTGAAAGCGTAAATGAAAGCCTTGGGATCCTGCGAATTGGCTTTGTCGTCCAGGAATCCGCCATTGATGATGAGACTGCGCTTGACCTCCGGCGGCTGGCCCTTGGTTTGGAAAAAGGAAGTGTGCGCGCCCAGTTTTTGCCCCGCTGTGAAAACCACCGGTTTGACGGGGGAGTCCTGGCTGGCTCCGGCACGCAGCAATTCCTGGGTCGGGAAAAGAAAGAAGCCGTCGAAATAACTGATGAATTTGGGGTCCAGGCGGAGAGTGCCCAGCTTGCCCTGGGGCGGCTTGCCGGGACCCCGACTGGTATAAAGGACGCCCGGTTTTACGTAATCTTTGTGCAGGTCGTGGGCTGGAGGCATGTCCAGCACCAGTTCGCCCTCCATGGGAATGGTCACCGCGATGGCGTAGCGCGAGGCCGGGGGAATGCTCAGAATGGTGCCGTTCTGCTCGCGCGAGATCTGCACCTCGGGGTAGGGGAGTCCGTCCTGACCTACGATGACAATGGGCGGATGCTTTCCGCTTGCGGTTTCGGTCAGGCGCACGCGTACGTAGGCCAGGTCGGAAATATTGGCCAGATTCCAGATCTCGGTCTGGCCCGGGCGGGACACAATTTTGGGCTGAAACTGCCCGTTGACGGTGAATTGGATATCCCGGTCTTGGTCGGGAAGCTGCGGATTGGCGGGTAAGTTCTGTCCGTCAGCGCCTTTGAAGTCCAAAAGATTGTTGGGGATGAAGCCAAACTGGCTGCGGTTGTTGTCAATGCTCAATTTCCCGGCATACCAATTACTCAGGAATTGTGTGCCGGCTTTGGTTTCGGGAAAGTTGACCGGGGCCAGGCTGGGCTGGTAGCGACCCGACTCCAACTGGCCGGGCTGGGGTTTGCGCAAAGTGCTGACCCACATCGGATAGGACGGGTTGTTGAGTTGGTGCTGACCGCCCTGTCGATCGCAGACCATATTGTATTGAATGGCCATATTGCGCACGGGCAGCGAGTTCTCTTGGACGGCCGGCAGGTTGCCGTCGGCGCGTCCGATGACCAGCATTCCCGCCAGTCCCATATAGGTTTGCAGGCTGGTCAGCGTGTGCAGGTGGCCGTGATACCAATACATTCCCTGCGGGTGGTCTGCGGGAATTTTGAAAGAATAGGTATTGCGGGCGCCCGGAGGCATCATCAGCAGAACGTTGTCGGAATTGCCCATCGGACTGACGTGCAGGCCGTGAGTGTGCAAGTTGAAAGGCGCGTTGATCAGCGGTTTGGGATGAAGCGGGATGGTTTTGCCGGGCACGATGTAGGCGGGATCGAAGAAGTCGTCGACGGCCAGATTGAGCAATTTGTTTTCCAGGTGCACGATGAGCGTCTGGCCTGGCTGCACGTTCAAAGTGGGAGCGGGATAGAGGTTTTCCGCCGACATCTGGCCGTTGCTGGCCTTACCTTTGACCACTTTGTAGCTGAACAAGAGCATGTTCTTGACCGGCAGGTCGACCGTGTCCAGTTTGGCTTCGCCGGGACGGGCCGTCAACTCGATCTCGAGCACCCCATTCTGGCTGGAGAGCACCACCGGTTCGCGATAGGTCGCGGCGGCGGGAACCGCCGCCACACGGGGGTGCATCGTGAGGCTGGTGGCCACCAGACCGGTCAGCAATGCGAAACCTAGAAGTCGGCTTTTCTTGAACATGAAATCCTCAATCCCTGAATTTACGCGATTCTGACATTTTCTCGGCAGCTTTAGTGGAGACTTTTTGCCGACACGCCGCAGGCCAGTTGAATGCGCTCACTGGTGGCCGGGCAGTCCATAGGATACCAGCTGGCGTCCCCCAAATGGTCGCGGCGGGCCGCATGGATGGCGCGGCGGATGGCGAACCAGACACTCAGGCCCATCAGCATACTGGGTTCGCCGGTCGTCTTGGAGGATTTGACGGCCAGGTTCTCAGCAGCGGTGGCGTGCTTGTCCACCGTGGCGTCGGGCTTGTGCAGATGGACGCGGAAGTCAATCGGGATGGTTTTGCTGCAGGGCGGTTTGTAGGTCCAGGTGTTGTCCGTGACCAGAGCACCGTGTTCGTTGAAGAGAATATGCTCGGTGGTGACGTAGCCCATTCCCTGCACAAAAGCTCCTTCGATCTGCCCGATGTCGATGGCCGGATTGGGGGATTTGTGCGCGTCGTAGAGCAGGTCGGAACGCAAGACCTCAAATTCGCCGGTCAGGCAGTCGATTTCCACCTCGCTGCAGGCCACTCCCCACACGAAGTAGAGAAAGGGATGGCCTTGCGGGTGGCGCTCGCTGGGGCCGGCGTAGTGGGGGCTTTTGTAGAGCTCGGCGGCGCTGAGAGAAACGCGGTTGAGCCAGGCGCGGGCTACGATTTCGTTCCAGCGGTCGGCCCAGTCAATGCGCCATTCGCTGATACAATCGTGGGGGTTAAATTGCTCCAGGTCGCGGCAAAACTGGACCAGCCTGTCGCGCAGAACTTTGCAGCACTTTTCCACGGCCCCGGCGTTCAAGTCGTAGCCGGTGGAGGCGGCCGTGGCCGGCGCATTGACGATGGTGTCGGTGTGGTTATCACCAATCCGGATCAGCTCGATGGGGATGCCCAGCGTCTGGGCGGCCACCTGGGCGATTTTGGTGTGCACCCCCTGACCCATTTCCACGGCGCCGTGAACCACCGTCACCGAGCCGTCGGTGAAGTTGATGTTGACCAGGGCGCTGGAGGAGTTCAAGGAACCGCGCGGCTCGGTGAAACCGATGCCGTATTTTTGGGGCAGCATCATGATGCCGCGCTTGCGGTAGCGGTTTTCCTGGTTGAACGTTTCCACCGCTTGGGCGCGTTCCTTAAAGTCACAGCGCAGGGCCAGGTCGTCCCACAACTCGCTGATGATGCACCATTGCAAAGCTTGACCGTAAGGAGCGCGGTCGAAGTCATAGAGAGTTCCGCTGCGATAGAAATTCTTGCGGCGCAGCTCTTCGGCCGGCATGCCTAACTGATGGGCCGCCTGTTCCACGGCCTCTTCCAGCATCAGGTAGGGTTGCACGGTGCCGAAGGTGCGCATGGCCGTGTTGCTGGTCTTGTTGGTGCGATACACGGTGCCGTTGGATTGGAAGTTGGTCACGTTGTAGCAGCCGTCGGCCATCATCAAACCCAGATCCATGACCGCGAAAGAGCAGTCGTAGGTATCGCCGCCGTCGGAGTGGAGATCGAGACGATAGCCTTGGAACAGGCCCTCGGGTGTGAAGGCCAGCGAATAGTGGCCCAGGTAGGGATGGCGCTTGCCGACCATGGTCATATCGGTGGCCCGGTCATAGAGCAAGCGGATCGGTTTGCCCAGCTTGCGCGCGGCCACGGCTGCCGCCGCTCCTACCATTCCCGAGCGGTGCTGCTTGCCACCGAACCCGCCCCCGATCTGGTCCACGCACACCGAGATCTGATTCACCTTCACGCCCAGGGCGCGGGCGATGTTGCGCTGGTCGCCGTTGGGATTTTGGGTGGAGTTGTAGACCGTCATGTGGTGGTAAGAGCCGGGCACGGCCAGGGCGCACATCGTCTCCAGATAAAACTGCGCCTGCGCACCGACGCGGATTTGACCGCTGACCACTTGCGTGCCGGGGAGCGGTTGGTGGGGGTTCTGAAGCCAGGTCTCGTCACTGCCAGGGCGAGTGATGGTGGGAATGCGCTGCTGTATGTCCTCGTCGGGATCTTTGGCGAAGCGCAGTTGCGGCAGCGCCGTATTTTGCGCGATGGCCTCGTCAATGGTGAGCACGGCCGGTAGATCCTGGTAGGCGATCTGGCCTCCGATCCAGTCGGCGGCGGCTTTGGCGGTAGTCAGGGTGGCGGCCACGGCCAGGCCAATGGGCGCGCCCACGCTGGTCACCACTCCGTCGCTAAAGACCGGGTCGTCTTCTCCCAATCCGATAAGGTTGTGGCCGGGCACATCGGCCGCCGTTACGAAATCACGGAAGCCGGCGAACCGGGCCCGGGCGTCCTGTACCAGGGTGGGCGCCAGGCTGAATTTGGCGTGGGCTCGCTTGCTCCAGACCATGACCGCGT
>JALHOV010000399.1 GCA_022842865.1 Vulcanimicrobiota bacterium | reverse complement strand
CCGCCAGCGGAATGGCCGAAGGCGGCCGCGTGCTCCATCACCTGCGCCACCATCTGCCCGATGCCCGGAGCACCATCCTGATGGCCGGCTATCAATGCGAAGGAACTCGCGGTTGGCAGCTGCTCAATGGGGATGCTTACCTGGACATCGACGGCCGTTCCATCCCGGTGCGGGCCGAGGTGGAGAGCCTGGACGGGCTCTCCGGCCATGCCGATTACTCCGAAATCACCGACTGGCTCAGTGAACTGGATCGCCCCCCACTGGGCACCTTCCTAGTGCACGGCGACGAAGACTCCCTGGAGGCGCAACGGCATCGGTTGGCCCAACGGGGCTGGCAGGTGGAAGTGCCCCAACATCGCCAAAGATTTGAACTCATTTCCTCAAAATCGTGAGCTGGTGAATCACCTCGAAGTCATCGCCATCTTACAAGAGTTCTTAGAAAGCCCGCCGAGAAATTCTACCTCTCTTTTCTCGCGTGCCGAGTCAGCTCTGGCGGCGCAAGCGCCCGGAGTGCCGGCCGCGCTGCTGGTGGATTACTACAAAAAGTTCAGTCGATGTGGCCGGACTCGCCGAACGACCTGCGCCAGCGCGACGAAACGACCCTCACTGCCTGGGCCTCACCGGCCCGGGGAAGCGAAAACCGCTGGCACCAGGTGCTGCTGGATTACTGGCGGCAAGATCCGGGTCGTCTGGCTTACGCCTACCAAATTCTCATGGACCTTTACCAGGCGCCGGCCGACCCGAGCCTTCCCCACTTGCACGAGGAAGATTCCGACCTGATGGGAGCTCTGCTCAAAGTCCTGAAAAAGGGAGGACCCACCCCCTATCCCACCGGCTGGGCGGCAGCTTTGCTGAATCAGGGTTCCGGGTCCGCCGTCCGGGCCATCCAAAAGCAAATCATCGATCCCATCGAGGACGACCTGCTCGACTGGGAAATGGAAGATCTGCTGCGCCTGGTTCCCTCGCCCTCAACTCCCGAGGCCTCGCTGCTTTTGTCTGACTTGAGAAAGCGGATGGAGCAGCGCAATCAACAAAACGGACAGATTCAATTCTTCGCGTCCCTGGGCTGTCTGAGATCCCGCCCATCTTCTCGCTGGCAGCGAACCTTACCACGCAGAGCGGTCATCGTTTTTCGCTCACTCTGTCCCGGCAATGGCGACGGTCTCTGGTCTCTTGGAACGCAGCCCTGGGCAAACAGCAGAACAGCTACATGGTCAATCAGAACGATGTGCTCACCAATAAACTCAAATTCGAGCGCTACACCCTTAATCAACTACCGGAGTTGCTGGAACAAGCAGCCAAACATTGGAAAACGCGTTGGATCGGGCCTTGGGAGGTTACCTGCGAGGAAGGCTTTCCCGATCCGGTGGAGCCCAGATTGCGCCGTTCTCTGGGCCCTCCGAGCTAATCATTGCGAGGCTCGCCCGAGAAGTGAAGTTCCACCGCCTGGGGCTGGGAGCGTCCGTAGGCAGCACGACTGCCTTCCAAGAGCAGGTGAACGACGGCCCCCTGGCGGCGAAACTCGACCCGCGTCAGGCCGCGCAGTAAAGTCTTCCCTCCCGTGCAATAGTGATCCAGAGGAAACCGGCCGGCGCCCAGGTCGACCCTCTCCAGCGGGCTGGGCGAAGCGGTAGGGGCGGTCGGGTCCACGTTGAGCCGTCGCAGTTGGCCCGAGTCCAGAAAATAGAGCCGGTAGCGACGCCAGAGGAGCTCGCCGTAGAGGCCAGACGGTTCTTCCTGGTGCGTGTCATCGCGGGCGGAAAGCAAGCTGCAGGCCTGGGGGGCAACGCTGAGGCCGGCTTGCGAACCGGCCAACACCTCGCGAACCCAGGTGCCTCCCACCACCTGCATTTCTTGCACCAGGTCTTGTTGAACGTCCACGCGCGCCCAACCGGTCAGAGCGGTGCGCAGGATCATTACAGTGAGAGCCATGAGCAGCAACAGTGCGGCGCAGCTGACGCTTACCTCCACCAGAGTCATAGCTCGCCTGGGGGAGCGTTCCTTAGTCGCGAAAAAAATAGGTCTCCAATCGGCTGGCGTGGGTTCCATCGCGCCAGCTTACGGTTACTTCGATCGAGTGTAGTCCGGCTTTGCCCGGCACCAGGGAGTGTTTGACGCGCAAAACAAAAGCCTCGGCTCCGACCGAAACGGAGGGATAGGGTGCGGGGGGAAATCCATCCAGCGCCGGGTCGTTGGCCGCGCCGTCGAAGGTCCGATTGTCGTTCGGCAGGTGCAAAGAGCGGTCCCGAGAGTTCTCTAAAAATTGCTGGGCCAGTTTAGCGCTCAGCAGCCCCTGGCGATTCTGGCCCGACAGTTGAATGCCGGCAATGACCAGCGCCAGCAGACCGAGGGCCATCATGGCCAGCAGAGCCAGAGCCAAAATCACTTCAGAAAGAGTGAAGCCTCGCTTCATCTGCGCACCCAGCTTCGCACGGCCACCCGCCCCAGGCTGGCGCCGGCCGAGAGGGCCACTTCGGGCACGTAAGTCACCTGCACGCCGCGCTGGAGGTTCAGCCTGCTCAATTCCCCTCCCGCAATCACCGCCCCCAGCACCTTCAAGTCATTCTCGGCGGTGATATGGCCGGCGCTGTAAATTAGCCCCTGAAAAAAGGCAGTGCCGGGCTTGTCCAGACTCATCTGCTGCAGGTTGTTGTAGGCCAGAGTCCAGAGCTGGTTGCGCCGGGCCACCAGATCGGCGGCCGGGTAGCTGCCGTCCACCAGACTCGGCCAAACCGAGTTGAGGGTTCGATAGTAGCCGTGACCGACTTTGCCGCTTTGCAGAGAAGCTCTTAGCACGTCATCGCCCGTCCAACTGGTCAGGGGCGGGCTGGCCGGGCGGCCGAAGGGCCCCTCATACTCTCCCACGTCGCTGCCGCTGGTCACCCCAAAATCCCCGCCATTCATCTCGCGAAATCGCTTCTGGAGAAAACGAGTGCTGGCCGAATCCGGTTGAGCCGCCACCAGCTGGGTCAGTTTCAGCTGAGCGCCCATTTCCAGGTAGCGGTTGACCAGTGGGATACCTTCCGCAGTGCTGACGCCGGCCGTCTCAGTACCCAGGGAATTGGGCCCGGTGGCGGTGGCATAACCCGGGGGAGCCGTGCGAGTCAGGGCCAGCACTCGCATGTCGAAGCCAGCCCCGGCTACGCCAAAGTGGGTGGGCGTTACCTGCGGCTCAGCCGGCACCAGGGCGCGCATCTCCGCGGACCACTTTTGGTAATTGGCCAGATGGTTGAGATAGGGCACCCCGTTCGGATCGCTGCCCGAAGCGGCGCACAGATCGGCCAACAAGCGATTTCCGTCGAATCCGGACAGATTCACATCGCCCTTCGAATAAAGCGCCACCCCGCCCGAGTCGGATGCGCTCACCGAACTGTCCCCAAAAAACGAGGAAGCGCCGTCTACGAAAACCGACCCGGCCCCGCTGACCGAACCGTTGATATCGATTCCACCGGCCACGTACAGATTGGCGCCGTTCAGCTCTAGATCCCCGTTATAATTCAATGGACCAGATACATAATAATCACCGGGCGCCAGCACCGTATGGGTGCCCGTCAAGGTAGGCGCCGGCAAACCCAGACCGGCTTTAGCGGCCACGCGCGAAGTGATGTCGAGCCGTTCGGGCCGGGGACGCGATTGGGCGGTCAGATTTCCACCGCTCACGTTGGCTGCCGAAAGACTGCCGGAAATGGAAGCGGGCAGCGGACTGTTGCTGGAAATCGAGCCCTCCACGTCGACTTGGCCGGGCCCGCTCCAGCCAATCAAGTCAGGGAGAGACTGGTCCTCCAGGCTGACCAGGTCGCCGGGCACACGCAGCGGGTTCAACATCGAGCCCAGTCCAGACACGGTAACATTACCGCTCATTAAGATGCCTTTCGCGCCCATCAATGCGGCCGGACGTTCGACCAGGCCGCTGGCGCCGACCATGACCTCCACTCGACGGCGCCGGTGGCGATGTTCCCCTTCCACCACCAGGTAGGCCTGACGAGCCGGCACGCTGGCGATGCCCAGGGGGCCATCGGCGGCGGCCGCCTGGTTCAAGTTGTTCACCGAATCGTGAGCCGAGAAGCGGATGGTGTAGAAGCTCTCGCCTCCTTGCAGGGGCACCTGGATGCGGTTGTCGGTGAGGGGGTTGAGCCCCCAACTCTTGGAAGCATCCGCCGACCAGCTGGCCAGAGCTTCCTGGACCCCCGCTTCCGCTGCATAAAACGCCTTCAGGTCGACGGCATCGTCTTGCTGGAACCAGGATCCCGAGATGGCCCGCTGGCTCAGAACGGCGGTAGCCATCACCACCACCACCAGGAAAAAGAGCACCGTAACCAGTGCGATACCACGACGACGTTTCATTCATCCCCCTCGTGGCTACAGAATAGGCAAACGACGTCCGACCCAATTCCGATCGGCCGCCCAGCTTGTTAAGAAAATGTGAACGAGCTGGAGCAATCCAGGAAAGCCGGACAACCGGTCAAAGAATTGGCAGTGAGATTTCCCGATCTGACTAGGAAATCGGTGCGCCTGAGAGATCGTGCGGTTTTTTTTCGTAGCCTGGGCACCATGTTCGAAGCCGGAGTTTCTCTAACTCGAGCTCTAGACCAACTGGCCGAGCAATCGGAAGATCCTCTGCTGCGGCAGGCTGCCCAGGGACTGGTCAAGGGTCTCCAAGCGGGCAAGTCCTTATCGCGAGTGATGGCCGATTTCCCCTGGGCCTTCACAACCGTTTCCCGCCGTCTGATTCAAGCCGGTGAGCATTCCGGTCGGCTGGCCCAAGTGCTTTTGCGCCTGGCAGATAACGAAGAGCAAATGCTCGAGATGTCTCAAAAGGTCAAAAACTCGCTGGTTACCCCAGCCCTCGTCTCTCTCTGCTGCCTGGTCCTGGTGGTGGCGCTCCCGCCGCTGTGTCTGCGCGGGCTGCTGACCATGCTCAAGGAAACCGGCGTGGCTCTGCCCTGGCCGACCCGGATGCTTTTGGTTTTTAGTTCGCTCCTTTGCAACGGTTGGTTCTACGTTGGACTGGTCGCCCTGACCGCGGTGGCCTGGTGGGCAACCAGGCGTCTGCTAGCTTTGCCCACGGCCAGCCTGAGGTTTTGGCAGGCATTGATGTGGCTTCCTCTGATAGGTCCCACCTTGCGCACCCTGGCCGTCATCCATTTTGGCCAAACCCTGGCCAGCATGCTCGACAGCGGCAACAGCCTGCTGGTGGCCCTGCCGCTCTCGGCCCAGGCCACGGGAAATCCTATTCTGCAAAACTCCATCAGCCTGGCCGTGACCCGCTTGACCGAGGGAGAAACGCTGGCCGAGGCTCTAATCGCCTGTCCTTTCTTTCCTCGTTCGTTCGTGCTGTCACTGAGAGCCGGAGAAGAATCCGGCAGCGTGGCTCAACTGCTTCTCAGCCTGGTGAAACTCTACCGACTGGAACTGGAGCAGCGCCTGTCCAGTTTTGCCTCGGCGCTGGAGCCGCTGGTGATGTCCCTTGTGGGAGCCATCGTGGGATTTGTGGTGGTGGCTACGCTCCTTCCCATGCTGAAAGTGGTGGATTCGCTTTGAAACGCCTGCTGGCCCTGTTACTGGTGTCCTTGAGCCCCCTGGTTGCTGGCGAGGGCGTTCCGGGAGTGCTCCAGTTGCGCACCCAGCCCTCCCCCGTGGTCGTCTACGAAATGGTCGACGGACAATGGCACTATGTCGGCTGGTCGGATCAGGCGCTGCCCTTCAGCGATACTCTCCAGCCCAAGTTGCGTTTCTGCTACTCTCCCTGGGTTCACTTCCTGGGAAGGCCCCAGTTTCAGCAGAAGATTGCTCGCTCACCAGAAGCTTATACGGTCGAAGAGCGGAGCTTCACCAAAGCGGAACTGGAGCGAGGCATTCAATTGCCCCTCGGGTTGGGCGGCTGGGCTCTCTTCCTCTTCATCCAGGGCGGATGGATTCTGGTCCCCGTCCTGGGCGGCACCGGATTTGCCCTCTGGCGCCGCCGGCCCCGAGCTCTCGAGAGCGGCTCGACGGCCATCGATTCCACCCGTACTCTGGGACGTTTTCAGTTGGAAAAGAGCCTGGGCAAAGGCGGTTTTGGAGAGGTGTTCCTGGCGCTTGACGACCAGGGCAAGCCCGCCGCCGTAAAAGTGCTGCGCTCTGAGGTGGCTGAAGATGAAAGCGCGCGCAAGCGTTTCTTTCGGGAAATTGAAGTGCTTTCGAAACTACGTCATCCCAACATCGTTCACATTTACGATTGGGGCGAAGCCGACGGGCGCGGATACCTCTGCATGGAGTATCTGGAAGGAGAGTCTCTGGGCGACCTGCTGGCCCGGGGCGCCCGTCTGGACAGAGAGCTGCTCCTCCGGCTGCTCCAGGATATCGGAGGGGCACTGGAAAGCGTGCACCAACAAGGCCTGGTCCATCGAGACGTGAAGCCCGACAACATTTTTATCGAGAGCAACGGTCGCTTCAAGCTCATGGATTTTGGTACCGCGGTCAGCGATGACATGACCCGGGCCACGCAAACCGGCATGGCCCTGGGAACACCGGCCTATATGGCTCCCGAGCAGATTGGCGGAAAGCTCAATCCGGCCTCCGATCAGTATTCGCTTGGGGTGGTCGCCTTTCTGCTGCTGACCGGACAAAAACCCTTCGAAGCGGCCGATCCGATGGCACTGGCCTGGGCCCATGTGCATACTCCCCCGCCGACTCCCTCGGAATTCCAACCGGAACTCACGAAAGAAACCGATGTGGTGCTGCTCAGGATGCTGGCCAAACAGCCGCAGCGACGGTATGCCACAATACGCGAAGCCACCGCGGCCCTGATACAGTCCCTCTGCGGCCATCCGCTTGAGGAAGACAGCACTATGGAGTTTGGCGGGAATTGAAGCAATATTGGGTCGACCACTGTCGGGTGTTTTGCACCCAGCGGCAGTCCACCCAGAGCCGGGGACTGAGATACGAACCACTTTCCGTACGAATTTGAAACTCTTCGAGCCCCTTCCAGAGCATCTTTTTTCCTTGGGCGGACTGCTCAAGCTGCAGCCATTGGGCGGGAGTAACGTTCTCAGCAGGGGTTTTTAATGCGATCGGGAGAGGGGTCATCCAGACCCGCCGCTGTAAGGTTTTTTCCAGCGGAAAGTAAAGGTAGGCGGTCAGACGCCCCGTGTCATACACCATCTCCCCCTGAGCGGTCACGTCCACCACATTTTGCAAGGCCAACTTTTGGCCACCCGGGTCCAGACTGATGCCGACCGCCGTCGTCTCGACCACGTCGTGGCGCAACGACTCTTGCAAACGTAAATGGTCTTGCTCCAGGCTGATGCGTTGCTGCATACGAGTGGAAATCCGCAACTGGGATTTGATGAGTAAGGATAAAATCAGCGCCAACACACCGAAAAGGGCACTGGCCAGCACCATTTCCATCAGAGTAAAAGCTCTCAGCGCGGGATGCTGCACAGCAACCTCACGCGAGTGCGCTGAAAGGGCCGG
>JALHOV010000398.1 GCA_022842865.1 Vulcanimicrobiota bacterium | reverse complement strand
AGCCAATGCGTGCCACGCGCAAGGTTGCCTTAACCACAAGATGCTCACAGTAGTCTCGCCTGAACGGCTGTGTACCGAGTACCTGTCAGGCGCAGTCCCGCTGCGTCGCACGCGTGCGCGGAGCTGACCGACCCGCCCGGCTTCCGACCACGGACCCATCCCAAAGCCGGGCGGGTCATATTTCCCGTCGGGATCGCGCGACCGGACCTCGCATTTGCTTCTTCTGCGTGCCCGCGAACTCCGGTCTCCGCACTTCGCACAAGACGAACAACCTGATCCCGGATGACAGATTGGTCGAGATGCGGTCGCGGTCGATCTGCTCGATCAGACTGGCGATCGTCACGCCCCGCTTCTCTGCGATCATTGTCAAAGCGTCCCAGAACCCGTCCTCGAGAGAGACGGATGTGGCGTGCCCGCCGATCTTCACTGAGCGTTTGCGGACTGCCGACATAGTCAAAATGTGAGGGAGTGACGTCGCCATTCAGTCAGCCCTTGGTATCAGAGGCCAGAACTGGACCGCCGCGGCCATCAGCGGCAGGGCCATCGCGACTGCGATCCAGGCAAATTCAGCCAATCTGATGCGTCGGCGCTCCAGCCTCATCGCCGCCTCCTGATTCGATCGGAAACGGTATCGGAACGCCGGCCGCCCGCAAGAGCGGTCTTCGCATAAGCGGACCCGGCGCGACGCAGTTTGATCAAGAGGCGTCGGACCAGCTCAACGATCGCCACTGCACTCGTCGTCATCACAGCACCCGAGGTGCCCCCGTGAACGCCCCTGACATCACCCAGGCTCTGGTCTTGGACGAGGACGCAGAGAACCACGATTTGCGAGCCACTTTGCTGTTGAAGCTAGGGCGGCCCGCCGAGGCCCTGACGGAATCCGACCAAGCTCTCAAACTGGACGAAACTCGCGAAATCCGGGAACAGCGTGCCGACATTCTCGAGGCTCTGCACCGAACCAAGGAAGCTGCCCAGGATCGTAAGCGCGCCAAGGAACTTCCGGCCGAGTAACGGGCTAGACTGCGCCTTTGCAGCCCTACTGCCGCCTGTCCACGGGGGAGGCCTACAGGGATGAAAGTGCTGGATCACGATGGGGCCAAGCAGTTGCTGCGAGGCTTCCTGCCGATCCAACCCGTGGGGCCGTATGCGTGCGCCTCCTCGCGCACATGTGAGCACGTTTTCGCGCACGTGCTCCAGCCGATGCCGCCGGACTCGGCCGTCTTTGGCGGTCGAGTTCTTCCTGGGTGTAAGCGCTGCAGATGCTTGACGAAGGTGTGTCCGTTGAGCCAGCCGCCGGGGTCGAAGTCGCCGAAGTGCTCGGCGCGTCTCACCCTGGCCAGACCGGTGGCGGAACTTAGCGCCAGTCACCGAGCAAAGTAAATGAAGCCCAGAAGAAGGGGTGGGTAAAGCGAGGGTCCCCCAGCAAGGTCAACTGCGCCTGCCTTAGCCCCTCACCCAGTGGCTTTCCTCCCAGAACCTCTTGATAGAAGCGCACCATCAGTGCCCGAGTCCCTTCGTCGCTCACGCTCCAAAGACTGGCCAAAATCGATTGCCCCCCCGCCACCGAGAAGGCCTCCGCCAGCGAATGCACCTCAGCCCCCGGGTTCTGCTCCTGCACGGCGGTATTACAGGCCGACAGGGTGACCAACCCGACCTTGCTCAGATTGAGAGCATAGATATCGGCCGTGCGCAGGCGGGAACGAGCCATCACCAGATAGCTCTGGCGAGGATCTCGGGGCTCCAGGATCCCGTGGGTGGCCAGGTGCAGGTAACCGGTGGCCGGGTCCATCTCGCGCAGACGCTCGGTAGTGGCGGCTTTCCCGACGGCTGGTTTGACCCCACCAAACTGGGCTGCGATCTCCTCGACTTCGAGGGTAGCACCCAGCAAGCTACCATCGGGATTGCCAAAGGCTGAGAGACTCTTGGGGCGCTGCCGGGTAGCCCGGGTGAGCAACCCCAGGTCCGCCCCCTTGACCAGATCTACCGTAGCCTGACGTTGGACCTGATATTTTCCATCCTTGCCTAACAGGGCTGCAAAAGGGACGTAGTGCAGGGTCTGAGCCGGCCTCACTGCCAGCAGCCGGGCGCTGCTCAAGTCGGCCCGAAACGGCTCCAGCAGCCACTCGTCCAGCTGGCGCAGCTCTTTGCGCAAGGCCAGGCCAGCTTTCCGCTCACCCGCCATGGCGCCCTTCAGCAGCAGGTCACGAGCCCGTTCCACCGTGGCTGCCAGCTGGTCGGAGGTGACCGCCACCTGGCGAACCTGCAATTTATGGCGCGTGACCAGGAACACATAGAGCCGTCGACGGCGAGGAAAATACTGAACCAGGGCCACATCTTTGGGCAGTTTGCTCTGCAGTGCTTTCAGGCTGACCGGCTCAATCGCCAGCGCTTCGGCCAGCTGCGGATGAGTTCGGTGCAACGACCTCAGAATCTCGCGATATTGCCCACGCGTCAGAGAGAGTCGCTTACCCCCGGCCCCGGTCAGCTTGAGAGCTTGCTGCTGCAGTGCCGAACTGCGCCGTTGCAGGTCGCGAAGCTGAGCCAGTTGGGGCCGAGCGGCAAGACCCTCCTGGTGCTCGAACAAACCCTGTAACTGTAACTGACGTTGCAGCACGATCCAGGCTTTCGAGGTTTGGCCGGACTCGAGGAGAAGCTCGCTGAGGCGGTCATAGATCGTGGTGAAATCCCGGCGCAGCTCGGGAACGCCTTCCAGCCCCACTTCCTGTGCATAGCTCTCGAAGGCCTCAACGGCCGATTCGAAGCGCCTGATAGCTCCCTCACGGTCCCCTCGCTTGGAACACTGAGAGGCCTCGTAGGCCAGAGCCATGGCCATCCCGGGACGATATTGCAGAGCGGTGTTGAGCTTTAACAGCTCGGCGACCCTGTTATCGAACTCCTGCTCCCAGTGGGGCGGGGTCCAGGCGATCAGAAACTTGAGATAAGTCCAGCGCAGGTCTTTCATGCCCTGATATCCCAGGCCGCGTTGGGCAATCGCCTGGTATTCGAGCCCTTGCCTGGCGATGGGCAGCAACTCGGCCGTGTCAGGTTCGTCCACTTCACTCATGCGCTGATGCAAACGTGCCCGCTGCAAACGCTCCCCCAACAAGCTCCAGTTGCTCTCAGCCAGATGCAGCCGGAAGCCTGAGGGCCACCTGGCCGCGACAGGCTCCGGCACGGTAGCCTGAAGATCCTGGTCGCGTGCGGCGCTGATAGACTGCCCTTCTCGAACCAGCACCTCAAAGAGGCCCGCTAACCGGGCAAAGGTCTTGGAGTCCCAAGCCCAACCCTGCTCCAACGAAGTCTCATGACGGTCCAGCAGACACAGGTTGGAAACCAACGACATCGCAGCTCCGAACTCTCGGGACTCGGCCGCCACCAGCCGATTCAGGCGGTCACCTCCCGAACCCAGGGCCGCGACCAAAGCCTCGTTCTCGTTCGGAAAAGCTCCATTCCAGCGCCGCTCCAAAGCAGATCCCCAGAAGCTGGCGGCGGGGCCAAAGAGCCCTGGAATCAGGCTGCCCGCCGGCGGTAGCTCGGCCGCGTCCAACAGCTTCCAGGCCGCCTCGTGACGATCCAATAACTCCTGTAAGGGCATCTCGGGCCGCTGCTCCAAATCGCGCCTGGTTTGCCAGCTGAGCACCAAAAATCGATACCAGGGCTGCTCTGAAGCCGGCGCTTGCGGCAGCGCCTGTTCCAACTGCGGAAGCCCCCCCTCCACCAGGTCCGGCATTCCGCCCAACCAACCTCCGTGCAACTTGATCGCGATATCCATCGCGTCCATGGGTTGCTGCTCGCGGGCCAACTGATACTCGCCCGCAAGAACGCGGCAGGCCCAGGCGTCCCGCCGGTTCTGCTGCGAATCCGGCAGGGCCGAAAGGACGATCGCCAGCTGTCGATAGGCCCCCGCTTCGGCAAGATACGTCCGGCTACGCTCGGTCCACTGGGCCAGGTCTGCCTCGGCCAGCTTGTCCTCCAGCGCCACTGCCGGTGCGCTTTCTAAGGACCACTGAGCCTGAGCCGAATCGAGCAAGCTCCTCTGGCGCAGCACCTCGGTTGGATCTGTGTCGCCCCGCAGCGCCAGCCCCCGGGCCAGCAAATTCAAGATGCGAGCGCGCAGCGGACGAGCTTCACTATACTCTTCGTAGCCCTTTAAAAAATCTGCGAAGGCAGCACGGGCCTGTTCCGGGCTGGCCCCCGCCTGGACTAAAATGCCTCGTACATCTCCCGCGCTGACTCGACTCATGAGGTGGCGCACAAACAACTCCTGGGTCGGCTCGGCACAGGCAACCCCCACCCACAAGACCAGTCCTAACAGGCAACTCATCAACATCACCAAAATGTTTGACTCGCACTGGCGGAAGACCTACACCCACCCGGAAACCCTGTCTTGTTCCTTTTGTGAAGCCATGACCGCCAGTTCCGTGCTGGCGCTGGTCTGCCTGGGAATCATCCTGGCCCGCTACCAGGCACTGGGCTGCATGCTCTTCGATGTGGTCTCGGTAATCGCCACCCAACTCACGGAATGCTTACGCCGGCGCACCGCGGAACTGCTGACCCTGGAGGACGCTCAGAGCTTGACCGAAAACGACCAGCTGCGGGCTCTTTCGCTCACCGAACAGCAAGAGGCGGTGCTGACCGGGCCCGACCGCTCGGCCGCCCTACAACTGGCCCAGAGCTTATGCTGGAGCTTCCAAGAACGAGGTTTCCAACCGGTTTTCCTGAGCTCGCTGGCAGGCCGTCGCACCCTCAGTCAAGTCTTTCGCAACCAGGAATGCTCAGCGGCTGTGCTAAGCTGGGCCGAAGTGGTGCCCGGTACCAAGGTGATAGAGCTAGAGGATTCCTCCGGCAAATGAGAACTTGACCCGGGTGCACATAGCGCTGGCGTGCTGGGGGAGCTATCCAGCGGAGAACCCGAGATCCCCGCCCAGCCTCAACACGCAACCTTGGCAACCTCTTTGATTGACATGTCTTGACTGGTCAAATAGACTGGTCAAATGATTGAGATCCCGATTTCTGACTTCAAGGCACGCTGCCTGAGCCTCCTCGAGGAAGTAAACCGTACCGGCGAGTGTCTGACGATCTTGAAGCGGGGCCGCCCCATTGCGCTGATTTCGCCAATGCCGCAATCGGATTATCCACAACGAGCGTTGTTTGGGACCGTCGAGACGCTTGGGGACATCATAAACCCTGCCCTGGCCGACGAGGACTGGGAATGCCTGCAATAAGGTATTTCCTGGACACCCACATCCTGATTTGGTGGCTAGAAAACAGTCTCCGTCTCACCAAGGAGCAGGCCCAAGTACTGCAGGAGTTCGAGAAAAACAAGCCCTTCGGGGTCAGCGACATCAGTCTGGTTGAAATCGGCTGTCTGGTCTCGGCGGGCAGAATCCAGCTCCAGGGCGAGCTTCGGGATTGGCTGAGCCGTGCGACAGCCGAACCACTCGTCCGACTCTGCCGAATTACTCCCGCCGTGGTGGCCGAGGTGGCCAACTTGCCCGCCGATTTTCATCGCGATCCAGCGGATCGTATCATCGCCGCCACAGCTCGTCTGGAACGCGCCCGCCTGCTCACCCAGGACCGCAAAATCATCGATTCTGCTGCGGTGCCGTGTTTGTAAAAGGCCCTTGCTCGGTCAACAGCGAGCTCAAGTTGCAGTGCAAGAGGTTTTAGGAAAAGCCGTCAATCCTAGACTTGGCACCACCGTCACCTGTTGCTTTTGCATCTTCTGCCGATCGGCGACAGACGATCGTTCCTGCAGATGTCGCTGGCGGCGCTATCGGTGAGCCCCCTGGCCCTGGCCAAGTCAAGCTTGCGGGCAGTCGCCACCGCCCGAGAGGGTCCTGGGCAATCGATTCTGCTGAGTCTGACTCTGGAAAACGCGGGGGAGAAGCCGGTCAGTGTGCTGATGGTAGAGGTACCTGGAAAAGGCATGCTGAAGGCAGTCCAGGCTGCTGGTCGAGTTGCTGGGCCAGCATCAAGCCTGTGCCGGATCCCCCGCCCAGATCCAGGAGCTCTACCAGGCATTTGCTACCCCGCAGGCTCAAGCGCCGCAGGCCGAGCACGCCGATTTAGCCCTGGAAGCGGTGGCGCTGCAGAGCGCGCTGGTGCTGGCAACCTACCGATCGGTGGCGGCGGGAGAAAGGCAGCGGAGTGGTTTGGGCTATCGGCTCTGGCAGCAAGCGCACTGGCCCTGTGGATGCACTCCGTCACCAATCCACCAGGTCGAGATCCCGATTGCGTAAGGCGATTTTTCCAGGGCGCTGCGCCCCGATCGGTGCAGAGCTTTCTAGACCGAGAAGCGCCCCAGATGAACCTGGAAGAGCGTGACCAGCTGTTTGCGGAACTCTACTGGTGCCACAGGAGAGCTCCCCCTTAAAGCCTTCTCATGTAGATCTCTTGTGTGGTGTCTTTATCCCGAGGATCCAGGTTGGCAACCGAACTTTCAAAAACTACGGCTCTTCCATTTCCCGAAATGCAGGGGGTGCTGCTTACCCCGGCCCCGGGTGTGCCTTCTCGGGTCTGACTGACCAGCATGGTCGTTGCATTCTTCAAGTCGCGCACAAAAACGTCGGTGCAACGATTGACGTCGCCTTTTACCAGGTCGTCCGCATTGCTTTCAAAGGCGACATACCGCCCATCTGCTGAAATCGAGGGGCTGGTTCCGTCTCGACCCACAATTTTTCCATTGACGTTGACTAACTGAATCGTATTCTTCTTGAGATCGCGGACGTAGACGTTTTGCTCCCCGTTTTCTACTCCGCTCACCAGGTTGTTGGCTTTGCTAACAAAAGCAACGACGTCACCGCCAGCGGAGAGGGCCGGCGATTCACTGCTTCCGTTGGCCACCACGCCTTCGGCATTGGCACTCACGAGCGTGGTTTTGCCCGCCTGCGTATCGCGCAGAAAAACTTGACTTCCCTGGGTGGCAGATTCGAGCAGATTGGTTGCATAGCTGCTGAAAGCGACGTAGCGTCCGTCGCTCGAAAGAGAGATCTCCGGGCCGCTCCCAGAGTTTCCGCACTGTCCTGCGTCATTCTGGCTGACCAGAACCGTTTTGCCTTTCTTCAGATCCCGAAGGAACACATCCATGCCCGCGTTGTTGTCACCGGGCACCAAATCGCTCGCTTGACTCTGAAAGGCAACGACCGATCCATCAGGAGATATCACCGGAGAGTAACAATCCGCCTGGCTGGAATCGCCCGTGGGTGTCTGGCTGGCCACGATGGTCACGTTGTCTTTCAGGTCACGCACGTAAACTTGATGCCGGCTTTGCCCGCTGGTCTCGGCCAGGTTGCTTGCGTTGCTGGCGAAAGCAACGTAACGGCCGTCGGCAGAAATCGAGGGTGAACTACAGCTCCGGTTGGCGGCGTCCCCAGAGCTGTTTCGGCTGACCAGGATGGTAACCCCCTTCTCCAGGTCACGCACATATACTTGGTATCCATCCACGACTTTATCCGTCACATAGATGGGATCCTTACTT
>JALHOV010000397.1 GCA_022842865.1 Vulcanimicrobiota bacterium | reverse complement strand
AGCGCATCGGAGCTGAGGCCACCCTAGAGTAGCCCAGAGCCGGGTTGGACGCAGCCTCGTTCATAGAATGTCCATTCACCGACAGCAGGATATCTCCATTGCGAAACCCGAGCCTGCCGAAAGGATGCATACTGGTTTTGAACTTCAAACGCAGTCCAAAGGCTTGCCGTGGTGGCGAACCGGTACGATGAGCATGTGCCTCACCCAATGGTCCCGTGACTCCAGATCTGCTCTAAGCTCGCGACTGCTTCGATAGGGCTGGGGGGCAGGGCAGATCACAGAGGGCCAGGGCCGAATGATTCGCCTCAACCGGGCGCGCATTGGCTCTCAGATCAGCACCAGAACTGGCCTTCACGAGCGGCCGAGCGACAGGGGTCCTGGCCCAGCCAGCGCGTGCTGGCCGATAAGATGGTCAGCAGCAGCAAAAGGGCCAGCAAGCTTATGCGCGCGCTCATCCCAAGGCCTTGTGACCGCCACGCACGCGACTCTGCACCTCTTGCCAGAAGAGCCCGCGGTCAGGGTTGGCCTGGAACCTGGCGCGCCGATGGTCCAATTCTTCTTGCTGCCAGTCCTCAACCTGCTGAAGCTGCTCTGCGTCACTTGAGTCAAATTTGGACATGGGAGCTGTTTCGCCAGCCTGAGTCCAGACCTTCCCTGGCCGAGGCCAAGGCTCGCGAACCCAGCGCGACAAAATTTGTCGCGCTACCCGGAAAACTCAACCGATGGTGCCGCCGACCTGACAGAAAACCGGCGACCGAAGCAGGTAACCTATCGTTTCAAGGAGGGACGGGCATGCTGAAACTCAAGATCGACCCCTGGTCCTCCGACTACGGCCCATCCCTGCATCTCCAGGACACCGAAACCATCCCTGAGGTCAAGCTGGACCTGGAAGGCGAGTGGAAAGCCCACGACCCATACCCCACCGACCCGCTCAAGGAAGTGGCCCTGATCGATGGGGTGCGGCGCATGGAGCTGAACCTGCGCCTGGAGGACGAGGCGCGCTCGATGAAGGCGGCCATCGGCACGCTGGGCTGTGGGGCCCTGGTCATCAAACCTGGAGAACCGCAGTCCCTCACCCAGGCCCTGCGTTACGTGGATGTGCGCGCCTATCTGCTGGTGGATGCGCCCGATGGCCCTACCCTGCAAAATCTGATCACCCTGGCCAACGCCACCGACCTGATGATGACGCTGCAGAACAAGATGCGCGAGACGGAAGCCATCATGGCCGACCGGGTCTCCGAGGAGTTGAGCTGGTGATTGCCGATGGGCCACTGCAGAACACCCACAGCTTGAAGCACGAGGTGCTGGGCTACATCAAAAGTCAGCATCAGCAGTTGTTGGAACGCAAGGAGATGGACCTGGTGCGGCAGCTGCAGCCGGGTCAGCGCACGCCGATCTTTAGCCTGGGCCAGGACACCAAATACCACCGGCTGAGCTGGTATCTGCGGCTTGACTCCCCGGCTCCGGACGAGACCGTGCTGGCCGGCATCGTGCGTCTGGAAATGGATGCCAAGTATGGACTGCAACAGGCGCAGAAAAGAGCCAATCAACTCGGCACGCTGCTGCCGAAGCTCAAGAACAGCCGCCACCGCGATGCTCGCTCGCCGCAGAATCTGGTGCCCATCGCGGTGCTGGAGCGGGCCGTGCGCCATCGCCTGGGTGATCCGGCGCTGCGGCAAAGAAACTACCGACAAACCCTGTTAGGAGCCTTTCCATGATCCCCGTTGAACGAGTCCTGGGCCGCCGGCCCGCCGCCCCGTTGGAATTCTACGTGCTTGTCTCCGAGGGTCAGGTGCTGGCGCTGGACGACGTCATCCACCTCTCCCAGGAGGTCGAAGGCAAAGGCACGGTGAGCTTCTACGGCGTGGTCGAGTCGGTGGAGAAGACCCACGAGGGGCTGAGCTTTGACTCGGACGTGGAGTTGGTGGAGAGCGGAGTGCTGCCGGTGGAGACGGCCTACGTGGGCAAGGTGCTGACCACCCGGGTGGAGCCGGAACTCTTTGTGCCTCCCCAGCGTCTACAAGGCCACCGGCAAGGGGCTGGACACGGCCCTGTATTTCGACGTGATGGACCACAAGCTGGCGGCCGGCCTGATGCGCAACGGCGAGGTGGCCTATCTCAACTACGAGTTCCTGTGCGGCGTCAAAGGCGCCCACATCAATATTTCGGGCATTTCCGGCGTGGCCACCAAGACCAGCTACGCCCTGTTTTTGCTCTACAGCCTCTTTCACAGCCGCAAGATCGAGCAAGAAGTAGCTAATTCTCACGCCGTTATCTTCAACGTCAAAGGCGAGGATTTGCTCTACCTGGACGAGCCCAACAACAAGCTCACGCCCGAGCACCGGCTGGTCTACGAGAAAATGGACCTGCCCTGTCAGCCGTTTCAACAGGTGGCTTTTTACGCACCTCCGCGAGATACCAGCACGCTGATTCCGGACGTGGTGCGCAGCCAGGGAGTGCATTCTTTTGTGTGGAGCCTGCGCGAATTCGCCGAGCAGGGACTGTTTCGCTTTCTCTTTGCCGACGCCGGCCAGGGCGCTTCCCAATTGGAATTTTTGGTGGAGCGCATTGCCCACATTCTGCAGCGCGAGGCCCGGCAGCATCCAGGGGATGAGCTGGTGGTCTTCGGCGAGCGCATTCGCAGCCTGGAGCATCTGGCCGACATTCTGGGTGCCGCCGTCGACAACGACGACAACGCCTGGTTCGGCCGCGCCGCCGCCGGCACTCAACAGGCTCTGGTGCGCCGAATGCAAGCGGCCGTGCGCTACATCGAACCACTGGTGAGGGCCCGGGTGGACCATCCCGAGAAGCATCGCTTCGACTACACCACCCGCCAGGTCACGGTGGTGGACATTCACAAACTGCATTCGCGGGCCAAATCGTTCGTGGTGGGTGCCGTGCTCAACACCCTCTTTGAGGCCAAGGAGGCCAAAGCCAGCCCCTTCCCGCGCGTTTACGTGGTGCTGGACGAGCTCAACAAATACGCACCGCGCCAGGGCTGGAATCCCATCAAGGACATCCTGCTGGACGCGGCCGAACGAGGGCGCAGCCTGGGCATCGTGCTGGTGGGCGCCGAGCAGACCGCCAGCGAGGTGGAAGACCGCATCGTCTCCAACGCCGCCTTCCGCGTGACCGGGCGCCTGGACACGGCCGAAAGTCAGAAGCCGTCGTATGGCTGGCTGGCCGGCACCTACCGAATGCGCGCCTCCATCATCAAGCCCGGCAGCATGATCGTGCACCAGCCCGAGCTGCCCTCACCCCTGATGATCAACTTTCCCTTTCCCGCCTGGGCCACCCGCGCCGAGGAAGTGCAGCAGAACCTGGCCCAGGACGAGGTCGAACTCGACGACCTGTTGCGGATTTAGCCGATGCGCTTACTGCACAAACTTGTTTTGTTACTACAAATTGTAGTAACATGGCCTGGAGGAATCCTTGAGTGAACTCCATTTTGTCTGGGATCCAGACAAAGCACGGATGAATCAGGCCAAGCACGGTGTGAGCTTTGAAACGGCCCAGCGAGTCTTCGCAGACCCGCTGGCGCTTGTTCTGCCCGACAGAGTCGTCGACAGCGAAGAACGTTGGCACATCATCGGCGCACCAGACCCAGCCGGATTTGCGTTGCTTCTGGTCGTTCACACTTTAAAGGATGACGAGGAAGAGACGGTTCGCCTAATCTCTGCGAGACGGGCCACCGCCAAGGAAAGGAGCATGTATGAAAAAGAAAACGGTTCGTAGCAAGCTCGATCTCAACAACTTGCCACCACTGACACCCGAGCAAGAGTCTGAATTGAATGCCTTGAGGGCGCTCAAGGACGAGGACATCGACCTGAGCGATGCTCCCGAACTGGATTCGGAGAGCTTTGCGAAAGCGGTCAGAAACCCATATTTGAAGGCGCCGAAAGAATCGACCACCGTCAGAATCGATAAGGACGTGATGGACTGGCTGCGTTCAGGTGGGCCGGGCTATCAAACCCGAATCAACATGTATCTTCGGCTCGCGATGAAGCACTCCTTAGCGAATCCGAACGACTAGCCGATGCGCTTGCTGCACACCGCCGACTGGCATGCCGGCCGCCACCTGAGCCGGCGCGGCCTGGACGAGGGGCTGGAGAAGTCGCTGGACGAGCTGGTCGAGTATGCCGTGCGCGAGAAGGTGGACGCGGTGCTGGTGGCCGGCGACGTGTTCGACGGCACCAAGCCGCCGCACAGCAGCCCTGGCCCAACGAGCGCCTGCTCTCCCCCATCCAGTTTGACCACGGCGACCCCGACGAGCTGAAACTGACCTGGGCCGACCGCTTGCGCCGCCTGGTGCAGGTGCTGTGCAACAAACTGCAGCCGGGAGCGCCACGCCTGCTGATGAGCCATCTGATGATCAACGGCAGCCGCGTCAGCTGCACCGAGCGCAGCCTGAGCATCTCGGACACCTATGCCGTGCCCTCGGAAATCTTCCCCAAAGACCTGAACTATGTGGCCCTGGGCCACGTGCACACTCCCCAAACCGTGTCCGCTCCCATCAAAAGCTGCTACGCCGGCTGCTTGCGTCCCATGGATTTTGGGGAAGCCGGTGAGGCGCGCGGTTTCTACCGGGACTGGCCACCGCCGTGAGCGAGCTGAAAGCGGCCAACGAGTCGCTGGAGGTGGCCCGCATGCGAGCGGCCGACCTGCCCACACTCGAGCAAGAATGCAGCGAGATGCTGCGCTTTCAGGAAATCATCCGAGGCTACGAAGAGCTGCTGGCCGAACAGGCTTCCTTGTCGCTGAAACCGCTGGAGGACCAGTTGAGCCAGCTGGCCGAGAACCTGACCCGCCACCAGGACGAGCAGCAGCAAACCCGGGCCAGTCTGGAGACCTGTGAAGAGAGCCTGAGCGGGTTGGGCGAAACCAGTCAGGCCGCTCACTGGCAGTCCGCCCAGGACCTGCGCCGCAGTTTTGATCAGGCCGAGAAGCAGCGCCTCGAGGCGGACAAGAGCCTGGAGCAGAATCGTGCCCAGCGTGAGCTGCTGGAGCCGCAACTGGCCCGGGCCGAGGCCGAGCTGGAGGCCCTGCAAAACCGCCAGGCAGCCGTGCAGACGGAACAGGACGCCCTGCGCCAGGAACTGGCTGCACAGGTGCTCCGCCAACAGCTGGTGGCCGACTGCCCCTGCCCGGTGTGCCTGCAGACGGTCTCCCGGTTGCCGCCGGCCTCCAGCGCCGAACAATCGCAACTGCGGGGACTGGAAGAGCAGCTCCAGCAGATCGCCAGAGACCTCAAGCAAGCCCAGAAAGACAACGACGCTCTACGCAAGCAGACCGCCGCCCAGGAGGCTCAGCAGCCGCTGCTGGAGTCTCTTTCACGCGAGGCGGGGGTGCGCAGCCAGGAAGCCCGGGATCAGTTCGTGGGGCGCTTTGAGCAGTTGCTGGAGCCCTCCCGGATCGCAGCCTGCCTGGACCAGGCCCAAAAGGACGACCAGCAGCGGGCCCGGCTGGCCAAAGAACGCCAGACTCTGAGCCAGCGCCAGAGTGAACTGGAGACCAGCCTGCAGGTCGACCAGTCGCGCCAGCAGAGCCTGACCGCCCAACTGGAGCAGCAGAAGCTACGGCTGCAGGCCCTGGACGAGCGCGTGCTGGCCAAGAAAGAACAGCTCACCCAGGAACTCGGGCTATCGGAACAATTCGCCCGCACGGCCCAACATCGCCTCCACACGGCCACAGCCGCCCTGGAGGAAATCAAGCAAGAGCTGAGCACAGCCGAAAAACGCCAGCGAGAACGCCAATCCCAGCACGACCAGCTGCTCAGCGGGCTCCAGGTGCATCGCCAGCAGGCAGCCGAACTGGGCGGGCAGCTGCAGGAACTGGAGGAGCAACTGGCCCGCTTCCTGCAGCAGGCCAACCTGGCCGACGAGCAATCCCTGCGCCAGCTGCTGCTCACCCCCGAAGAGGCGCGCAAGTTCCGCGAGCAGGTCGAGCAGCACGGCCAGATGCTGCACACCGCCCGGGAACGCGAGCAGGAGCTGAAGGGCAAGCTCCAGCAACGCCGCCCCTCCCCCACCGATCTGGGCGATGCCCAGGCTGCCGAGAAGGACCTGCGCCTGCGCCAGGACGAGTGCATCCAGCGCCACGGAGCCATCGAAGAGCAGATTCGCCAGCTCCAGCACGACCTGGAGCAACAGGCCTAAGTGCGCGCCGAAATGGCTCAGGTGGAGCACAAACTGAAACTGCACAAAAAGCTCGCCCAAATGCTCACCGCCAACGGCCTCAAAGCCTTCGTCGCCAACCGCCTGCTCCACGAAATCCTGCGCCTGGCCAGCGCCGAACTCGAACGCCTCTCCGGCCGCTACCAGCTCCAACTCGAGAACGGCGACATCCTGGTGGTAGACAACTGGAACGCCGGCGAAACCCGCGACGTGCGCAGCCTAAGCGGCGGCGAGACCTTCCTGGCCTCGCTCTCCCTGGCCCTGGCCATGGTCGACTACCTCTCCCAAGGCTCGCCCCTGGAGAGCCTGTTCATCGACGAAGGCTTCGGCACGCTAGACCCGGAGACGCTGGAGGCCGTGACTCTGACGCTGGAGTCGCTGCACGAGAAAGGCAGGCTGGTGGGTGTGATTACGCACGTTCAGGAGTTGGCGGAAAGGCTGCCGATGCAGGTCAGGGTTGAGAAAGGGCAGGGGGCCTCCAGAATCCTCACCTGAATAAGAATGGACATGTTTCGGACATGCTGAGTTAAACACCTCGCCTTGAAACTACGATATTATCCGAGCTATGGACCACGACGGACTCTTCAAGAAACTACTCACGACCTTCTTCTACGAATTCTTGGAGCTCTTTTTCACCGACCTCGCTGCCCTGGTGGACCGGTCCCAGCAGCCTGAGTTTCTCGACAAAGAGACCTACAAAGAATCCACGCGCACGAGAGACCTGGTGGTGCGCCTGCGGCTGCTGGACGGCGAGGCCTTTTTCATCGTCCACATTGAGCACGAAGCCCAGAGCACACGAGACTTTCCTGCCCGATTCTTCCGATACTTCACCACACTTTGGGACCGCTACCACCTGCCGATCTACCCCATCGCCATCTTCTCCTTCCCGGGCCAAAAGCTCCAACCCCAAAGCTACTCCATGGAATTTCACGACCTGAGGGTGCTGGAATTTCGTTACAGGACGGTCCAGCTCAATAGCCTTAACTGGTCAGATTTCGTGGACAGACCTAACCCGGTGGCCAGCGCGCTGATGGCGCGGATGAAGATTCGCAAGCGTGATAGACCCGTGGTCAAGCTCCAGTGTCTGCGTCTACTGGCCACACTGCGCCTGGACAAGGAAAAGTCCGGGCTGATTTCCCATTTCGTGAGCAGCTATCTTCGACTCAACTCTCAGGAGATGAGGGTTTATGAAGAGAATCTGGAAACTATCTCTGTGCAAGAAAGGCAGGTCGTCATGCAGTACACCAACGAGTGGATTGAACAGGGCATCGAGCAAGGCATCGAGCAGGGCATTGAACTAGGCATTGAGCGGGGCATCGAACGCGGCAGGCGTGAGGGCTCCGAAAAGAGCTCCCGAC
>JALHOV010000396.1 GCA_022842865.1 Vulcanimicrobiota bacterium | reverse complement strand
GTCTTGACCTGGGGCGGCAGCTGGGTGCTCTCCAGCTGCTTTTGGAATTTGCTGTTGGTCCCCATATCTTTGCCGGGAGCGGTGTTGGGCAGCAGCCGGGCCAGCGGGTCGGGCACCATCTTGGCGGAATTGGCCATGGGGAAACCGCCCGCGGCCGGCGCCACCAGATCGAGCTGGATGTTTTTGGGCATCCCACCCTGTTCGGAAAGCTTGCGCAAGGCATCCACCGTCATGCGGGCGCCCATACAGTGAGCTCGAATTTGCAGTTTCTCTTTGGGATGAGCCTTGGCCCAGTTGCGCAGGCTATCGGCCATCTGCTGGCTGCTGTCACCCAGGCGGGTGTGGCCATCGTCGTAGGCAAAACTCAGGATCGACTTGTCCTTGGGGACGTTGGCGGTCAGAGGTTGGACCGTTTCCGGCGAGCCATTGATGCCGTGCACCGTCACAACCGCGCCGCGCCCCGGTTTGCCCGATTGCAACTCCACCAGGCAGCCCTTGCCTCCATTGTTGCGGACAATTTCGCGCTCCTGGCGTTCGTTGGGTGCTTTGCGTAGTTCCATTCCTCGAGTCTAGACGGAATGCAACCCCGGGAGGGCCGATGGAGGTTAGCAGTTTGTAAACGAGGTGAACGGCTATGGAGAGGCTGGATGAAAAATAGTCTCTGCTGCTTTGTTGCAAGGGCATCCTGAGGGCGCCGTCCCCACGCGACGTGTTAGCCCGGTTTCCCGTCTACACGCGGAGCGGTCAGCACCGGAAAATAGACGATCGCGAAAAGTGCGAAGGACACACACCAGAGCAGGCCGGAGCACCACAAGGCGTGTTGATAAACCTGGGGCGCGAAAAACGGCACCACACTGCGACACAGGGCGGCCCATCCCATCAGAACAAAGGCCAGCACCGTAGCTCGTGCCGGCTTCAGTTCCCGGCCGGTATGGCCTAAAGCCACGCGAGCCATCATTCCCAGGCACATGAGAGCGATGCAGCCGACCGTCAGCGCGTGGGTGGCCGCCGAAAGACTGCCTACCCCCATCCAGGCCAGACCGCGCAAAACCAACCCCAGGGGCAGAAAGAAGTAGGCCAGGTAAAGCACCCACAAAAGAGGCACCCGCAGCAAACGCGGTGAGCCCCAGAGGCACAGCCGCCCCAGGTGGAAGGCAGCGGTAGCGGCCAGCACACCCAGTTTCCAGTGGGGCGCAATCCCCGGGAAACTCTCCAGAGCGGCGCACACCGGCAGCCCGGCCAGAGCCAGACCCTCCAGCAGCGGATGGCGTATCGGCTGATTACCGAGCGCGCGCTGAGTAAAAAATGGAATAACTCGACCCCCTACCAGTGCGATCAGCAGCAGCAGGCCGTAGATGGCCAGCGTCAGCGAAGTTGCCTCGTGGCCGTTCCAAAAGGCCAGATTGGCTGCCCACAGCGCTGCCAGCACCGGCAGAAAGACCAGATTCTGAACCTTCCCCGCTTTCCAAAGAGGGCCGGCCAAAGACCATCCCAGTACCGGCAAGAAGAGCAGGTCGAGAGCCTCCCCGGCTCCCCCTCCAAACCAACTGCCCAGTCGGCCCACCAACCACAGAGCCGCTAAGGCTCCCAGAGGCAAGCCTTTAGGGGTGGGAAGGTTGGTCCAGCTGGGCACCGCCGTCAAAAGGAACCCGGCCACCACAGCGCCACCAAAGCCAAAGAGCATCTCGTGGGCGTGCCACTGAATCGGAGACAGCCCCGGGCGTGCCTCCCCCAACCCGGCCAGGATGGCCAGCCAGACCGCCATGAGCAGCACCGCCGATAGCGAGCCGACCAGAAAAAAAGGACGAAAGCCATAGGCCAGCCAGGCAATCTCAGCGGATGCCTTGGGGATGGGCGGCACCACCACCGGGTCCTGACCAATAATCCGAAGGGGAATTTTCATCATTCAAGCATTGTGCTGGAAAAAGCTGACTTTGCAGATGATTTACGTCAACTGATTAAGGATCCCGCGGAGCGCAACTTGGGCGACAACTGGCGTCTGCTTCCCGCGTCCTCAAGAGGCCTCGGAATCATGCGCTTAAATCTACCTGGTTGCCTAAATTGGGGTCCTGGCCAACGTCTAAGGAACTGACTCGAAAAGGTGCGATGTGAATCGAGCCCGAGGCCGGCTCTCCCAGTCTGGGAAAGGCGTCGCGGGCGCCCTGACGGGTGCAACCGCCGGGTTGTGTCCAGGTCCGGTTCATTCCGCCAAAGTTGGCTGCGCAAGGAAATCGTTCCACGAGTTTGTCCTACCTTTGTTTTGAATTCTTATGGGCTCAGCTTAGCCTTCCAGCCAGCCCGATTCTGTGACTTTTGCTTTGTAGTGGCCGAACTCGACCTCCGTCCCAGGGTTCCTCACCGGCTCTGCGAAACTTCGGCAACATGACGCTCCTCCGAATTCTTGTCTCCATCCTGGCGGGAGTTGCGGTGGGAGGCTCAGGCGTGGGCGCCGCCTACTGCATCGCCAGCTTCACCGCCGATCACTGGCACGTTAGTGGACACGACGATGGAGGCGCCGGAATGGCTGTCGGCCTGCTTGCTTTCGCTGTTCTTTCTCTTCTGTTCGGGTTGGGCGGTTTTTGCTTTGCCTTCCTCCGCTGCTGGCGAGCCTGCAAGCCCAAAGGGCCGGAGGGGCGGGGTCCAGGGCTAACCCCTTGACGTCCAGGTACTTTGTGGCCTTTGCTTCAAAAGGAGCGAGGTTCTGTTTTTCGCGCGGGCGTGGCCTCGGACGAATCTCCACAAAGTCGCAAAGCGAAGCGGGCGGCGCCGCGAACCACCGCCCATTCGGGTGATTCCGGAAAACGAATCGGAGCGGAAAATCCCTTCAGATGCTCCGCTGTGAGGTAATTCGGCGGGCAGGCCCCTACCACCAGCACCTGGTTGGGCGGTTGCAAGCTCGGGTCCGGTTCCCAAAGACCTTCACCCTCGGGGTCGCGCCAGCGGCTTTGCAACCAGCCTTGGGAATGGGACTCCACCACAACCACTCCGCGGCCTACCCAGGGGCAATCCATGAGTGCCGCTACCGGTCGAACGATGTGACGCACCACGCAAAGCCGCGTGTCCGGTCGGGGAGAACCCCAGGGTACCGTCAGCACCATCTCTTGAAAATCGTGACCCAGCTGGTGCCGGGCTTTCTCGACGAGAAACTCAAGGCTTTGGTGGGGAAGGCAGCAAGGGCCTTCCACAACCGAGTTGTCTACTCTGGCATAGGCGGTGCGGACCAGATCGGGGTCCAGGTCGATGGCCAACAGGGGAGGCCTTGTGCTGACGAAATCCCCGACCAATGTTGCATCCATGAAGGCTCTCCTGACAAGCGTAGCGTAAAATCAGGGTCTCTCTCCCCTTTGAGTGCTGGCGCTCCCACCAGAGGCTGGAAAGCCGAAGCCTACCAGGACCGATTCAGCCCGCAGTAGGGCCAATTCGGCCACCGTCTTGGGCATGCTGCTCTGCTCGTAAACGCGGTTCGGATCGGCGTAGGGGGAATGGGTACCCCAGGCTCTCTCGCGCGTCTCCAGCGTAGAGCCCCAGAGACCAGAATCAGAGGAGAGAATCTCGAAGCCAGTGGTATTGGGAAATTTTTGAATCACGCCGCCAGGCTGGTTGCGGATCGGAGCAGGAATTTCCAACCACGAAACCTGTGTCTCGCCATTCTTCTTTTGCAGCCTCTGAACGGCTGTTTCCGAACCGTCGGGATTGCAGAGGACCACGGCGTCCAACTGTCCCGAAGGGCAGTTGAAAGAAATGGCGTTTGGCTTCGGGTTGTTTTCGCCCTGGGCATTGTCGAGTCGGCGTAACATTCTAATTCCCTGTTGGACTTCCAAATAAGACACATCGAGAGGCTTTTTGCAAAGGAAAGAAAAATTCGGAATCATGAGCGTATCTCCACCTGGTTTCCTAGATTGGGGTTCTGACTGACCTCTACGGAACTGTCGCGGGAGCTCACCATTCCTTCAGACATCGCCAGTTCAGCTCGGACTCGGGTTGACGCAAATCGCTGAAAACGTAGGACTTGCGGGGGAAACCGCAGATTTTTTCCTCTACCAACCATGTCTTGTCGGTCAACAAAGTTACGCAAGTGGAGGTCAGTCCAAAATTGTTGGTTCGTCGATACTCCGGTTGCCCGTCCTTCCGCTGCATGCTGACCCGGTCGGGCCAAAGGGAGCCACTCGAAGCGCGACTGAACAGGTCATGGGGAAGAGTGGCCCGGAAGGAAGAGATCTCGCCCGAAGCGGGATCGAGAGCCATTTCGGAGTAGCTTCCCAGGTTCCACCCGGCGGCTTGACTCGGGTCTCCTGGCTTGAGATCAAACGCGGTCTCGTTGGTGCGGGTCAGCTGGCTGGCCCCCTGGGTCACCGTATCCACCAGGCAGCGGGCTTTTCGGGCGACCTGGTGGGTTTTGCTATATTGTGCGTTAATGTTGGACATCGTGACTGTGCCTCACTTTCGATTGATTCGTTTCCTACCATGACCGAACGGGGCTGGATGGTCTGTAGCATCTGCTACGGACTTCTGGGCGCCCACAAGCTACTTTGAGCATCAGCAGCGTTTGCTAGAAGGACGGCGAAGCTCAAGCCCAAGGGGTCCAAGATTTAGATTTGTTTCCGAGGCAACTTAAGTCATGAACAATAGATGGACCATCGCACTCGGTTGTTGGGTTCTTGGCCTGTCGCAGATGACGCAGGCCAGCCCCGAGAAGCCTGTTGCGATGTTGACGGATTTGAGCGGCCAGGTGCTGGTGGGCAAGAAGCCGGCTCAGCTTTTCGACGCGGTCGCTCGAGCCCAACTGTTGGATGCCGGACCGGCCAGTCGTTGGACTTTGAGCTTCATAAAGGCTGGACTCAGAGTGAGCGGCAACAAGGGCCGGTACCGCGTCACAGAGGAAGGAGTAGAGGCTCTCCCGGGCAGCCAGGCGATCCGCCAAAAGGCCGCGCCAGCCCTGACCGGAATCGCTCTGGACCGAAGCCTCAATTGGGACCGTATGGGTGGCATCAAACGAACGGGCAATCTTGGCTGGCGCAGTGAGGAGGCCGTCGAGGATCCCACCCAAGCGATCGCCTGGGAGTGTTCCTCTGAGTTCTCGCAAGTTCACATTGTAGTGGAGAAAACCCCCGGCTACGAGCGGGTTTTCAAGCAAACCTTGGCAAGCAGTGCGGGGGAAATTCTTCTCCCATTGGAGCCCGCTACAACCTACCAACTCAACCTGAAAGGGCTGCGCGCGGACGGTAGCCAGGAAGAAGCCTCGCCTCTGACCTTGCGCGTTTTAAGTGCGCAGGAGAAAGAGACTTTGCTGAATCTGGAGAAAAACGAAGATCTGGTTGAGCTCTGCTTCTTTCAGATGCAATTGGGATTTTATCGGCGGGCCGCACAATTAGCCCAGAAACTCCTGGCTCGTCATCCGGATCAGGAGAAGCTAAAGACAATCATTCGTTTCCAGACACACAAACCTTAGATCGGAACCACAGGAGAATTCATGTTGAAACGCTTCCTATTGATCGCATCCATCTCTGCCGGATTATTTCAGATAGCGCCTGCCGAGGAGGCGCCCAAGCTGCTTCTCCCACTGGCTCACCACCAGGCCATCGCCGGCTTTGCCCGCTCGCAAGACGGGCAACAATTGGCAAGCGCGGATCAACTCGGAGGGGTACGCGTCTGGAATTCCGCTGGACAAATCTTGCAGACCTTTCAGCTCGGCGGCCACAGCGACCAACCTCTTCTCTCATGGTGTTCAAAAAACGTGCTGCTGGTGCAATCCGGGCAAGAGATTGTTCTCTGCAACTCTCGCAGCGGCAACGTGGTGAAGAGGTTTTCTATCACCGGTCCAGCTGTCCAAATTTTGGGCGATCAACTTTGGGCCATCGACTCCGAAGGAGTGAAATGTTGGAATGTGCACGACGGCAAACAAGTACTGGAAATCGCCGCATCCTCCCTGGGAGAAAAAAGGCGACTGAAGGCACTGGCCTGCGATCCGCGCAGCCATCGAGTGGCCGTGGCGGGCGAGTCGAAGATCTATTTTCTCGACGACGCCACCGCCAGGGTGGTTCAAACCTTGGACATTCCTAAGGAATTCGCTGACAAGAATTGGTCTTACGACGTGACCAGACTTCTTTTCGCCCAAAATGGGGAAGGCATGATCGCCGGTTGCGAGAGGGGCTGGATCCTGGTCCGTAGGGGAGACCGATGGAAACAAATCCAGCTACCTGCGGAAGCCAGAATTCGCGACTTAACTGCGGATGGACTCTGTCTTTCCGACCAGGGAGCCCTCTATCGGTTAAACCAGGAGAACGCTTCCCTGGCAAAATTATCGCAAGACTCTCAATGGAGTAAGGTCGGTGGAGAAATGGATGGGTCTTTCTACGCTGGCAAATTCGGGGGAGCGATTGAGCAGATTGGCAAAGATTCCCGAACTTCCCTGCCGGGCGACCAGGTTGATATGGCCTTCTGCCTGGGCTTGCAAGGCTCCGAGCATCTGGTATTGGGGACTGCCGGGGGTCACCTGGTCACCTTTAATTTGCGAACCGGCAAAAAAGAAGGCGCCATCAAGCAGGGTCAGGGCCGTGCGATTCGGTCTCTGGCCACCTCTCAAAATCTGCTGGCAGCGGCTTGCAATGGAAAGGACGACTCTCAAAGAGTTATCGGCATTTATGACCGTGCTCAAAAACTTCTTCGGACCGTGGTTTTCTCCACTTCCAAAACGGGTGAGACAACCGCTCGATTGGAGTTCAGTCCGGATGAACACACCCTGGCCGTTTTGGACACTTTCGGGCAACTCGCGCTGATTGACGTGAAGCAGGGAAAGGTCGTGGAGACCGTCTCTGAGTGCCAGCATTTTGCCTTTTCGCCTGATTCTCGCTGGCTGGCAATTTCCAACCGTAAGGGCTTGGAGGAACGGCCTTGGAATGGGAAGCACACCAACTCGTCTTTGGCGGTGAGGGCCAAACTTCCTGATTCCCGTGTCCCGAAAGAAATCGCTTATGACCGGGCCGGACATCTGACCTTTTTAAGCGACCCCTCCGCAAACTATGTGTATGAGCAACGGGGAGGCCAGGCGCTGCCCGGTAAGCCTATCAAAAGGGGGGAAAATACCCACTTCTCTTGGGCCCAAAATCAATGGACTTCCGGACCGGGGATCGAACTGAAGCCGGATTTGTACGGGCGCGTCGACCACGAGGGAACTCTTCAGTTCATCAACCCAAACTCAGGTTCCCCGCTGGGAAGATTGCTTTCGCTGAAGCAAGGAACGCAATGGTTAGTGACCTCGCCTCAGGGTCTCTTTGACGGAACCGAGGATGCCCAAAGGCTGGTGCAATGGCAAGTGGGGACCCAACACTTTCGAGTCGACCAGTTCTTCGAGACCGGCTACCGGCCCGGACTTTTGCATCAGATCTGGAGTGACAACCGGGGTGGAGGGAAGACAGGACCGCTGAGCGGACAGGTTGCGCCTCCCGACATCGAGATTCTTTCGCCGGCCCCCGGCTCTTCGGTTTCTGCTGCCGAATTGGAGGTCCGTCTGAAGATCACCGAGATCGGAAGAGCA
>JALHOV010000395.1 GCA_022842865.1 Vulcanimicrobiota bacterium | reverse complement strand
CCGCTGACCACCGGACTGCTCTACGATCTGGGCCTGGGGGCCTTTCTGAACCTGCAGGACCTGAGCGTGGGGAGCCGCACCTGGGGCGCCACCGCCCTCAGCGCAGGGGGCCTTACTATCGTGGCACTGGACGAGACCTCGATTGAAGTCAACTTCAACTTCACGGCGGTTCAACCGGAAACTGGCCTGGGCACCTTCGACATCAGCGGCCAGCTGACCGCCGATCTTACACCCCTGTAGCGGGGTCCTGAAAATTACTTTGGCAAAGGATCGGAAACCGGAATGCCCTATCTTTGCTTGAGTTGGCCGTATATACTTTCCTGAAATATTCCGATTCGGGAGAAACAGGATGACGGAAATCGAGCAGGCTCTTCAGCCGGTCTTAGCCCTTTTGCAAAGTTTTCGAAGTGAGGTTCAAGCTCGCTTCGACTCCGTGGACCAACGCTTTGAGCAGGTCGACCAACGCTTTGAGCAGGTCGACCAACGCTTTGAGCAGGTCGACCAACGGTTTGAGCAGGTCGACCAACGATTTGAGCAAGTCGACCAAAGGTTTGAGCAAGTCGACCAGCGCTTTGAGCAAGTCGACCAGCGCTTTGAGCAAGTCGACCAGCGCCTGGAGCGGATGGATGGGCGACTCGAGCATATGGATCGGCGACTCGATCAGATGGAACTTCGCTTCGAGCGCATCGAGCAGCGCATCGAGCAAATCGAACTGCGTCTCGATCGGCTGGAAGCGAAGATCGAAGAGGTCGACCGCCGTCTAAGCCTCCAGTTTGAGGATCTGCGCTCCAAGTTTCAGATTTTGGCCGAGAACATGTCTGAACTGTTGGCCGAGGAATTTCGCCCTCGTCTGGTGGCCGTGGAGGAGGAGCTGGAGAAGTTCGACCTGCGCCTCAGCTACCTGGAGCGCGGGCGGAACTAGGAGCCTTAAATACCGGGCCTCCGGTATGGCCACCTCTGACCATCGCACCTGCCAGGCTCTACCATGGAGACCATAGGAGGACTTCACGATGGATAGACAGATTGAGGACAAGAACGAGGAGCGCATCGTGCGCGATTACGAACGTCCCGAGGACCGCATTCCCCACGAGGGGGAAATGGATACCGAACTGGGGCAACCGAAAGCGGCTTCCAACCAGCAGCACGATATGGGGTCGGTGCGGCGGGATCAGGCCTGAAATTAAAAAAAGCCCGCTCCCAATCAGGGGCGGGCTTCTTTCTGTCGCTTACGGGTTGGTAACGCGGCCAGTGCAGAGCACGGCGCCCGATTCGTTGTCCTTGATCATATACACGAAGGGGCGGTCGGCTTTGAACTCGTCGCTCATCCGGCAGCTCTCGAGAGCGATGACGGCGCCCGTGGCGGCGGCGAATTCTGAACCTTCTTCGTTCACTTCCACGTTGGCCTTGTGGAACACGTCGCTGACGCACAGGTCGGCTTCTTTGTTGATGCCGCTCAAATCAGCGCCGGCGAAGAGGTTCTCCATACCCATCTTCTCCAGGGCGGGCTTGAGCGAGAAGTCGGACTCGGTCTTGAACTTTGGCAGAGCCACGTCGACCTCGCCCTTAAACATCTGGTTGCCGATGTTGTAGAGGGTATCGGCGTTGAGGTGAGCTTCCAGCTCTTCCAGCTTGCGGTCGCCGACCGGAACCATTGCCACCATCGAGAAACGTTCGTTCTTGTAGGGCAGTTCGATGGCCTTGAAATCACCCTGGTCGTTCCACCCTTGGGCGCGGGTGCCGTCGAATTTCATCGCGGCGTATTTGAAGTCGCCGGTCTGGTGCATCATGTCGACTTCGCCACCCTTGCTGCCAGCGAAGCGCTCGGCGTAGGTGTTGTTCTTGTCGAACGCGGCTTTCCAGTCGCCCTTGAAGTGGATGGCGCTGGTGAGAACCATCACCGAGTCACCGGTGAGGCTGTCCTGGGGCAAGAGGTCTTTGATGCGGCCGTTGGTGTCGGCTTCAATCTGGGCGTTGATGGTCTGGCGGCTGCCTTCGCTGTCCGAGCGAATCGGCAGGTTGCGGGCTTCGGCCCCGTAGGTCTGCTCGGTGACGTTCTTGAAGCCCGAGTCGACCTGGAAGTTGTTATCGGCGAAGACGCGGTTGGCGATGGAGATGTTCACTCCCTCGCCGCGGGTGACGGCGCTGGAGTTGAGGGCGGCGATACCGGCGTGAACGCGGTCACCCTTCAGGTCTTCACAGCGCAGGCCTTTGGCCAACGAGGCTTCGGTTTCACCGCGGGCGCCGGCCAGTACCATTCCCAGGCATCCGTTGACGTTGAAAGGAGAGGCGAAGAAGCTCTCGCCTTTCTTCTCGTCACCGAGCTGGCGGTATAGGTCAAAGCTGAAATTGTTGACGGCGCGAGCGGCCGATTTGAGTTCCGAGGCGGAAGCGGGCGCGATGGTGGCCTGCACTTCTTCCGTGGGGCCAAAGAAGAATCTCGGACAAACCTGCGCTTCGGGCGGGATTCCGCTTTCGAAAGATTCGCTGGCCTGAGGGGCTGCCTTGGCAATGGTTGGATTGCTGGCGGCGCGGATGAGCGGCTGAGCGCCGGGGATGTGGGAGGAAATCTGCACGGGGAAGCTCCTTCTGACTCGGTCATGTGTGTGTGCGGTTACCTTAGCGAGTGGGCGTGAAAGATTCCTAAAATATTTTTCGAAGCGAGTGGAGTATGAGGAAATGAAAAATAGCGGGCATCATCGCTTGTTTGGTGATGATCGGCAACTGCTGGAACCCCGAGATTCCTCGGCAAGAGATCGGTCCGGCCACGCTCATGCTCTTGGGAGTCACCCATTGGTGCTGCGCGCACCTCCCGGCCGGTGCCTGTTTGGGAAATTCCGCTGATGGAGTCGTCGCTGGCCGGCTGCGCTTACGGTGCCTGGACTTTTCAGCCGGAAGAACACGGATTTCGCGCGTTTTTCGCCAACTTTGCCACGCTGGGGCTCAGCTATGGCTTCGCATGCACGGCTACTTCTGCTGGCACTCCCTGGCGCCGCCAGGTCTTGGAGCCGACCCGCAAATTCAGCCGCCTCTTGCCCTTCTTGGACTTTGGACTGGTCTTCGCGCCTTTTGTGTTCCCGATTCTGGCCATGCGCTATTTCCTGGCGGGACCCCGTGATGGAGCTGAAGCCCGGGGAATGCGTATTGGATATCTACAGGCGCGGGTATCTCGGTGGCTTGAGGTATCCGTCCCTTCCGGAGAGCGAATGGCCACTTCGCCCGAGCTGCGACATCGACCCGATTTGATTTGGGAGATTTACGGACCCTTGCGTCCCCTGATACGCCGAGCCTAGCCCAACGCCTCTGCAGAAGGAATCGGGTTGCGATGTGCGTCTGGTCACGTAGAATGTGGACGGCCTGCACCAGCGAGCCGGCTTTTCGGGCGTCATCGAGATACACGGAAATCTGCTGCGAACTCGTGGCTCCAGCTGCGACCTCCTGCCTTTCGACGATCCGGAGGGCGGTCCGAGGCCTTGTTCTCTATGCCGAAAATTGCTGCGTCCAGATATCGTGTCATTCGGCGGAGGGATGCGCTGCGACCACTTTGTGGCCGTGGGGACCTCGGGGGCTGTCTCTCCGGCGGCCCAGCTGGTGCAGACCGCCTTCGGCTGCTGTGCAAGCACTACACTACCGCCGAGTTCGTTCTTTCAGCGCGAGCTCTTGGGTCGTGCCGAGGAGGTTCTGCCGGGATTGTTTCGCTGGAAAAGCTAGCGCGCACACGGCCCGTCCCTGATTGCGCTCACCGGTGCACGCATTGCCGGACCGGGTGCACGCACTCGGGCCTCTAGGAATTGCGCCCACCAGTGCACGCAATGCCGGACCGGGTGCACCCAACCCGGGCAGCCCCGAACTGCGCTCCCCGGTGCACGCATTGCCGGAACGGGCGCACGCACCCTGGGCGGCCCCGAACTGCGCTCACCGATACACGCATTGCCGGAACCGGTGCACGCACCCGGGGCTCAGCGGCCGGTGGTGCAGAGTCCGATCTCTTGGGCGGCGGTTACGGCGTTGCGGAAGAAGGCGAGGCCGCTGCCTTCGCGGGGGAAAGGGGCTCCGAAGCGGCGGGTGAGTTCTCGGTGCCGGGTCCACTCGGGGTGTTGGGTGGAGCGGAGGAAGGCTTCGGGGTGGGGCATGAGTCCGAAGATGCGCCCGGTCTCGTTGCACAGGGCGGCGCCGGCCATGACGCTGCCGTTGGGGTTGTCAGGATAGGTCTGGGTCGGTCCCTGGCCATCACAATATTGCAGCGGCACCAGTTCAGGCGCAGGGGTCCCAATCAACTGACCTTCCCCGTGGCGAACCGGTAGCTCCAGCCCATCCATTCCCTTGGTGAACAAACACGGCGAGGCCGGATTTCCCTTCAGGCGAACCCAGCGGCATTCGAAGCGACCCGAGGCATTGGGCGCCAGGGTGCAGCCCGAGGGCAGGAGGCCCATCTGCACCAGCGTTTGAAAACCGTTGCATACGCCCCAGACCAGCTTGCCCTCGCCCACGAAGCGTTCGATGGCTTGACCCAGGGGAGCTCGGCGCAGACGGCGGGCCAGCGCCCGACCCGAACCGAGGTGATCTCCGAAGGAAAAACCGCCGGGCAGAACCAAGACTTGGAAGTCGTCGAGAGCCACTTCGGCCAGATCGTTCAGATGGCACACCCGCGACTCGGCTTCGGCCAGGCGGAACCCCTGGGCCATTTCGCGGGTACAGTTGATGCCGTGGCCGGTCAAGATCAAAGCGCGAACGATCATAACGAAAGCTCTCCTTGCCAGGCCTGTATCAAACGGGACAGCGCCAGCGATTCACCATTCAGTTCGAAGACGGGCTCAGGCATGACCTGCCCCAGCAGCAGCCACGGAAGTCCGGCCAGCCTCTTCTCGAATTCCGCCTGATGGTTCGGATCGATGGAAAGGATCAGGCGCGAAGGGGCCTCGCCGAAGAGCCGGTCGTCCACGGCCAGGTCCGAGGTCCCCAGTTCCAATCGGAGTCCCAGACGTCCGGCCACGCACATCTCGGCCAGGGCCACCAGCAAACCGCCTTCCGAGCAGTCGTGGCAGGCCGCCACCAGCTCGGACTGGATCAGCCCGTGCACCGCACCATAAAGGCGCCGGGCCAGCTCAAAGTCGACCCGGCCCAGTTGTCCTCCGGCGAAACCGCGCAGGCGAGCCAGCTGCGAGCAGCCCAGGGCGGACTGCTCCGCGCCCAGCAGGTAGACGAGATCGCCGGCCTGCTTGAAGTCCATGGTCTGGCAGCGCTGCACGTCGGGAACGTTGGCGATGGCCGAGACCAGCAGGGTGGGCAAAATGCTCAGCTTGCCGTCGGGCCCATGGTAGTCGTTCTTCATCGAGTCTTTGCCGGAAATCAGCGGCGTCTGAAAGGCTCGCACGGCCCGGTCCAGGCCTCGGCAACAGCGCACCAACTGGGCCATTTTGTGCGGCTCCTGGGTGGGGTCGGGCCAGCAAAAATTGTCCAGCATGGCGGTATGCTCGGGGTCGCCGCCGACGGCCACCAGATTGCGCAGGGCCTCGTCCACCAGCAATTCGGCCATTCCTTCGGGGTCGTGCACACCGTAGTGCGGATTGATGGCGCAACTGACGGCCATGCCCTGATCGCTGTCGTGATCGGGGCGCAACACGGCCGCGTCCGAGGGGCCGTCGCGGGCCACGCCCACCAGCGGCTTGATCACCGAGGTGCCCTGCACTTCATGATCATACTGGCGAATTAAGCCCTGGCGCGAGCAGATATTGGGGCTGGCCAGCAGCTCGCACAAGCTTTCCCGCCAATCCGATTCGGGCGTCCACAACTCCGAGAAGACCGGTGCGGACCACTCCGCCTCCAGCACCCGGCGCGGAAAGCCTCCGTGCAAAAACTCCAGGGAAAGATCCATGACCTGCTCGCCGTCGTAGCTGGCGCTGAAGCGGCCGGAATGGTTGAAGGTGCCCACGATGCTCACCTCGACCTGGCGGCGTTGGGCCAGCTCCAGCAGGGCCCCCCATTTCTCTTGGGGCACCGCCAGGGTCATGCGCTCCTGGGATTCCGAAACCAGAATCTCCCAGGGAGCCAGGCCGGGGTATTTGAGCGGCACGGTCTCCAGGGTGAGGTGGGCGCCGTTGCTCATCTCGGACATTTCGCCCACCGAGCTGCACAGGCCGCCCGCGCCATTGTCGGTGATGGCCCGGTAAAGTCCGGCTTCTCGGGCCTCGCTGATCATTTCCAGCAGACGTTTTTGGGTGATCGGGTCGCCGATCTGGACCACGCCCACCGGCGCTTCGCCGCCGATGGCCTGGCTGGAGAAGGTGGCGCCGTGAATGCCGTCCTTGCCCACCCGGCCGCCGGCCATGACGATGAAGTCGCCGTTGTTCACCGATTTCAGATGGCCGGTGCGCGTCTCCATGAGGGCGCCGGTGCCACAGAAGACCAGCGGTCGTCCCAGATAGCTGGGGTCAAAAAAGAGGGCCCCGTTGACGGTGGGAATGCCCGACTGGTTGCCGCCGTCTTCCACCCCCTGGCGGACGCCCTCATAAAGTCGGCGCGGGTGGTGCAGTCCCGGCGGTAGTGCCCCGCTGTAGTTGAGCGGCCCGAAGCAGAAAACATCGGTATTGAACAGCAGCTCGCAGCCGAGGCCGGTGCCGGCCGGGTCGCGATTGACGCCCACGATGCCGGTCAGAGCTCCACCATAAGGCTCGAGAGCCGACGGGGCGTTATGCGTCTCCACTTTGAAGACCAGGTGAAAGCGGTCGCTCCAGGCGATCACGCCGGCGTTGTCGGTGAAGACCGAGACCAGCCAATCGCGCTCACAGGCCTCGGTGGCGCCGGCAATGTAGGTTGGGAAAAGGCCGTGAACCAGTTCTTCGCGGTCCCCCTCGCGGTAGCGGATGGTATCTCGAAAAATCTTATGTTTGCAGTGTTCCGACCAGGTCTGGGCGAGCGCTTCCAGTTCCACCTCGGTGGGCGGGCGTTGGCTAAAGTGCTCGCGAATGGCGCGCATTTCTGGCACGCTCAGGGCCAGCAGGCGGGACCGGCTCAATTCGGCCAGTTCTTCATCGGTGGAAGGTAGAACCACCGTAGCCGTGGGGGGCACGGGCGTAATCTGCAGCGGCGGGGGAGCGGGGAGCTCTTCTTGAGCCGAGACCACCTCGATGCGCTGCACCAACTGGTTGGCCCAGTGGAGGGCCGCCAGCTTCTGCATGTCCTCGCGCGCGGCCGGTCCTCCCCAGACATAAAAACGCCGGGCGCTACGGGCCACCAGTTGGGGCGTCTCGAGGACTTCTTCGACCACCCGCGCCTCGTTGTCGGTCACCCCGTTGCGAAAGGCCACTTCTACCAACCACTGATAGTCGCCCGCACGGCGTTCATCCACCGCCAGTTTCTCGCGCACCGGGTCGGCCAGAGCTCGCCCGTCTTTTTTGAGCTCGCCCAAAATCTCGGAAAGCTCCGGACCTTCAAGATAATAAACTCGGCTTTGAGAAACTCGCTCCAAACCGTGAATGGCCTTGGATTCTTCGTTAAAGACTTCCACGCAATGCATCGGCTAGACGACCTTCCCCAGCTGCACGGCCGCCGGCAAACAAGCCTGCAA
>JALHOV010000394.1 GCA_022842865.1 Vulcanimicrobiota bacterium | reverse complement strand
GGAGGCCAACCCAATGTTACGGCCGGCGCTTTTAACCCCGGAGCCATCACCGGTTCCGGCTCCGGTAGCATTTCCTCTTCGACCACCATGAGCGGCACGCTGATTGTCACCGATAACTACTCTCCTTATGACCCTTGGATTACCCTGGGCGGAGGCAGCCGACTTTACCTCTCGGTAGGAGATGAAGATGCCTCCGTCGAGCGCAACCCGCGAGGGGGACAGTTTATGATCACCCACCGTGCCCTGACCAACCCCGAGCGCCAACTTCACATCGTTACCTATCCCGGCGCCCGCGGCGGGCCCTTGACCAGCCAGGGCAGCAACTTCCACCCCGTCTGGACCAAATGAAACGACGGGGTCTTACCCTGGCGGAAGCCATCGTCGCGATTTTTGTGATGTTGGCCGGCGTTGTGGTGATGGTCCGTCTCTTTCATACCAGCCTTCGCTACCAGACGCTGGTGGACAACCAGTCCACCGCGGTCATGCTGGCGGAACGTGAGATGGAACGCGTGCGCGGCTGGAGTCGAAAAAATCATACGAGCCCGCTCGCCCCGTTAAACTTTAACAACTTTCTCAGCGATGCTTATCCCGGCAAGACTCCTTACGAGGACTCGGATTTTCCTGGTTTCCAGATTCAAACCGAGGCGGTGGCCAACGCGATTTATAGCCCCTGCTCGCTTTTTGAATTGCTCTATCCGGTAGCGGAGCGCCGCGTCATCCGCAACTCGGCTCGCAAGATCACGGTGACGGTTTCTTGGGGTTGGGATCCTTATAATTTGGCTCCCCTCAAACACGAATTGACCAGCCTGGTGGCCTGGCCGACCTGCCGGGTTCCGCCCAGTCCGCCGGCCACCGCGACCGTCGCCGCAGCGGGCAGTTCCATCCCTCAAGGCGGACCCATGCCGGTCACAGTATCGGCTCTCAATACCGACAACTATGCTTTGGGAGACCTTTTCTACGGATACATCGTGCAACCCGGAGTCGGAAATCTGGGGGGGGGTTTTGGTTCCGTCAGCGACGAGCGGGACGGGCGAGCGGCCACGTTGCACAATTACATTCTCAGCGGCGCGGTTCCGCCCGTGGTGACGGGCTATGGGGTGGGTAGGTGCGACCTGAGGGCCCGAGCTCGATACCGGGGCATCATTGTGGAGGGAGTGAAGACCGACATTGATATGCTTCCCTAAGCGCGGCTTTACTCTGCTGGAAAGCTTGATCACCGTCTTTCTGGTGATGTTGGTTTTTGGATTGGTGGCCGAATTACTGATCGGCGCCTTCCAGGTCACGCGCTACGAGCGCCAGAAAATGGCAGCCTCGGAAGCGGCCCAACTGGCCCTGACTCGCATTTGCTGTGAGGTGCGCGAGGCTTGCAAGGTGGAAGTCAACGCCAGCAAGGATGAGCTCAGGCTTTCCAAGTTCGATGTCAGCCAGGCCGCCGTGGCTCGCTTTGAACCCAACCGATTCCAGCACCTGATTCAAATTCGCTATTACAAGGACAACAACGCCATTTTGCTCCGCGACGTGCAGGTGGGGGCCACCACCGATACCCACGTGGTGGCGGACGGCATCCAGGGCGCCCGCTTTGAGTTCGTCAACGACGACGTCCACGAAAATTTGCTGACCACTCTCACCATCTCGATCAAAGGCCAGTTGAAGGCGATCACCAGCGAGGTGGCCCCCATGGCCTTTTACACGCCGTGAGACCGCGCCGTGGAATTCTGCTGGTCACCGCCCTGATGGTTTGCGTGGTGTTGCTGCTGGTCGGTATGGGATTGTTAGGCAGTCAGGCCAGCCGCTACGAAGCGGCCCGTCAGAGCACCAACATTTCTCAGGCTCGGCAATTGGCGCTGGCCGGCCTGGAAGACGCGCGCATCAAGTTGGAAATGGACTTCAACTTTCCGCCGCCCCCTGGCCCCCAGCAGGACCTCTTTTCCTACTCCGAAACGCTGGTGACGGCGGCCGACCCGAATCGTTGGGGAACCTATACGGTGGTGGTCGACATGACCTACGCCACCGATATTCCCTACCCGCCTCCCCTGGTCACGACCGGCCATTATATTTCCGTAACCTCGGTGGGAACCGTGGGTCCGACCGTAAAGCCGATCGCCCAATACCGCTTGCGCGCCGAGATCGACAATCAGGCCAGCGGACGGCCCCCGGTGGCCGGCCTGACCACCGATCGCTTCTTCCGCTACACTCACATCGAAGACGAAGAAATGCCCTGAAGGACCGGCCTTTCGCTTACGAGAAGTGCGCAGCTATGCTCTTATCCATCATCGTTCCCGTCTTCAACGAAGAAACCAGTGTGGTCGAGGTGGTCGAACGCCTGCTTTCTCTCCCCTTGCCGGAAGGCTTGACGACCGAAATCATCGTGGTGGATGACGGTTCGACCGACGGGACGACCCGAATCCTGGAAGGATTTGCCAGCAACCCGGCTCTGAAGATTCATTATTCGGTGCTGAACTTCGGCAAAGGCGTGGCCGTGCGTGTCGGCCTGCGTTACGCCCAGGGCGACATCGTAGCCATCCAGGACGCCGATCTGGAATACGACCCCAATCACCTGCTGGAACTGATCCGGCCCATTCGCGACGGTCGCCAGGAGGTGGTCTACGGCTCGCGTTATCTGGGCACCAATCAGGGCATGGTTGTGCTTCAGAACCTGGGAAATCGGATTCTCACCGGATTTTGCAACCTGCTTTATGGAACGAAGCTGACCGACACCTACACCTGCTATAAGATCATGACCCGGGAAGTGGCCGCCGAGATGTCGCGGATTCTGACCGCTCGCGGTTTTGAATTGGAAGCCGAAATCACCGCCCGCCTGCTGCTGATGGGCAAAAGACCGCTGGAGATGCCCATTAAGTATCTGGCCCGAACCCGCAGTCAAGGCAAGAAAATCCGCGCTCGCGATGGTTTCAAAGGCCTCTGGTGGATGCTGCGCATCAAGATTTTCGGTTCTTAAAGCAGCCCTTCCTCAAACCAGCCCAGGGTGCGGTTCCATCCGTCATTCCAGTCTGCCGGGCGCATGAAATGGTCTGACTCCGGGTATTCCCGATACTCATAATGCCCCTCGTGACCTTGCGCCTGGAGTTGACTTAGAAATGCCCGAGCTGGCTCGGCCTGCACGTGTTGGTCGGCTCCCCCGTTCCAGGCCAGCAGGCGCAGGCTGGCGTAGGCCTCCAGCCGGTCGTAGGGACGGCACCAGCTGGGATCGGCCAGAATGGCTGCGATGGTGCGGATTCTCGTCTCATATTGAGGTGCGGCGTAGGCCAGCAGGCCGCCGAAGGAGATACCGCACAATCCGAAAGGACCATAGCCCTCGGCTTCCAGGAAGTCGATCAGCAAGGGCAACTCGGCCAGCGACGGCCGCAGCAGCTTGGCCACCTGATCGAGTAAGGGCCCTCGGTTAACAAAGCCCTTCAGGTCCGGCATGCGACGCCCGCCGTGGCCGGCCGCATCCACGCCCAGTGCCAGGAAGCCGCGCTGGGCTAGCGACTCCAGCTCACGCCGATGGGTTTCTTTGTCGGTGTGCAGTCCGTGGTAAAAGAGCACGGTCGGGCGCGGCCGGCCGTCCTGTGAGACGGCCAGCAGCGGAATCCCCGCGAAGCTAAAGCTACGCTCGAACACTTTCCATCAACATGCGCTTGAGGACTTTCCCGGCCGCGCTTTTGGGCAGAGAATCCATGACCACGTATTCTTTCGGTATTTTGTATTTGGCCAGGGTTTGCTGCACGTGTTCAATCAGCTGAGCTTCGTCGTAAGCGGCAGGCTGCTTGAGGACCAGGTAGGCCCGGCCCACCTCACCCCATTTGGGATGGGGCACACCCACCACGGCCACTTCGGCGATGTTGGGATGAGTCAGGATGACTTCTTCAATCTCGGCCGGAAAGACATTTTCGCCGCCGGAAATGAACATTTCTTTGCGCCGGCCACAGATATAGTAAAATCCGTCGGCATCCCGATAAGCCAGATCGCCGGTGGCCAGCCAACCGTCTTGGAGCACCTGGGCGGTTTCGTGAGGCTTGTTCCAGTAGCCGGACATGACGTGCTCACCGCGCACGTGCAGCTCTCCTGCGGTCCCCACCACTACTTCCTTGCCGTCCTCGCCGGTTAGCTTGACCTCGATGCCGGGCAATGGCACGCCCACCGTGCCGGAGCGCTTCTGGGCGTCCTCAAAGCTGACTCCGAAGGTGTTGGGGCCCGCCTCGGTCAGTCCATAGCCCTGGATGAGTGGGATGCCTTCGTTCCAGTAGGCTTCAAAGAGCGTCTTGGGGCAGGGCGCTCCGCCGCTGATCCATTTGCGCACCTGAGCCACCCGACTTCGAGAAAACCCCGGTGCCTGGCGGAGCATTTCATACATGGTGGGGACCAGGAAGACGAAGGTGCAATGCTCTTGCTCGATGACTTCCAAAGATTTGACCGGGTCGAAATTGCCCGGCAGCACCAGGGTGCCGCCCAGGCAGAGCAGTGGAGTGGCGCATACGTTCAGGCCGCCAGTGTGAAACATGGGGGTGAAGATGGGGGCGATGTCGTCGGGCGAGAGTCCCCAACCCCCGATGGTGTTCCATGCGTTGGCCTGCATGGAGCGATGGGTGAGGACGGCTCCTTTGGGCACGCCGGTGGTGCCGCCGGTGTAGAAAATCGCCAGGGCCGAATCGGGGGAAACGCGCGGTAATTCAATGGGCTCCGCGTCCAGCGAGGCCAGTCCGAAGAGCGACTGGGCTTCCAGTCCTTCGCCACCGGCCAGATCGGGCTCGACAAAGGTGATCTTGGGCTGGCAGTCGGCCACGATCTTCTCGAGCTCTTGGGGGGTCAAACGCCAGTTCAAGGGCACCAGGCAGGCGCCCAGCAGACCGCAGGCCAAAAACAGCTCGAGGATTTCCGGGCGGTTCTGCGAGTAGACGGCTACCCGGTCGCCCGCTTTCACTCCCAGCGAGGCCAATCGGTAAGCCTGCACGTGGGAGGCTCGCTGAAGATCCAGGTAGGAGAAGCTGACGCCCGACACCCGGTCGATGAGGGCCACTTTGTTGGGACGGATGTGTGCGTGGGTCTCGATCCATCGATTGACATACATGGTAAGTACCTCCAGGAATGCAGCAAGGGGGTCCCCCTAGTCCATTTGTAAAATAGGGCCTGCTCGTTGCAAAGGGATTTCACCGGGAGCGCGTGTAGCCTCCTCCCATGCACCTGAACACCTTGCTTATTCACGCCGGCGAAATGGAGCCCCGTCTCAGCGGCGCCGTCAGCATGCCCATCCACCAGAGCGTCAACTACGAGTCGGTGGCGGACGCCGCCTATGACCGCATTACCTACATCCGCCTCAACAACACGCCAAACCACGAAGTATTGCACGCCAAGCTGTCGGCTTTGGAGGGCACCGAGGCGGCCCTGGTGACGGCCAGTGGCATGGCCGCCATTAGCGCGGCTCTGCTGGGAGTGCTCAACCAGGGAGACCACTTGCTGGCCAGCAATTGCCTCTATGGAGGCACCCATTCTCTGATCACCGAGGATTTGCCCGCCTGGGGCATCACCCACGACTTTGTGGATGCGACTCGGCCCGATACTTGGGAAGCTCTGGTCAAGAGCAATACCCGGGTTTTTTATGTGGAGAGTCTGAGCAATCCTTTGCAGGGCGTACCCGAGCTGGAAGAGATCATCCGGTTTTGCCGGCACCACGGTCTGCTGGCGGTGATCGACAGCACTCTCACCTCACCGGTTAATTTTCGTCCTTACGAGTTGGGCTTTGACTTGATCGTGCATAGCGCCACCAAATACCTGAACGGCCATTCCGACATCGCCGCCGGGGTGGTGCTTGGAGATAAGCCCCACATCAAGATGATTCGCCATCGCCTCAACCACCTGGGCGGCTGCCTCGATCCGAATTCGTGCTTCTTACTGCACCGGGGACTGAAAACGCTGGCCTTGCGTGTGCAGCGCCAGAACGAAACGGCCCTGCAGTTGGCCAGCTGGCTGCAGGTTCAGGAGGCCGTGGAGCGGGTCTATTACGCGGGACTTCCGGAACATCCGGGCCACGAGCGGGCCAAAAAGTGGTTCCGCGGCTACGGCGGTGTGCTCAGCTTTGAGTTGCCCGGCAGCTTGACGGCCACTCAGGGGTTTGTGAATCGTTTGCGCCTACCCCTGGTCGCTCCCAGTCTGGGCGGCGTGGAAAGTTTGGTGACACGGCCCGCGGCTACCTCGCACGTGGGCATGACCGCCGAACAGCGGGCCGCCGCGGGCATCCGCGATGGGCTGGTGCGATTCTCGGTGGGTCTGGAGGACTTTGAAGACCTGCGTCAAGATTTTGAGCAGGCCTTATACTCGCAACTCATCGCGTAGCGGTGAGTTGTAAACAGGTCGCGGGAGTGGTCTGTGGGGCCCTCCCCTGCGGGGTCCCTCCCACGCCAGCTTGCTGGCGACCGACCGAAAGTTGGGCCAATTTTTAGCGGCCTGACAAGGTTTTCAAGAGTTGCAGGGCCGTTTGCACCTGGCTTCCCAAGACACCGCCGTCGGTGCTCATGCGCTGATAAAGGGCGTTGCCGGTGGTCTGGTAGAGCACTGCCGTCAGGCTCGGGTCGTTGAGCTGCGGGGCAAAATCCAAGGCGATCTGGGGATTGATGGAGACCGACTCCACGTAGTTGCGAATCAGAGCCGGGTCGTAGCCGCTCTGGTTCTTGAGCTGGTCGGGAGCGGCCTGGATTTTTTCCAGGGCCGCTCTGAAGCCCTGTTCGTAAGCGGCGTTTTTGACCTGGGCTACAATCCCGCCGGGGGCCTGCCTGGCCGCGTCGGCGAAAGCCTGGTCGATGGCCAGGGTGGTCTGGGCCGCCTGGGTGTAGCGCACCAAACCGGAGTCGTCGCCTTTCATCTCGGCAATGGCCTTGAGCACGTCGCGGGTCAGCTTTTGCTGCTCGGCCGGATCGCCTCTGAAGTTGAAGGTCTCGACCGCTTTCTTGGCCAGCTCGGCCACCTCTTTGGCAGCCGGGTCGCTGGCCTGGGCGAATCTTTGCAGTACGGCGTTGTTGTAGCCGGCTTCGGCCATCTGGTAGTAGCCGGTCTTGTCACTCTGGTTGCGCAGCTGGTCCATGCGGGCGGTGTAAGTAGCAGCCGTGGATTCTTGAGGCTTCTCGTTGTTGGGAGGAGTGGGAGTTCCCGGCCCAAAGTTGCAGCCGGCCAGACTCAAAGCCACCAGGCCCAGTCCCAGAGCGCCGAAAACCTTACCCAAAACACCGTGGCCTTGCCGGGCCATTTTGCCCGCGTCCGCCTTGTCCACGACCGGAAGCTCTGGTCGCATCGACTGCCTGGACAGACTTACTGACTCGGCGGGGGCCGATTCGTCTGAAACCGGCGGTGAACCAGCGGTTTTCATGGGGCGATGGGTCAATGGGCTGTGCTGAGCAAGGCTGGAGATGGTCATAAGTCCATACAACCCTGAGCGGCGGAAAAAACCATGAAATTCCGCTCGAGCAGGACTCCAGGCCTGGTGCAAGGGAGATCTACAGCATGTTTTCCTCGATCTCGGGGCCGGGCCACTCGGCGCCTCTGCAACGGACCCAGCCCAAGGCGCCCAAGCGCGAAGCGGTCATCGAG
>JALHOV010000393.1:6819-7593 GCA_022842865.1 Vulcanimicrobiota bacterium | reverse complement strand
TGCGCGAGGTGGCCCGGCAGAGCGGCCTGCTCAACTATGCGCAGTTGGGAGAGTGGGTCAGGAATCAGCTGGGTTGATCGACCCCGACCGCTAGAGGTCTTTTTTTATTCCCCGATGCTGGCTGGGGGCTCGGGGTGCTCCCAGGCGGCGGCCCAGGCTGCCCGCCAGACCCTTTGCACGCGCTTGAAAAGGCCCATCAGTGGCCTTTCCGAGAAGCGCTGCACCAGTGCCCTGGCCACTTCGGCATCCCCGCGATACTCGCCTCGGCAACGCAGTTGTTCGCGGTGATAGGTGATCCATAGATAAAGCTCCGGATCCGAACGCCTCGGAAATTCCTGGTTGACCCCCTGCTGGCGCAGAACTTCTAAAAGAGGGCGGTAGATCAAATCGTGCCAGCTGGCTGCGGACTCCTCGGCGTTAAAGTCCCGACCGTAGCTGGTGCCCAGATAATACCGATGCACCTCAATGTGCTCGCGCAGCACCGCGTAGAGTTCGGGCGGCAGCCGACTGAAGTCGCTGTCGGGAGCATGTTCGTCGAGGTTGGTCTCTTGCAGAAAGTGACTCCACTGGGCCCTCCGCAAAACCTCGTCGTGGCCGAGTTCGGCGGTAATGGGCGCGCGCACGGTGACCTGAGTCACCAGTGCCTGGATGGTCTCCTGGCCGCGGCTCAAGGCCACCGCCACCCTGTGATGCCCATCGCGGATGAAATAGACCTGATCCACCTGAAAGACCTGAATCGGCTTGCTCAAGTCGATTTGCGGATTGTGGATCAGG
>JALHOV010000393.1:5838-6809 GCA_022842865.1 Vulcanimicrobiota bacterium | reverse complement strand
ACTTTTGCAGCAAATGGGCCTGGGGGCGGAAGGCGCGGGAAAAGTCGTGGGAGCGTCCCTCGCTGCCTACGACTGCAGAGAGCGGGATGGTCTGGAGCCCGCTAAAGGCGTAGGAGCGGCTGCCGAGGGCCGATTGGACCTCATCAAAGCTTAACAGGGACTCATCCCGAGCACGGTGGCGAAACATAATCTACTACTGGTCTTGGCTCTTTCCCCTCAAATAAACCTGAAAGCCGCTGCAGATGGATTGCTTCCTGGTCGACCGGACCTCGCAAGTCTCACGGTTCATCCGCTAAAAAATCGGCAAAGCACCGGGTGGACTCCAGATGAAACTCGGGGATTTGCTCGAGCAGTTTTGGCTTGAGTCGATATTGCTCGCACACCAGTGATACGCGAGGAATGCAACCGGCGCCCATGCCGTTCTGTTTCCAGGGCTTGACTTCGTGGTAGAGCCAGCCGGGAAATTCCACCAGGGTGTTGACTCGCGGCTGGAAACGCGCCTTGACCAGGGCGTTGCGATGAAAGACCAGCTCGCCTCCCTGGAGGTTGGGAGGCAGGCACAGGTAGAGCACGGACACTCGATAGGGAAAGGGAACCTTGGCGCCCGGGGGCAAAAAGGACATAAGGGTCTTGTCGGCGTGGGGCGCCACCGCCGCGCCTTCGTGGATGACCAGCGGATTGACGAGAAAGACCTGACAGTCCGAGCGCAGCATCTTCTCCAGGCAGGGGCGCGCGCTGGGCAGCATCAACAGGAATCGCTCCACCTGAGATCTTTGGAATAGAGCCGAGAAGCCGTAGGTTTGCTCAAAGCCCTGGTCCAGATCGCTGGCCGCCAGATAGGGCGAATGGAGCACCGCCTGGGCCAGTCGCTCCAATTCGGCGGCCTCGAGCAACTGCGGGCGGACGCGGTAAGGGACCAGGAAGGATAGCATCGCGGAAGGCTTTTGCCCAGGGGGGGGGGGGGCCGCCCC
>JALHOV010000393.1:0-5828 GCA_022842865.1 Vulcanimicrobiota bacterium | reverse complement strand
GGGCTACCGCCTCCCCCTTGAACCCCCCCGCCATGAAGGTTCGTTTTCTGTTGCTGTTGCTTTTGAATGGCGGTCTGTCCGCTTCAAATGGGGCGCTGTTGGTGGAGCCTTATTTGCAGAATCCCGCGCCCGACGCGATGAGCGTGCTCTGGATTTCACGGACCTCGGCGCCCGCTTCGCTGCGCTGCTGGCGGGGGGAGGAGCTGATTGCCACTCGTCAAGTGGGAGGGCACCGGGAAGCCACCGCTCTTGGCTACAGCCCCTGGGAGGCCCGGGAGTTCGGAGCCCATCAGCCCGGTTATCAACGCGAAGTCCGCCTGACCGGACTGGCGTCCGGCGTCACCTACCGCTACGAGGTCGAACAAGAAGGCCAGATTTGGCCGGGCGAATTTCGCACCGCTCCAGCGCGGGACAGCAGCATACGCTTCGTGACCTATTCCGACAGCGAAACCGAGCCGGAAAGTCGCGGAGCCAAAGTGCATTGGGAAGATGCCGCTCATCCGGGCCAGAAGCGCGATTATCTGGTCGATCAGGATAGCGGCTATCGGGCCAATCTGGCCGAGATGGTCAAGAGTCGGCCGGATTTCGTGGTCATCCCCGGCGATCTGGTCGAGACAGGCGGGGAGCAACGCGACTGGGATGAGTTCTGGCTGTGCAACCGCCAACTCAGCCGCATCGTCCCCATCGTAGGTGTGCTGGGCAATCACGAATACTTTGGAGGGCCAAATGACGGTCGCTACGAGGAGCTGACCAGCCAGCGGGCAGTGGCGAAATTTCTCACCTACTTCCGCTCGCCCAGCAATGGCCAGGCCCAAAGCGAACAGGGGCGCTACTTCAGCCTGGAATATGGACCCATCACTCTGATTGCCATCGACGGCTGCAACGGCTTGCCCCACCGGTCGGCGCAGGATTCCAACTGGCATCTGGACAGTGCCATGCGTCCTCAGGGAGATTTCAATCCCGGTTCCGCCCAGTATGTCTGGCTGGAGCAGCAATTGCGTCTGGCTCAAAAGCGGTCTCACTTCACCTTTGTGGCGTTTCATCACTGTCCCTACTCCAGCGGACTCCACGCCTTCCAGCCGGGAATGGGTAAGGGCTCCGATCGCCAGTCCGGCCGGCCCTTACAGGTCTTGACCCCACTGTTCTTGCGCTATGGTGTGGACGCGCTGCTCAACGGTCACGACGAAATGATGGAGCGCTCCGAGGTGAACGGGGTGGAGCAGAGGCCTGACGGTAGCTCGCATCCTCACACCCTGCAGGTTTACGATGTGGGCATCGGTGGCGACGGACTGCGCGGTCCGGAAATCGACAATCCCTATCGGAAATTTCTGGCTCATCTGGATTCGCCTGAAGTTTGGCGCGACGGACAACTGCTGGAGGGGGGCAAGCACTACGGACATTTGCAGGTGGACGTTGCTCCGGGAGATCACGGCTGGGAGGCGCGCTTTACCCCGGTCTACCTGTTTCCGGTAGTGAATTCCCAGAGGCAGTTGGAGCGCTTCGAGCGCCGGCTTTATCGCGACCTGGTGGTCTTGCAAGAGGGGGACTAGCTCCGCTCGCGTATCCACTGGGGTGCGGCGCTGGTTGTCCGATTTTCGGGAAGTTGCCCCTCTAGGGCTGAGTTTTGGGTGTGCACTCGGGTGTTACTGGATGTTGCGTACCATGAAGAACGCGCTGTTCATGGAAATGGTCGGCCCTGAGTACCTGCCTCACGCCAAACTTGCCTCCATGGTCTTCTTGCTGGTGACGCTTATGCTTTACGGCAAAGGGGTGGACTGGCTGGGCAAACGCAAACTGTTGGCCCTTCTCTACGCTGTCTACGCGGTGCTCTTCGCCATTCTGACCTATTTTTTCCACCAGGGCAGCGCCGCTCATCACCTGACCCTGGGTTGGGGATTCTATTTGACCATCGAATCTTTTGGTTCCTTGGGAATTTCTCATCTCTGGTCCTTAGCCGTCAACGCCACCACCGACGCGGAAGTGGCCGCGCGCCGCTTTCCCTTGCTGGCTGTGGGAGGACAGATCGGAGCCTGCACCTGCACCTTTTTGCTGGCGCGCACGGCTGAGCAAGGTCAACTGGTGCCGTTGCTTTGCCTGGCGGTGGTCTTACTGGCGGTGGCTCCTGTAATGACCTTCTACTGGCTGCAGAAGAACAACATTCCCGACGATGTCAAGCACGACGTGAGCGCCAAAGCCAGCCCGAGTCTCTGGGAGGGGCTGCGATTGGTCATGACGCGGCCTTACCTGGTGGCCATTCTTTGGAGCGTGGTGGCCTACGAACTGGTAGGGACCTACCTCGATTACCAGATGAACTCCAAGGCCCATCAGACCCTGGTGACCTTGGAAAAGGTGACCGCCTTCCTGGCCACCTATGGCTTCGCCGCGAATTTTCTGTCCTTAATCTTCGCTCTAACCGGCACCACCTGGCTGGTCAAGAACTGGGGTCTGTCGCGCTGTTTACTCATCTATCCGGTGGTTCTTTGCTTTTTGGTGGTGGGAGCGGCCAGCTGGCCCACCCTTTGGGTCATGTTCAGCGCGCAGATTGCCCTGAAAGGAGCTGCCTACGGCTTCAACAAGCCGTGCCTGGAGTTGGTCTACGTACCCACGAGCGACGATATACAGTTTAAGGCCAAGAGTTGGATCGACACCGCCGGCAGTCGCGGCGGTAAAGCTCTGGGTTCGGTGATGAACGCCAATCTGCTGCGCCATGCGCCCGGCTGGCTGGTTTGGGGCGGGGCCTCGGTCTGCCTGGTATTTCTGGCCATCTGGATGCCGGTATCGCGCTTCTTGGGGACTCGCTACGAGCAGTTGCTGACCGATGGGGAGAAGCTTTCCTAAACATTGAAGATAAATCGCGAAAAGAATTCTCAAACCTTAGGCGAAGATATGAAACTGGATAGCGACGTCAAAGGTTAGTTCATTCTGGAGGAGCCGGTTCATGCATTGTCCCGCCTGCAATAAAGACTTCAGCCCGGTGCACAGCCGCTGCCCGGATTGCAATGGATGGCTACGCACCGCCAAGAGTTCGAATGGAGCTCCTTCGCGGCCAGCAGCCGGTGCTGCGGCGCCTGGCCTGGCTAGCGCGCTGGCACACAATTCCGAACTGCCCACGCAAAAAATCGGCGCCTCGAACGGCGGCGGCATGACTTTGCCCAGCCGCCCCACCGCCAAACCGGCCGCGCCCGCCGCTCCGGTTTCCGTGGGCGCACCCACTCCCAGCCTGGGGGGCCCTCCGGCCAGCGCACCCCGCGCCATCGCGGCGGACGAAGGTGGATTTGGCGGACGCGGAGCTTTGGGCTCAGGCTGGGAATCTTCAGGCAGTTTTGCCGCTCCCGCTCCCGTCCCGCCTCCAGCGGCAAGCCAGTGGGGTGGCGACGGGACGGCCACCGGGCGCCTGCAGGCGCCGACACCCCCTCAAGCTACCGGCTGGGGCAACGGCGTTGGCCAAGCCCCGGCTGGGGGAGGATTAGGGGCACCCGCCGCCTCGGGTTGGGGAGCGCCTGCTGCTCCGGGCCCGGGAATGGGAGGGGGCCAGTGGGGAGCCTCGGCCCCTTCAGCACCAGGATTAGGGGGTGGCGCGTTAGGCGGAGCTCCGAGTTTGGGGGGAGGACCCGCGTCGGGCGCACCCCAGCCCTCGGCCAGCAGTTGGGGGGCCGTTTCAGCGCCCTCTGCCACGGCCATGTCTCCGGGTGGCGGGGGTGGTTGGCTGGGCGACGGGGGCGGAGGCGCTCCGACGGCTCCCGGCAATTCCTCGCCCTATGCTGCTCCCACCCCGAAAAGCAGTGAGAGCTGGCTTGGAGGCGGCGGCGAAGCTCCGCCTGCGCCGCCCACTTCCTTAGGACCGCCACCCGCTTCTGAAATGAAGCTCGAATTGCCCGATCATACTGTAGCTGTGGATCTGGGCACCCCCTGGGAAGAGGACGATCACGGTGGCGGGGCTTCCAGCAACAAGATGATTTATATCATCCTGGGCTGTTTGGTGCTCAGCCTGACCGTCTTTTCCGCTTACCTCTACTGGCAAAACAGCAAGCTGAACACCAAGACTCCCCCGCCCGTAGCGGCTCTCAAGGAGACTTCCGCTAAGCTGGGTGAGGATTATTGGAAGAAAGCCCAGGCTTCCTTTAAAGCCAGGCGCTACGAAGAAGCCCAGCAGTCGGTGGAACTGGCTCGCGACCTGTTGGTCGGCCTCAAGGGCTATGCCAAGACGAAGCAGATCAGCGCTTTTTACGCCAAGGTTACCAGTCGCTATGCTCTCGCCCTGTTCGATCAGGCCAAACGCGCCAATGCGGCTCAGGAAACCAATCAGGCTATTGCGCTTTGTAATCAGGCGGCCCAGATGTATTCGCGAGTCAAGGGAACGGCCCGGCAGCAGGCCGCCGCTTTCGCCTACGAAGCGCGCATTTATGAGGGGTTAGGCGACACCGCCGGGGCGGAGGGTAGCTACCGCAAAGCCCATTCTTTAAGCCCCAAATCCGGCTACGATCGACTGGCCAGTGCGGCCCGGCGCACGGGTGCGCCGGTTGCAGCTCCTCCGCCTCCCGGACCGGCTGAACCGCCCCCGCAGGTGGAGCAGCCTTCCATTGGCGGTGGGTTTTACCCCACCGGCAGTGGTGGCGGTGGCTATCATGCCCCCGCTCCTGCGGCGGCTCCGGCGGCGGTGCCGTCTGGCCCGGCCCCCCGTCCGCGCCAGCAGAATACTTATGTTCCGCCGAGAAAATCTGCGCCGGCTCGCAAGAGTGACCAGCTACCGACTTACAACCACTAGCTTTCAGGCCGGGGTTCCGAACACGAACCAGTAAAGACCCATCAATCCCGCCAGCCCCGTCAGGAGCTGGCGAGTTTTTGTACCCTGGTCGTTGCGGCTGAGCAGACGAATAACGGGCAGCAAAACGGCGGCCACCGCCAGTTGGCCCGCTTCCACGCCCAGATTAAAGCCGACCAGCGGGACCAGCGCCTGGCGGCCCGACAACTGCAGTTCCGCCAGCACGCCGGCAAAACCCAACCCGTGGATCAGGCCGAAGGCGAAGGCCAGGATCCAGCCTCCGTGCAGTGTCTGGCTGGGCACGCCGCGGAAGGAGAAGACGGCCGAAACGGTGATGGAGAGGGCGATAATCGGCTCGATGATGTCGGGCGAGAGATGCACCACTCCGAAAACGGCCAGGGCCAGGCTGACGGAGTGGGAGACCGAGAAGGCGGTGATGACCTGAACCCAGCGCCAAATGCTGCCGCCCACGATGACCAGAGTGAAAAGGAAGAGCAGGTGATCCCAGCCGGTGAGGATGTGTTTAACCCCGAGGTGGAAGAAGTCGGCTAGAGTGCTCGGACGCACTTCCCCGTCACTGGCGGCGGCGGGGGTGCCGACCGGAGTCAGATTCAAACTTTGCAGCGGGGATTTCTCGGTCAACAGCAGGGTGCTGGAAGAGCCCAGATTGCTGGTAAAGACGGCCAGGCACTGCTGATCGGCCACCTTCGGCAAATAGAGATGATACTCAAGCTGGACCTGCGCTTGCGGGGACACTGGAAATTCGACGGGGACCGTCAATTGACCCGGGCCCTGCTGGATCTCTCCCGAGCCCAAAACGGGGGGCTGACCTTGCAGCAAAATTCCTTTGCCGGTCACGCGCTCCCAGTTCTGCAAAATTTCCTGGCGGCTCAGCTGGCCGTCCTTGTCACCGTCGCAGCCCTCCCAAAGCTTGACAGGGGTTCGCCAACTGCCGACCCAGCTTTGCGGTTGCTGCTTGAGCACCAGCAGGGCGTCGTCGATGCCGTGCCCCCAGGCCGAACAGGTGAGCAATAAGCAGAGAAGGAGAAGACGCATGCCAAGATAT
>JALHOV010000392.1 GCA_022842865.1 Vulcanimicrobiota bacterium | reverse complement strand
AAAATTGCGCACATGACCATTCGGCCTGCGAACATGAGCACAAGGAATGCGCGGTCGGCTGTTGTGGCCACGACCACGAAACGGGCGGAGCCTGCGGTCACGACCATTCGGCCACCGGTCACGACCACTCGGCTTGCGGCCACGACCACGCCGCCTGCGACCACCAGCACGTGGAAAAGTGCTGTGGCCACAATCACGAAACGGGCGGGCCCTGCGGCCACGCGCGGTGTGACCACGACCACACCGCCTGCGAGCACGACCACACAGATTGCGCCACCGGCTGCTGTGGACACGATCACGAAAAAGGTGGTCCCTGCGGTCATGACCATTCGGCGAGCGGACACCATCATTCCGGCTGCGATCACGACCATTCGGCTTGTGGTCACGATCACTCCCATAGCGGACATGCCCACGGCCACAAGGCCGTCGCCGAAGTCGGCGGCGACCCCCGCGAAGCCGTGGCTCGAGCCGTGGTGGCCGCCTTCGTGGCCTCGAGCGGCCACGATCATTCCCACAGCGGCCACGGCCATGACCATTCCAGCTGCGGTCACGATCACTCGCCGGCCGCCCACGCTCACCAGCCTTGCGGGCACGACCATTCCCATAACGGACACGCCCACTCAGCCTGCGGTCACGACCACTCGCACAGTGGGCACGGCCACGGCCACGACTCTTGCGGCCACGAGCACGGTCCTCCCCCCAAGAAGCAGCACACCACCCGACCTGCCGAGGACGGTGGTTGGGCCTGCCAGTTCCGGCTGGCCGATCTGCTGCCTGGAGAAACCGACGAACACGGCCGCACCGAAAAGCTGGTGGAAGAACTGCAGGCGCGCGCCGGCATCACCCGCGTGCACGTGCGCCGCGACCAATCCGTTCCAGAACTATGCGTCCACTACGAACCCGGGCAAATCGGTCTAGAAGAGGCGGTCGGCCTGACCAAAATGAGCAGCGACCAGGTGGCCTCTCGCTACCAAGCCAAAAGCTGGTTCGTGCGCGGCATGGATTCATCCACCTGCGCCGCCGTGGTCGAACACATTTTAACTCGCAGCCGTGGCGTCATCCAGGCCAACGTTTCCTATGCTGCTGAACGAGTGGTAATCGAATATGACACCAAGACAACCAGCCTGAAACAACTGGAAGCGCGTATGCGCAACTCCGGCTACGAGCTGGAAGAGCCGCAGAAAGGGCACGCTTGCTCCTGCCACGCCCACGGCTCCGGGCTGGCTCCCTTACTGGAAATGCCACTCTGCTTCGCGGCCGGCCTGATGCTGGCGGTGGGTAGCCTGATCGGCCACTACCACATCGGCGACGTCTGGCTGCCTCAGGTCTTTTTCTTCTTGTCCATGCTTTGTGGCGGCTTCTTTGCCGTGCGGGGCGCATGGAACTCTGCCTGGCAGGGGCGTCTGGACATCGAAGCCCTCATGGTGCTGGCCGCCGTGGGCGCGGGCGTCCTGGGCAAGCTTTTCGAGGGCGGCTTCCTGCTCTTTCTCTTCAGTCTGGCTCACGCACTGGAACACCGCGCCATGGACAAGGCGCGCAAGTCGATTGAATCGCTTACCAAACTCCGCCCCGAAAACGCCCTGCGCAAACGCGGCGATATGCTGGAAACAATTCCCATCGGCCAGTTGCTGCGCGGCGACCGGGTGCTCATTCGTCCCGGCGACCGCGTGCCCGTGGACGGCGTGGTGCGCGAAGGCATTTCCACTCTGGACCAGGCCGCTGTCACCGGCGAGTCCGTGCCCGTAACCCGAGGTCCAGGAGAATCCGTTTTTTCCGGCACAGTCAATGTGGACGGCACGCTGGAAGTGGAAGTCACCCGTCTGAGCGGCGAATCCGTGCTGGCCCGCGTGGTCGATATGGTGGCCGAGGCCGAGGCCCGCAAGGGGCCTTCCCAGCTCTTCGCTCGGCGCGTGGAACAGCGCTTTGTACCGATCGCCCTGGCGGGTGCTCCTACCCTTACGCTGGTGCTCTGGCTCGGTTTTCACGTCCCCTTCGCGGACGCGGTCTTGCGCGGCATCTCGGTGCTGGTGGCCGCCTCTCCCTGCGCCCTGGCCATCGCCACCCCGGCAGCGGTGCTCTCGGCTGTGGCTCGAGCCGCCAAATCGGGCGTGCTCATCAAGGGCGGCAGCTATCTGGAGGCTTTGGGCAACCTGAACGCCGTCGCCTTCGACAAAACCGGCACTCTGACCGAAGGCAAGCCCAAGGTGGTGGTCGTGCAGGCAGCCGAAGGCGTCAGCGAACAGGATTTGCTCTCCACGGCGGCGGCTCTGGAGAATCAGTCTTCCCACCCGCTGGCCAAGGCGATTGTGGACGAGGCCGGCAAGCGCAACTTCCCGGTGCCGCTGGCCAGCCAGACGCGCGCCCTGATGGGTAAGGGTCTCTCGGGTCAATTAGCCGGGGAATCGGTTCAGGTCGGCAGCCTGTCGATGTTCGAAGGTCAGACCATCCCGCAATGGGTGCACGACGACGTCATCAAATTGCAAGAATCGGGCCGCACCGCCGTAGTGGTGGAGCGCGCCGGCAAGTTCCTGGGCATTCTGGGTCTGGCCGACGTGGCCCGCAAGGACGCCGTGAACACCATCAAACAACTGCGTCAACTGGGCGTCAGGAAAACGATCATGCTCTCGGGCGACAATCTGGTGACGGCCAGGGCCGTGGCCAGCGAGGTGGGTGTGGACGAGGTTCGTGCTCCGCTGATGCCCGAGGAAAAAGTTCACGCCATTCGCGAACTGGCCAAGCACAACATCGTGGCCATGATCGGCGACGGCGTCAATGACGCGCCCGCGCTGGCCTCCGCCTCGATCGGCGTGGCCATGGGCGGCGCCGGCTCCGACGTAGCCTTGGAAACAGCTGACGTGGTGCTGATGGGCGACAATCTGGAAACGCTGCCCTTTGCGGTGCAACTGGCTCGGCGCTCGGTATTGGTGATTAAGCAGAACCTGGCCATCGCCATCGGTGTCAGCGCCCTGCTGGTGTTGTCTTCCTGCTTCGGCTGGGTGAACATCAGCGAGGCGGTGATCCTCCACGAAGGCAGCACTCTGGTGGTGGTAGGCAACGGCCTGACCCTGCTCTTGTTCAAGGGCTCCCGCCCGGCCGTTGCCTGAACGGGAAACCCTGCCCGATCGGCTAGGTCCCAAGCTGGACTTGATCCTGGTGGGCATCAATCCCAGTCTTTACGCGGTGGCCAGTGGTCATTACTTTGCGCGCCCGCAGAACCGCTTTTGGCCGGCCTTTTCCGCTTCCCGCCTGGGACAGCCCATCTGTCAGGCCCTGGGAGTCGATCGTTTGCGGCCCGAGCACGATGTTCTTCTACCAAATTATGGGGTGGGCCTGACCGACGTGGTCAAGATACCCAGCGTGAGCGCCAGTTCAGTGACGCCCGAAATGTACCGTGAGGGCGTACCTCAGCTGTGCGCCAGGCTGAGAAAATGCCGGCCGCGAGTGGTGGCTTTCCACGGCATGACCGGCTTTCGGCCGTTTTTGCGCTACGCTCTAGGCTCGACCGACAAGCCCGACTGGGGGCTGCAACCGCACACCCTGGAAGGCATCCCACTTTACCTGCTGCCCAATCCTAGCGGTGCCAACGCCCACTTCAAGCCGGCCGAGCTGGTGGCGGGCTATGATCGGCTGGCCGAGGTTCTGACTCGCCATTGCCTGTAGACTACAGGTCGGGACGTGGCAGCGGCCTTCCTGGTCCCTCGAAAATTTGGCGGGTCTGATCAATGCGGGGATATCCCGGCGGCAGGCCATGATCGCCATCACAATGGATGCTGAATTCCAGACCGTTTTGTTCCAGAATATAGGCGCCGCCGGCGGGGCAGCGGGGTTGGCTGGGAAAGGGGTGATGATCGATCAATTCGCTGGCCAACCCGTCGAGCAGCACGGAACACTGAATGAGGCGGGTCCGAGCGCCATCCTTGGCGGCTGACGAGAAGCGAATGGAGCGAAAAAACCCGGCCACTTCTTCGGGTTGTTCTCCGCTGTAGTAGACCGAAAACTCATAAACAAAGCCGTTGGCGGCGAACTCCTGGACCACGTTGTGACGCCCCTCGGGCGAAACCGTGTGGAACTCCAGCCCGGCCACCGGCCCGACTTGCAAGCGGCGTTCCTGCACTCCCTTCTCCAAGGAGCGAAACAACCGCGAGCTCTCGAAATAGCGCTCCGGTGACTGGTTCCAGGCCTTCAAGGCAAATGAATAGAGGTTGCCGTTGTGAAAAACAAGAAATCCGCCTGGACGATCCGGTACGGCAGCCGGAAATTCGGCCTGGCACAAACCGTCCGCGCTGGTATAGGGAAAGGCCGCGCACAGCAATAAAGCCAGCAGAAAGGCGAGCATGGGAGCGCGGTTCGGGACTGTGCAAGGGGTGCCTGCCAAACGGCGAGAAGCGCCGGGAGTGAAGACTTATAGTTTGACCCAGCGCTGGTCACCCGCACTGGCAGGGCGGGACGGGCGCACCTTTCGTCCGCATCTGGTGGTGGTGGTAGATGAGAGCGAAGGCCTCTGCCCGGCCGTGGAAATGGTCGAAAATGCGCTTCGACCCGCCGCCCTGGCCCGCTGGCTGGCAGAAAAAATCGGCAAGACGCAAGCGGCCCGGTTGTGGGTGGACGATGCCAACCTGGTCGGCCCGATGTCGATGTACTTCCCGAAATTGACGGTCAGCTGGTCGGCGGAGCCTCCCCAGATGAGCAAATTTCTGGCCAGTCTGGCGGGGCAGATTCCCGCCGAGCAAAACAAGGAATTTTGCCTGGTAGAACATTTCGGTCACGACCAGGTAGTGCCGTTTTTCGGAGCCGCTCGCGATTTTTACGCCGCCAAACCATGGGAGCGAATCAGCAATGAGGAAACGCTTTCCTTCCGCGACGTCGGGGGCAAGCTTTGGAGCATCGTCGTTCTAGGATCGGAAGCCCAGGAATTCGGGTTCTACGTGGTCGATGATTGCGGTGGTCCGCCCACCGTGGGAGTACTGCTCCACGAGCCGGCCTACCTGGCGGCCCCGGACCTGGACCTGATCGACCGGGCCGGCCTGATTTACCCCTCCGGCCAGTACCCCTGGATCCTGACCCAGTACTTGCAGGAACCGCTGGACCAGGAATGGATGGCCGATTTGAGCTGGCTACTGGACGCTCTGGCCCAACTGCAAGATAGTGCCCTGGAATCGGACGGGCGGCGCCTGGCCCGCGCCTCCGAACCCCGCGAAGTGCTGATGCAGGCACTGCTGGATTATTGGGGTAAACGCAGTCAGGTAGCCAAAGAGCTGGCCGCCTTTCTGGTCGGCTTTTTGCAGCATTGGCTGGCGGCCAAAGACCGCGGCCAGCGCAGCTTCGAGAGAACCTTTCAGGAACTGCACTGGATTGGAGAAGACTATCTGGCCTCGGTCAAAAAGAAGAAGCTCTGGCTGGATTATTTCCGGGGCGAGCCCCGATTCACCGGAGCAGACCTTTCGGAAAAGGATCGCCAGGCTTACCTCAAAACCTGGAAACGGGTCTCTGCATTCGTAGCTTCGTCTTAGTTTGGAAAACTGACCCAATGAACTCTCGCATTCTTTTGCTTCAGACCGGCAGCGCTCCGCCTTCCTCGGATCTGGATTACGGGCAGCTTTTCGGCCTGGCTTTGGGACTGCAGCCCCAACTGGCTGACGCCCGTCTGGGGGAATTTCCTGAGGGCGACTGGGCCGGCGTGGTCATCACCGGATCCGCCTTTTCCACCTACGAAGATCTGGAATGGATTGCCCCGGCCGAAGAGTATCTGCGCCGACTGGCAGCACAGGGCGTTCCCCTTTACGGAGTTTGCTTCGGCCACCAGTTGTTGGCCCAGGCCTTTGGCGGCAAGGTGGAACGCTGCCCGCACGGATGGGAGTTGGGGACCAGTCGCGTGGATTTGACGGAGTTGGGCCGAAAAGATCCGCTCTTTGAGGCCCTGCCGCCGACGTTGAGCGTGCAGCAAAGCCACGCCGATGTGGTGACCGTTTTGCCGGAAGGCGCTGAAGTTCTGGCTGGCAACGCCCATTGGGGAGTTCAGGCCTTTCGTCTGGGAGATCGCATCTGGGGCACCCAGTTCCATCCGGAATTCACGGCGGCCACCATGGCAGCCGCCGTAGAAAGGGTGGTTCCGCTGATGGGCGGCGACGACGAGGAAAAATCGCGACTTTTGAGCCACATCGAGAGCACTGCGCAGGCCAGCGCCTGCCTGGCCAACTTCGCGCGCATCATCCAGGTCGGCAGGGGGGTTCGCACGAAAAGCTAAAATCAGCTTCACTCTGGGAAAGAAGGTGGTCAGAATGCGAGTCGTGGGTGGGGCCGTCTTTGTTTTGGGTGTCTGTTTGTTTGTCGGCAATATCACGGGCATGTTCCCGACCTTTTCCGGCCTGGGCTGGCTGACCGCGGCTATCGGGGGTGGCATCTACCGGAGCGGAACCAAAGACTAATCTGAACCCTGGCTCGGGACTCGCCGTAGCCAGGTTATGACAACCGAACTTCTCCCGCTGGGCTCGCTCGAGCCTCCCCCGCCGCCCCGTTTCAGTCTCCTCGGCTTTCTAGGTAAGCTGGTGCTGACGCTGGGCGGCTGTTTTTTCCTCTTGGTTGTGGTGATGGTCTTCACCAACCCGCGCGGCCATCGCAGCCGGGTCTACGGGCAGTTGACCGCCTGCAAGTCCAACTGCAAGAACATCGCCACCGCTCTAGAAATGTATGCCAGCGACAACAAGGGCCGCTATCCGCAAAAGTTGGACCAGTTGCTGGAACGCAACTATCTCAAAGTAGTGCCCACTTGCCCGAGCGCGGGCCGAATGACTTATGAGAACTACCAGGTCATCAGCAAGCCCGATGCTTTCAGCTTCGCCTGCTGTGGCGCCAATCACGCCAATGCCCATCTGGGAGCCAATCTGCCTCGCTACCATGCCGAGCTCGGCCTGATTGACCAGGAATAACCCGATGCTTCGAGCCTATGTGGGTCTTCAGGTGATCGCTCTAAGCTGGTCCTCGCTCTCGATGCTCTGTCAGGGCCCAGAAGCTTTTGAAGCGCCTTTTGGTCCCAAGTATGCTCGGGAATGGTCCTGGGTTTGGGCTCACAGCCTGTCGGCCGTGTTCGTACTATTGCTCGGTCCCTGGTTGCTTTGGCGTCTGCCCGGGCATCGGACGCTGGGTAAGGTTTACCTGGTGAGCGCGGGAGTGGCGGCGCTGAGCGGGATTCCGCTCAGCTTACAGGCCGAAGGAGGTTGGGCCGGACGGTTGAGCTTTCTAATTCTGACCGGGCTCTGGCTGGTAGCCGCTCGCGGAGTCTACGCCACCGCTCGGCGTCGGGACTGGAAAAGGCACGTACATTGGGTCGAAGTGCACTATCTTCTGGCCTGGTCGGCGGTCTTTCTGAGGCTGGGCCTGGGTGTGACCGCGTCCCTGGGGGTTCCCCTGGAGGAAGTCGTCGTGCCCCTGGCCTGGCTGAGTTGGCAACCCGGATTCTGGTTGGGCTACCGGCGGGGACTATTCCAGTCCGGCAGGAAAATCGTGCCCGCGGAAACAAAGTTCGTGCCAACCTAAACTTCAGGAGAACAGCAAACGTGGACGCGGTAGGCTCTAAATCCCTCCCAGCAGCTTCAGGCTCGCGCAAACAAATCACGGCCCAGGCCAAGGCCAAAATCGTGCGCAGTGATATCCAACAACAGATGGCCGAGCGGACCGGCGGATTCGTCTGGCACGTAGAAAAGTGGCCCCACTGGCTGC
>JALHOV010000391.1 GCA_022842865.1 Vulcanimicrobiota bacterium | reverse complement strand
GTCCGGGTTTTCACTATAGGCGAGAGAAGACCCTGGCGAACATGCTTATCTTAGCAGGCAGTGACGAAACTCTTAACCCGAAGGGCTCCGCGGGCGGCTGGGCGAACGGCCGGGCATGGCAAAGACCTCACTGGACTCCCCGCTCTTTGAGCGCTATCAAATCCAACAGTTCTTCGATGAGATGTTCGACGAAAAGGGCGACGTTCGGCCCGCCTACATGGCTCTGGCGCAGCGCCTGAGCCAGCTCTCCCCCGAGGAGTTTTCGCGCCGCCAAGCCGCCGCCGACCTGAGCTTCCTGCGCCAAGGAATTACCTTCACGGTCTACGGTCACGACGATGCCACCGAGAAGATCTTTCCCTACGACTTGCTGCCGCGAGTCCTAACCAACACCGAATGGACAGAGGTCGAGCGCGGTCTCAAGCAACGCATCACGGCCCTCAACCTGTTCCTCGGAGATATCTACGACAAAGGCAAAATTCTCAACGACAAACAGGTGCCTCGTGAGCTCGTTTACAGCTGTAAACACTTCCGCAGGGAAATGCGCGGCGTCAAGGTTCCTCGCGGTGTCTACGTGTCGGTAGTGGGCAGCGACCTGGTGCGCACCGACGGGGGCCGTTTCGCGGTGCTGGAAGACAATTTGCGGGTGCCCAGCGGCGTTTCCTACATGTTGACCAACCGCCAGATCATGAAGCGCGTGTTCCCGCGCCTCTTCCGCGACTACAACGTTCGTCCCATCGACCATTATGGCCAGGCCCTGCTGACCACGCTGCGCTCGCTCGCGCCTCATGATCGCCCCGACCCCACCGTCGTTCTCATCACCCCCGGCGTTTACAACTCGGCCTACTTCGAACATGCCTTCCTGGCCCGCAGCATGGGTATCCAACTGGTCGAAGGCCGAGACCTGGCCGTGCACGACAACCTGGTCTACATGAAAACGACTTCGGGCTTGAAACGAGTGGACGTCATCTACCGCCGTATTGACGACGACTTTCTCGATTCTCTGGCTTTTCGTCCTGACTCCATGCTGGGAGTAGCCGGCCTCTTTAACGCCTACCGTCACGGCAACGTAACCCTGGCCAACGCCATCGGCACTGGAGTGGCCGACGACAAAGCCATCTACGCCTATGTGCCCCAGATGATCAAATATTATCTGGACGAGGACCCCATTCTGGACAACGTTGAGACCTTTTTGGGTTGGGAGCCTCAGCAGTGCCAGTATATTCTCGACAACCTGGACAAACTGGTCGTCAAAGCAGTCGGCGAAAGCGGCGGTTACGGCATGCTCATTGGACCTCACAGCACCGCTTCCCAGAGAGCCGAGTTCGCCGAAAAGGTCAAAGCCAATCCGCGTAACTATATCGGGCAGCCGACCCTGAAGCTCTCTTGCGCCCCTTGCTTTACCGAGGGACGCGTGGAACCCCGCCACGTCGACCTGAGGCCGTATATTCTCAATGGCCGCGAAATGACGATCGTTCCCGGAGGACTGTCGCGCGTGGCCCTTCAGCGCGGTTCGTTGGTGGTCAATTCGTCCCAGGGCGGCGGCAGCAAAGACACCTGGGTCTTGCACGATTAGGAGCAACTGATGTTATCGAGAGTCGCTGAAAGCCTTTACTGGATGAGTCGCTACCTGGAGCGGGCCGAGAACACGGCCCGCCTGCTAGACGTGCATCTCAACCTCAACATGGAACTGACCGCTGCCGCCGGGCAGCGGCGCTATGAAGATGTGCTCGGAGCTCTGCAGATCACCTTTGCCGAGGGCCAGCTACCCTCTCCCACCGATTTAACCCTGGACAGTCTGGTGAGCGAGTCGATCTCCAGTTGCATCGGGGGAGCGCGTGAGAACGCCCGCCAGATCCGCGAACAAATCAGCTCCGAAATGTTTGAGCAGATCAACAAACTCTATTTATACATCCGCTCGCGCCCTACCCAGGACCGCTTCGCCATCGAGCCGAACTTCGTGTTCGGTCGGGTCAAGGACGGCGTCCATCTGTTCGCCGGCATCACCGACTCCACCATGACTCACGGGCAGGGCTGGCAGTGGATCCGCGCAGGTCGTTACCTGGAGCGCGCCAACCTGATGGTCGGACTGCTGCTGAACCATCTCAGGCACCTTCTGGACGAAGCCGAGGGCGACCCTCAACACTACTCCGAGTTACTGGGATTGCTGAAGAGCTGCACGGCCTGGGAAGCCTACTGCAAAGTCAACGGCGCCGAACTCACCAATCTCAAAGTGGCCGAATTCTTGCTGCTGAGCCGCGAATTTCCGCATTCTTTAGCCTTCTCGGTGCAGGAGATGGCGAAATCCCTGGAAGCTCTGGCGCAAGCCACAGGCATGACCGCGCAGGTTCACGTGGAAAGCAAAGTGGGCCGACTGCAAGCACAACTTCGCTACACCTCCATCGACGAGCTGTTTGCACAGTCACCTATTGAATTCTTCCATCAGGTTCGCTCCGACATGGCCAGTGTCAATGAGCGCCTCTATCGGATCTACTTCAGCCAGGCCTTCGCACGGAATCTTTGAGGACCTAAGGGTCGAATTCTTTCGCTCAATAGCAGGACCGGCGTTCGTCGAACGGAAACTCGACAAGATGTCTAAGGCTCTGACCCTGGGTCTGTGTCTGCACTGTTCGGTCAGTTTCTTTATCTTGCTGCTCGGCGTTTTCCGATTGGTGAGCTACAACGCGGCGATGTCCGCGGCGGGGTTGGTGGTCGCCGGAGTTCTCTTTTTTGGAATCTTTCGGCTGGCCTTGCCAGCTCTTGCCAAGAGCGGAGCCCGCCGTGAACTGGTGATTTTTGAAGCTCTAGCCAGCGCCTGTATCGCCAACTATGTAGGCTTTCTCATGGTGGCCGGCATGGCCAAGAAATTCGATATCAGTCCCGACTGGTTACCAAATGCCTTGGGAATCGGGGCAGTGATCGGATTCCTTCCCTGGGCCTACGGGCAAATGAAAGTGCAGCGCATGGCCAAAGAGGAACGCAACCACGCGGCCGCTGTCACCGAATCGAAGCGCCTGCTCGAGCTGGACGCCCCCAAAGACGCCGAAGACAAGCTGAAAGAATCCCTGCTCCAAGCAGAGGTCGTGTTCGGAGGGAATCACCTGCACTCGGCTCAGGCGGCTATCGACCTGGGACGCTATTATGTCGAGACAGATCAACGGCAACGGGCCGCCGCGATGTTTTCGCGAGCTCTACGAATCCGCGAAAAACTCCTGGGCGAGGAGGACGTCCGCGTGAGCGGCACTCTGATGGACTGGGTCAACGCGGATGACGACCTGGAGCCCTCCCAGGCGGTGGCGCATATGCGCAAAGCCCTGCTCATTCTGGAGCGACAGTTGGGCGCCTACGCCCCACCGGTGGCGCTTGCCTATGAACGCGTCGGGGACCTTCAGCAACGCCTGACCAATCCTGACGAAGCGGAAAACGCTCTGCGCCGAAGCTATAGCATTCTGAAAAAAGCGGAATCGCATACCAACCGTGATCTCTTTCGAGTGGGCCTTAAACTCAGCCGCATCTACCTGGAACTCAATCGTCCCAAGGATTCCCAAGAAACCCTGACCGGGTTGGAATCGTTTCTGTCCACCCAGAAGGCCGAGATGCAACTGGAGTATCTCATGGCTCAGATGACGACGCTGGGAGAACTCAATGAGCAAAAGGCATCGCAGGACCGCGCCTGGGACGCGCTTCAGTTGCTGCAGCGAGAACTCGGCCCCTCCACCAGCGAGTTTAAGGCGATTTGGGAAGGTTGCCTGGACCGTCTCACGGAGCCCTTCCTCGACCCCGAAGCGAAAGCGGTCTACACCGCAACCCTGGGTGGCGACTCCTATTCCATTCGGCAAATTCTGCAAAAGCACCCAGAATGGGTCAACCAGAAAGACGCTAGCGGTTGGAATCTTCTGCAGTGGTCATGCTTCTTCGGCCACGAACGAATGGTGGAAGCCTTTTTGGCCCAAGGTGCCTCGGTGGACGAGATTACCGACGAATGGCCTCCCTTGCATATCGCCTGCCGCTGGGCGCATCGCCGCTTGATCGCGCTGCTGGCCAACAAGGCGCAAACGCCAAACCAACATACCAAACAAGGTTGGCACCCGCTCCACCGCTGCGCCCAAAACGGCGACAGCCGGCTGATGGAATTGATGACCGCTAAGGATTTGGAAGTCGACCCGGTCAATGAGCGTGGGGACACTCCGCTCTTGCTCTCTTGCCGGCTGGGCCACTATCTGATGGCCGTAGGACTGGTGGCTCGCGGCGCCGACGTCAACAAGGTCGGCGGAATGTCCGGACGCTCGCCCCTGCACGAAGCCGCCTACGTAGGTCACCGCGCCATTGCTGAATGCTTGATTCACAATGGAGCCAAAATCGATGCGCGCGATCGAGCGGGTCTGACGCCCGCCGAACTGGCCGTTCAGGCCGAAAGGGAAGGGGTCGTCAAACTGATCCAAAGCCTCGCAAAGGGGCATAAAGCCTGATGGATGTCAGTGAACGGCAGGCCGCCCTCAACACCCAGATTCGCTTTCACAACTACACCGCCGCACTGCCGCTGGCCTACACTTTGCGTTTGGAACTGCAATTGATGAATAAGCGCACTGCCCGACAGTGTGAGCAGTTAGAACGAGTAGAGTTGACCATTCGGCAATTGGAGCGCCTCAGCGAACCGATTTATCAGAAAGCAACCCGCTGGCTGTGGAACCGATTTGTGGAGAAGTCCACAGAGGAACCATTGCCGCCCATCTACGAGGAGGCTGAGTCACCACTCACGGTCAGCCAGGACAAGGAGGATTCGTGAGCGATCGACTGGAGGAACTGGGTGTTCCACCCAAACTGCTGGCGGCTATTCGCAATGAGGTTCGGAGTAACATCGAGCAGCAACTCAACGACCTCTGGATGGTCGTTCACTCGATAAAGGACGCCAGTGGCAAAGCTGGCCCCTCCGACGGCGAGGCCGCCCCCGACCCGGCTCTGGAAGAGTTCAAAGAGGGACTGAGCAAGGTTCGTGACAATCTGCAGTCGCTGCAAACACACTTTAACGAAGTCGAAGGCGAACTGACGAAGAAAGTCCGCGGACTGAGCAGGCGCACCCGTAAGCTCAGCGCCACGCCGCAGGCCAGTGGAGAAATGGCCGGACTGGACAAGCTCCAGGCGTTGCAAGAAAAACTCGATAAACTGGAGCGAGAGATCGGCCAGCTGGGGGCGGCCGCAGCCCTTTTTGAGAGTCGTATGGTGGACCAGGAGAATCGTTTGATGCGCAGGCTAGACGATAGTGAGGCCCGCCTGGCTCGGTCGGCCGCCGGCGCTCCCCGGGGTGGCGCAAGCGAAACGCCCGACGAACTGTCTAACGAATATCTGCTCTCGCTGGCCGGCACCGTCGAATTCAGCCTGGCCGACCTCGCCAAGGTGCCGATCCGCCATAACGCCAGCGATCTGATTGTTCGCCCCAATAGTTTGCCCTACACCTACCTGGAGGACGAACTCATCCCGATCGGCCAGCAATTGCTCACGGCGACCGATTCATACCGTGTCATCATGCTCTCGCTCACCCTGAATGAGCGCAAGCAATTACTCAAGGAGCGCACCTTCAGTAAACTGGTGGAGTATCATAACGCCCGGTTCCTTCTAAACGCCTACTTCGAACGCGGGGAATTGGGCGCTTATGTCCGTCGTCTCACTCCCCCACCGGTTTCTCTGGATCAACTCGATCTGCCCAGGGCCCTGGAGGTCTCTCTGCTGGAAGACCGAGGTTTAATTTTGCTTTGCGGCGGAGCCATGGGCAAGCTCAAAGGGGTCGCCTACGCTCTCCTGCAGCCCATCAATCACCAGCGTAGGGCGCGCATCTTCACGCTAGAAGACGCCGTCAGCTACGAGCTCCCTGAGGAGCAAAGTCTGCTCAGCCAGCTGCAGCGCGGCATCGACATCAACCACGCCGGCGACCTGCTGCGACTGAAGCCGGATGTGCTCATGCTGCAACGGGTAGCCAGCGGCGAAGAATTGCAGGTGGCGCTCAGTTTTGCCTCCGAGAAGACGCTGGTCATTGCCTGCTGTCCCGGAGCCGGTGTGGTCAACTGCGTGCAACATTTGCTGGAACTGACCGCCCCCGAGCACCGTGGCAGCATCCTGGGCCAGTTAGGCGCTTGCTTACGCTCGATCCTGTGCTACCGCGAACCCCAGCCGAACGAGTACCTGCTCAATTCAGCCAAAGTTCGACCCTGGCTGGAAAGAGGCGACATGGCCGCCCTGGAGACGGCCGTGGAAACCAGCCAGCCGGGCAAGTCCCGTCCGGCCACCCCGCCGCCCGCCAAGGAGGTCGAGAGCGGACCTCTACCTCCGCCTTCCACCGAATCGCCTAGCCCGCTTCGAACCGGACTCAATCCACCTCCCGAGATGGATGTCAATGAAGCACCGCCCGCGCAACCAGCCCAAGAAGCGCCCTCGCCGGCCAGACCGGGCAAACTCCAGCCCCCGCCCAACGAACCCCCACCAACCGATGAGAAATCCGGCGGTGACGAGGAGACTTTGTTGGGCTGGCTCTAACGGAAAACCAACAGTTGGTTGACAGTTTTCTACCTGTCGGTAGTGCAGGCTGGGTGGAACAACTGACTGGAGGTACTACCGAATGGTAACCGACAAACTCACTCAAAAGGCTCAGGAGGCGGTTCAGGCAGCCGCCCAGATGGCGCAACGGGCAGGCCACGCCCAACTCCAACCGATCCACTTGCTGGCCACTCTCCTGGCGGACCAGGGAGGTCTGGTGGCCACTTTGCTCTCCCAACAAGGCCTGGACTTGAAGGCTCTCACCCGTCAAGCGGAGGAGGCCTTGCGGTCGCAACCGCGTCTGGCTCAACCCAGCGCCGTCTACGCCGGGCAGGAATTTACGCGCCTGCTGGAGCGCGCCGATTCCGAGCGAGACGGAATGAAGGATGACTATGTCAGCCTGGAACACTTACTGCTGGCTTTCCTGAAGTCCAAGCCGGAAGGCGACTGGCTCAGCCAGCGCGGACTGAAACGCGACGGACTGTTGAATGCTATCGCTGAATTGCGCGGCGGCCAACGCGTGACCGACGCGAACGCCGAAGACAAATATCAGGCTCTACAAAAATACGGGCGCGATTTGACGGAACTGGCCCGCACCGGCAAGCTCGACCCGGTGGTCGGGCGGGACGAAGAAATTCGCCGCTGCGTGCAGATTTTGTCTCGTCGCCGCAAAAACAACCCGGTTCTCATCGGCGATCCGGGCGTAGGCAAAACGGCCATTGTGGAAGGTCTGGCCCAGCGCATCATCGCCGGGGACGTGCCCGAAAGCTTGAAGAACCGCATTATTTACGCTCTCGATATGGGGCAGTTGCTGGCCGGGGCCAAGTATCGCGGTGAGTTCGAGGAGCGCCTGCAGGCCGTGCTGGCTCAAATCCAGCAGGCCCAGGGCAAGATCCTCTGCTTCATCGACGAGCTGCACACCCTGGTGGGGGCCGGCAAGGGCGACGGCGCTATGGATGCGGCCAACCTGCTCAAACCGGCTCTGGCTCGCGGCGAATTGCGTTGCATCGGAGCCACCACTCTGGACGAATATCGTCAGCACATCGAAAAAGACGCGGCTCTGGAGCGGCGCTTTCAACCGGTTTTCGTCGGAGAGCCGAGCGTCGAGGCCACCCTCAGCATCTTGCGTGGGCTGCGCGAGAAATATGAGGTGCATCACGGCGTACGCATTACCGACGCGGCCCTGGTGGCTGCTTCACGA
>JALHOV010000390.1 GCA_022842865.1 Vulcanimicrobiota bacterium | reverse complement strand
GTGGCGTTGTCGGCCAGCACTTTGCGGCAGGTGACGGTTTGTCCATTGGTAGCAATGATGAAGTTGAAGTCCGCGTCCTTTGGTAGATCTTGAAAGCGCGGTTGAATCAATGCCCGGTTGAGGGTATTCGGGTTGTTTAACTCGGCTAACTGTCGGGCGAGGATCTCCGGCGGGAGATCCTTACCGGCCGTCTCGCCCAGGTCTACTCGATTGGTGGAAGTAGAGATGATGGTATTGCTGGAGCCGGTCTCCGTGCCTGGCATGTTACGCCGAATCAACGTAGCCTGCTTGGTCGCGTTGAACTGTGCCACCGAGAAATTCAGAGTGGTCAGGCTGGGTGGCGGAACGTTGTTGTTATTGTTGTTATTGTTGCCGGTGTTGCTGAAGCCGCTGCCTCCACCTGAAAAGGTGGTGCCATCTCCACCACATCCCGCTAGCGCCAGAATCCCGAGTAGACCGACTGATCGTAGCCAACGCATTCCCAAATCTCCCTGCATCTCGATTCTCATGGCCTTCCACGAAGTTTTTCAGAACCTTTTCACTGCGAAGTGGCATCTTAAGGTCATGTTTGCACTCAACTACGGGGGCGGCTATGGCACTGGCGGACTCAACGTTTGGAACAGCTATCAGGCCCAGCCGGCTCAGAACTACAATCCCTGGTCGTCCTGGACGAACAACTTTAGCAGCACCGGCACCACCCCATATGGCCACGGCAGCTACCAATACAACCTGGACCGTTTTGACAACGGCGGAGTTGGTAATGCTCAGACCGGCAACACCGTCAACCAGCAATCCGATTACATGCGCCGCCTCAAGGTGCTGCAGGCATTGGGCCCGGGAGCCGAGGCCAAGATCCCTAACTGGCGCACCATGCCCTTCAACGATTTCTTGCTGGCGGCTGCCCGGCTCAAGGGCGTCAAGCCGGGCAATCAGACCAACACCAATCCCAAAGGGAATTTGGAATACCTACCCCTTAACGTGACCGCGCGTGCTTACTACGATGAAAATCAGCAGATGCAACAGGTTCAGTCGGTCAACGTGTGGGAAGTCAATACCGGAGTGGATGAGAAAACCTACAATAACTATGGTAGTAGAGAGGTTTACGCCCGCTTTGGCAACGCCGTCAAAGGCCGAACCTATCGGATTGAAGTGACCTGGGCAGATGGCCGCCGCTATCAGATTGAAGGCATCAACGCGACGGGTAACGTAGTGGTGGACCGCCCCAACCGATACTAAGGGGTCCCCAGGACTCGTTTTGATTAGCAATCCTCCCGAACTTCACGAAAGCGGCGAAGAGTTTCACTATCGCTCCCCGCTATGGATGGTCACCCAAGAGCCGGTGCTTAGTCAGTGGGTGGCCGATCTGCAGCGTACCTGTCACGAGCAGCTGGAGTTCCCCGACCGAAGTCATACCCTACGGGTTTCGCTGCGCCAGGCCGATCTCATGCGCGAGAATTTCGCCGCCCTGATCCGCCGGGGCGAATCCAAGTTGCATCGCCTCTGCGCCGTCCTTTGCCACAGCTACTTGAAAAGCTGGGAAATCCATAGCGTGGTGATCGGTCAGGTGCAGCACCTCGATGAGCGCTTCACCCTGGTCCAGAGTCTGCACGCCGATGAGGTATTCCAGTTAACCGACCTTGATCTCGGCAATCGCCAGTTGCGCAAGTTGCGTTTTGGCGACGACGAGCGCGGCTGGAGCCAGCCTACGCTGGTGGCCAATTTTCTCGACTACGAACCCTTGGAACTCGATCAGCGCGCCATTTACCGCATCACCAGTCGCATCAAAGCGGAAGAAGAAATCTGGAACAAGGTGGTGGACGAGCTTTTCGAGATGGATAAGCTGGTCAAGCGGGACAAGCATTTGCGACACTTGTCTCGCTACGTCAAAGACATTTTCGGCCTTAAGGTGGTGGTAGGGGAGGTTGAGCGGGTGCGCCAGTTCCACGAAGAGATGCGCGCTCTCCGCCTCGATCAGGCGCTGCGTGAGCAGCTTTCCATTCCCCTGGATGCCAACACCGAGTGTTTTGAATTCGTGGAAACCAAAGACTACATGGGTGCCGAGAACAAGCGCAGCGGTTGGAAGGCCATGAAGTCGGTCATGCGCTGGTGGGGTGAGACTTTTGAGGTTCAGGTGCAGCCTTTGCGCAATTACCTCAAGGAGCGAGAACGGCTGAGCCGCGAAAGCCACGCCAGTTTCAAGAATCGCCGCGAAGAACTGCGCAACGAAGTCGCTCGCCGCATCCCTCTCTACGGGTTTTATCGAGATTTATTGCGCTGGCTGTTCCTCCACCAGGCCGGACCGCCCCCGCAATACCCGCACCTCAACCTGGAGATCGTCGACTAGTTCGCCGAAATCTTGCGCTTCTGATATTCGTGGATGGTCGTGCACCCGCTTGCCAGTCCCTTTTCCAGGGCCGTCATCAACTTGCCGAACTCCGCTTCACCCAGGCGCAGCGGCGGCACCCAGCCCACCACGTAGCCGTGATCGACTAAAGGCTTGCCGGCCAGATCGCGCAGCCACTGATAGCGTTGATGCATGTCTTTCAGTAAACCGCTGGCCTGTACGCGGCGCCATTCCGCGGCCACAATGTGAGGCCCGCCCTCAAAGGGCTTGAAGCCCATGGCGGCATAACATTCGTCAGGGGGAAGGTCGGGAGCTTCTTCATTCATAGTTAGAAGTTTTTCCGGCCGGAGTGGCTTCCAAACGTTGGTGGCGGAGGGTTTCCCCGAACAGAGGCTGGTTCCCGTGCCCACTCGAAGGCCGGCCTCATGAATATCGGGATTTTGGGCTGCGGAAACCTGGGCGGCACACTGGGTAAATTCTGGGCGGAGGCCGGTCACGAGGTGCTCTTTGCCTCGGGACAGGCGGAGAAAGCGGCTCGACTGGCGGCCGAGTGCCAGTGTGGCCACGGCAGCTATGCCGAGGTGGTGGAGCAGTGCTCGGTGCTGCTCTATAGCGTTCGTGGAGTGGAGCCGCAGTCGCTCTGTCCCAAGGGCTGGTCGGGCAAGACGGTGATCGACTGCAACCAGCCGGATCTACCCCTGGGCTTTGACTTCAAGCCGCGCGATTACAGCCTGGCCGAGCAACTGGCCGCCGCCCTTCCCTTGTGTCAGGTGGTCAAAGCCTTCTGCCTGCATCCGGTGGAGCTCTACCATCACGGGGCCGACACGCTGCGCAGTTGGGGCGTGCAGACCTTTTTCTGCGGCGATTCCCCCGATGACAAGGCCAAGGTCCGCCAGCTCGCTGTCGATCTTGGCTTGCTGCCCTTCGACTGTGGTCCGCTTTCTCGCGCCTACCTGCTGGAAGCTCAAGCCGATTTCTGGCGGCTCTTCCAACTCCACCAGGGCCAACAACTGGTTTCCCAGTTCCAACTGGTCGGCTACCCCGAACCCCCGCATTTCACCCGCCGCCCCAGCCGACTCTAGCCGCTTCTTCCTTCCGCTCCCCTGCCAAGGTCCCGTCCAACTTTCTCGGGCTCGCGAGTTGGAGCTCCATCAGAACTTTCTCGCCTTCGAGGATTTTGTGTTGTAATTCATGAAATGCACTACAAAATTTCCGAGGCTCGCGAACTTTACGCGCTCCTCAGGACAGGGGCCAGGATATGTTTTTGAGGAAGCGTGGGCGTCGGGTTCTTCTATTGCATTCGTATCGGGACGGCCAGGGGCGGGTCTGCCAGGCTCGTCTGGGCCATTTCCTCGAAGTGGATGAGGCGCGGCGGTGTCTATATGAGCCCGCCTGGCGGGAGGACTTCGCCGGCCGGTTCCCCGGGGTGAAAGTGGACTGGGCGCGAGTGACACGACAAGTGGGGGCCATCCCCGAGAATTCACCCGGGCCAGCCCGTCCCCGGCCGCTCAAGGTGAGACTGGACGAGGCGCTTCGCACCTTTCTGCATTTGTGGGCTCGAGTGGAGGATGCGGACCTGGCCCATCAAGTCGCGGATGTGCTGCGCGACCGTTTGCGCCTGGCCGAACGGGACGACAGCGACCTGGAAGCGCGGCAGTGGCGAGCTCGGGCCCGGTTGGAACCGCGCCGCACCGACTTTCATGACGGAGCGGCGGACGAATATATTCAAACGCTGGAAAGCCGGGCCGGGGAGCTCAAGACCCAGGGCCGTCTGCAGGAAGCCTGTCAGGTGCTGGAAGAGATCGCTCAGAGTCAGCCCACCTTCGAGCGTCGGGCCGATTACGCCGCCGCCCTGCAAGTTTTAGGACGCACCGAGGAAGCGATCGCGGAATACGAGCGTATCTCTCGAAAGAGCGCCGTTCGCTTTTACAACCTGGCCTCGATTTATTGTAGAGACGGCCGAATGGACAAGGCTTTGGGAAATGTAATGAGCGCCATGCTCAGGGATCGGCACCCGGCAAAAGCGTTGGAGTGCCAGCGGGCAGGCCGGCCGCCTGCGCATGGCCTGGAGTATTGGGACCGATTTGGACATCTCTGGGACCCCGTCGGGCGCTGGTTCGTGCTCGGTATTTATTCCCAATTGCTGGTGCGTTCCCGGCTCAACAAGGCGGCCGAAAAGCGCCAGATTCCTCGCGAACTGGTTACCGGCAAAGCACGTAGACTGTTGCTGCAACGCGTGTTGCACTGGGACCCCCCCAAGCTTCGTCAGATGACGGCGCGGCGCAAGCGGTCCAAGACGGCTTCCCATTCGGAACCCTGAGGCGGACGCTCCACCAGGATGACCTCCAGCCCGGCGTCATCCAGCTCGCGCAGGGCCGCATACAGCCGCGCACCGTATTCTTCGGCCGAAGAAGGCATCATGGCCTCGGCTGTGGCCCCGCGCTGGGAGAACCCGATCCAACCCCAGCGACCCGTAGGAACGCTCCCGTCGTCCCAGCGTGTGAGGGTGCGGGGCGCGTAATGGCGGTCCAGCGCGCCCGGCACTCGCGGAGCGCTTACGTCCGAGGCCGACAGGGGACCCGTCACCTCTTCCAGTTGCGAGCGAGAAAGCTGACCCGGACGCAACAGACGAGGCTGGGGGCCGGTCAAATCGACGATCGAAGATTCCAATCCAACCGGACACGGCCCGCCGTCCAGCACGGCCAGACCGGGAAACTCCGAGAGCACGTGCTCCGCCCGAGTGGGACTGGTGTGACCGAAGCGATTGGCTGAGGGCGCGACCACCGGCTCGCCCAGCAGTCGCAGGGTTTCCAGGGTGAGAGGATGGCGTGGAACGCGCAGAGCCACGCTGTCTTGACCTCCTGTGATAAGCGGACTGACGCGCGCCAGACGCGGCACCACCAAAGTCAGCGGACCGGGCCAAAATCGCTCTGCCAGCCTGGCAAAGAGCGGCGGCAAGACTCCCCAGTGGGCGGCCCAAGAGGCGTCGCCCAGATGGACGATCAGGGGATGATCGGCAGGTCGGCCTTTCAGCGCAAAAACCTGACCGATGGCAGATTCCTGAGTGGCGTCGGCGGCCAGTCCATAAACGGTCTCCGTGGGGATGGCCACCAGTTGGCCCTGGCGCAGCAGCTCGGCGGCTTGGGCCGGGTTCACGAAACGGAGTTCAACTGGTCCGAAACGAAGCCGTTGAGCAACAGGCGAGCACTCTGTCGATGTGGATCGCCGGCCAGTGCCTTTTTCTCGTCTACCGGCTGGGCGTTGAGAAGCGTGGCGAAACGCTCATCACCTTTCAGGTCTACCCGGGCTTTGTCGATGATTTCGTTGGCGATGACGGCGTAGCCCACGTCGCTGGGGTGGATGCCGTCGAAGCTGAACATCCCCTGGTAGCCGCGCCGATCCTGAGACCCGGTGAAAGTATTGGTGACCGTTACGGGTTCGCCTTCCCCGCGCAGAGGGATTCCCTCGCGAGCGGCCCGGTTTAAGGTCGCGTTGATATCCACCAGGTGGACTCGCTCGTTCTTGACGTCCAGGTCCTTGAGCAGGGCATTGTATTCGTTGACCCGCGTCTGAATGGTGGAGGTTTCCTCGGGGTCGAGCGCTTCCTTTTCCGTGAAAACCCCACCGCCGCCGCGCGTCATGGACAAGAGCGCGCTATCCAGATCTTTTTCCGTCTTCACTTTGTAGTAGTGGGTCAGCTTCTTGAGGACTTGAGCCATGCCCACGCGCGTGCCTTCAGGAAAGTAGACGCGCCCGTCTTTGCCCTTGCCGGCAATCTTGGTTGGCAGCTTCCAATTAGAAATCTTGTCGGTCACATCGGCGCCGCCAGGCAGCACCAGTCGGAAGGGGGCCGACTTTTTCGCCAAGCCGGAAAAGATGGGGAATGACCGTCACGTCCGGGATGGTCATCAGCATGACCTCTGCCTTGGTTTCATTGAGCAGACGCGTGACGGTGCCGTTGGGGCCGGCCATGGTGGAAACGTAGCCCGGGATGACTTCAGGGGTCTCCACCACCTGGGTTTTGCTCCAAGGCCACTTCTTTTTTTCCATTTTCCAGGGACGGTCTTCCATGGGGGTGAGCGAAAGGTCGTTGACTTCGCCGGTCAGGGCTCCCGCCAGCGCGTCGTTGTTGCCGGCCCAGAGCATCACCATATCGGGCTGCTGGGCGATGGCCGAATCAATTTGAGAAACGCCGTGACGGGCCGAGCGGCCGCCCTGGGTAATCTGGCGAATGAAGGGCACCTCAGCCATCATGGCGCCCTTGCCTTCAATGCCCATCACGACTTCACGAGCATAGTCTTTGACGTTGTGGATGGTGTTCAGGTGGCGCGCTTCCAGTCCTGGGATCGCGAAGCTTTGCACTTCGCCCTTCTCCAGGCGCTGCCCCATCCCACCGGCGTGGTAAATGCCGGTGTAAAGCCATTCCGGCGGATTGATGCCGAGCGCGGTGGCGGCCATCGGTGCGGTGTGGGCCAGTCCGACCAGGGCGTAGCGCCACGCCGTCTTCATCAGGGAGCTATCGGGGCTCATAAAAAGTTTGGGGGGGATGCCGTTTTCGCTGAGCAGAGGCTGTTTGAATTGCATCGCTCCCTGACGGGCGATCAAAGCGGGGTAAGAGTGCTCTTGGCGGCTGCCCACCAGATTGCAGTCTTGCATGCCGGCCGTAAGACTGTCACCGATGGCCACCAGTTTGGGGGCCTTCCGGGGCGGGTTCGCAGGCGAATGCGAGGAAACTTTCATACAGACAGTCTAGGCATTGCTCGGGCGATGCATGTTACAAAAAGGTGACATGGTCAGAACTACCAGGGCATTGCCCGTTCGAAGAGAACTTTCCTGAATGGACGGAATCCGCCCGTTTCAGCCTTTTCAGCCGCTCGGTCCGCGCCAACCCTGGGTGGATTCAGACGGGCTGCTCAAGCGCAACCAGTTGGGCGTCAAGGCCGAGGACTCTCCCCCGGCCCCTTCTCAAGATTCCGTCTCGCTGTCCAAGAAGGATAAAGAGCGCGAAGAGCGCGAGCGTAACCAGAAAACCTACCGACGCCCAACCTTCCCTATGCCGCCCGTGCCCGCTCCTCGTCAGGCTGCCGGCGGAGGCTTCATTTTGAAAAGCGCGCCTCAGCCCAAAACGGAAAAGCCCATGAAAGAAGAGGATTTGCCCAGCTACGGACGCTGGAGCGGCCCTTCGGTGGAGCCCGAGCCCTGGCCGGATCTGGAAGTCGACCCGGATTGGAGCTGCCCCGACTGGATCGAGCCGCTGCTCGCCGATCCGCCCGAGCGAGCCGGACGCAGCCGGCTCGCCTGGCTTTTGTGCCGATTTGGCAAGGGAATTGCACAGCGCTGCATCGACTTTGGACTGTCCGTGCATCTGGGTGCGGAGTTCGTTCGTC
>JALHOV010000389.1 GCA_022842865.1 Vulcanimicrobiota bacterium | reverse complement strand
AGTGGTCGAGGTGGCCCCCGAGCTCCGGCCCACCGCGCCGGAGCCGGAGGACTACGAGGCAGAGCTGGGTCCGCCCCCGGACTTCTTAAAGGCCGTAGCGGCCGCCACCGCCGCGCCTCCTCCCAAACTGGGGCTGGTGCAACGGGTGGTGCGCTGGTTCAGCGGCCTCTTTAAGAAGGACAAGAAATAAGCCTGACTAACACACGCCGGTGAGTTTGCTTGAGCCGGCCCTGGTGGTGGTAGGTGGCGGCGCGGCCGGGTTGGCCGCCGCCGTGGAAGCCGCCCGCTGGCAGCCGGGCCGAGTGCTTGTGCTGGACCAGTCCCCGGTCCTCTCGGTAGGCACCTGTGGACTGCCTTATCTGGTCGGCGGGCAGATTGCGGACGCGCAGAAGCTGGTTCTGCATTCGCGCCAAGAACTCGAGGCGCGCGGCCTGCGGCTCTTGACTGAATGTCGTTTAGAAGCGCTGGACCTGTCCAATCAGAGATTGCAGTTTCGCGACCTGGCACGCGGCCAGAACAGCAGCCTGCCTTTTCAAAACCTGCTGCTGGCTCCCGGAGGGCGCTTTGACTTTCCCGGCGGCCAACTCAAGAACGTGCTGGCACCGCGTGACCTGGTCAGCGGTTTGAAGGCACGCGCCTGGCTGCAACAACCCGAGTGTCGGCGCGTGCTGGTGGTGGGAGCTGGCTATCTGGGTCTGGAGTTGGCGGAAGCCGCCCGCTTTGCCGGCAAGCAGGTGACTCTGGTCGATCCCTGCCGGCGCATTCTCGGTCTGACCGGTCCCCTGCACGACACGGTGCTGCGTGAACTAGCGCGTCACGGTGTGGAATGGCGCCAGCATCAGCTGGTCGCCTGGGAAGGAGAGGGAGTGGCCCGGCGCGCCCAGCTCGGCGACGGCAGCTCTCTTGAGCTCGACCTCGCTTTACTGGCGACCGGCGTTTCCCCTCGCCATCCCGTCTTGGAAAATTTAAATCTGGAACGGGGTCCACTGGGTGGGCTGCGCGTGGACCGCCAGGGCCGGACCAGTCGGTCCCGCATTTGGGCGGCAGGCGATTGTTGTGAAATTCCCCCGCGCCATGGCATTTGCCCGGTTTACCTTCCCCTGGCGCGACCGGCCGCGTTGCTCGGTCAGGCGGCCGGGGCGGCTTCTATGGGACAGCCCCGTAGCTTCACTGGTTGCATTCCTTGCGCCAGCGTCAAATTGTTTGACCTGGAAGTGGGCTGGGTGGGTGAGATGGGGCAGGGGGAGCAGTATTTAAGCGACGGGCCCTTGCGGGCCAGCTACTGGACCGAACCAGGCCGGCTGCAGTTGTGCCTGGAGTTTTGTCCGCGCAGCCGGCGCTTGTTGGGGGCTCAGGCAGTGGGCAGTGGCGAGGTCACCGGGTTACTACAAACCCTGGCACTGGCCGTCGAGCAGGGCCTGGACTTCGAGGCTTTGGCGCGACTGGACCACCCATACACGCCGCCGCTCTCGGGAATGTGGAATGGGATTGCGCGAACGGTCCGATCTTCAAAAAGGTGGGCGTAGCGTCCATGGAAAACACCACGAGAAGCTATGAGCGCAGAACTAGAATTACTGGTGGTCGAAGGCCAGGGTAAAGGGGAGTTGTTCCCTTTGCTGGCCGATCAAATCGAACTCGGCCGTAAAGACCCTTACTCCAAGCACGAATCACCGTCGCGAATCAGTTTTCCCGACCCGACCGTTTCGGGTATCCACGCAACTTTGAGCTGGGACGCGAAACGCAACCGTTTCTTGTTGACCCACCGTTCCAGCACCAATCACACTCTGATCAACGGAAAAGTGGTGCAGGGCACTCAATATATTCATGTCGGCGACCGCATTAAAATGGGCAGTCTGGTCATTCAGTTGCGCCTGACTCCCCAGGCAGCTGAGGCGGCCGAAGCGGTTGCGCCGGCCCGCATCCCGCCTCCCCGCCCGGTCGCCTCCAACGAAGGCGCCCAGGCCGCTTATCAACTGCTGATCCTGAACGGTCCGGACGCCGGACGCCTGCATCCCGTTCAGCAAGAAACGCTGATCTTGCAGGAACCAGGTGCGGTTCAGACCTTTGAGCCCACGCTGAACGTCCAGGGAGCGGGCACCAGTCGCTGCCTGCTGCTTTACAAACCCCCCGAGATTCACGTCACCTGTGCCGAGACCGGCACGCGCCCGGTGCTATTGGATACTCCGCTCGGCGGCGTCGTGCGCCAGCGCCATCCCGGGCCGGAGTTCGGCAACCTGTTGAGCACTCAGAGTCTGCTGTTGGTGGGTGGAGTGGCTGTGAGTCTGGTGCCTGGCGACCAGGCAAATGATCTGCGCACTCGACTTCTGGCCGGCGAGCAGGTCAGTACGCTGCAGAGCGGACTCTTCCACGAAGGAGACCGACTGTGGAATCGCGGCGAACAGCACTTGCTGCGCTTTTTGGCCGGACCTCTTAAGGGTACCCATTTCTGGGTGGACCATCGCAAGATGGAACGTCCTATCACTTTGGGGCGCATCGGTCAGAAAACGTTGGTGGAGTTGACCGACCGTGGGGCCGTGCATTGCGAACTGGCGTACAAAGACGATGGAATGGTTTTGACCAATCTCGACGGTGAGTTGACCTTGCCCCTGAACGGAGAGGAAGTCGCCCCGGGCAACCACCAGGAACTGGCTTCCGGGGACTGCTTCCGTCTCGGACGCACAGTGGTTCGCTACGAGTATTTGCCCTTGCAGGCTAGAATCAACAGCTACAGTCTTTTTCAAGGGGCGCGAGAGCTGCCTCTACGACGGACCATCAACTTGATTGGCAATGGAGCGCACTGCGATATCAAGATTGACGACGAGCGTTTAGTACCTCTGACGGGTCGCCTGATCGTCAGCGAAACCTCCCTGCGCTATCAGCATCGCCAGGCCGGCTTGATGGCTGTGGTTCAGGGTCAAGAAGTGCGTGCCGGCCAGGAAGCGACCTTACGCTTGGACAACACCATTCAACTCTTTGAAGGGCTCACGCTGCGCCTGGGTCGACGGACGTCCGTGGTGGACGATGTCCTCGAGAGTTGACCTGAATTTTGGCCAAGAAGCAGACTTCGACCAAGCGCCCGCCGCCTGATTCCTCGCTTCCCGACTTTTCTCCGGCGGTGGTGGGGGGCGTAACCCTGGGAGTGGTCATTCTGGGAACGGTGCTGAGGCGGCGGATGCGCGTCCAAATACCCAAGGACTGGGCCGAAGCCGCTCCGCTGCCCAAAGATGGCAAGGTCGGCCAGTTCGAGTTAGGCGTCCTGCTGGCTGACGGTGGCACGGCGACCGTCTATAATGGAGTCGATCCTCAAGGGCAACTGGTAGCCGTCAAGATCCCTCATCGTGGCCCCCTGCGCGATCGCAAGTTTGTTGAGACATTTGAACGTGAGGCGCAGATCGGCATCGACCTGCGCCATCCTTCTATCGTCAAGGTGCTGGATGCCGGCACCTATCGGTCCGCCGGGTTTTCCAAGATCCCCTATTTCGTCATGGAATACCTGGAGGGCCAGGAACTGGATGCAATTTTGGAAACCGGTCCGCTCACCCAATCGGAAGCCGTTGGTGTGGCCCGCGGCGTGGCCGACGCTTTAAGTTGGGCTCATGCGCGGGGCGTCATTCATCGTGACATTTCGCCGCGCAACATTTTTGTGACCAGCCGGCGCTCTATCAAAGTGATGGACTTCGGTATCTCGGCTGTTTCCGACCGGGGCCCCAAGGCCAAGAAAGCGCGCGGTCTTGCCTTCGGCACTCCTGAATATATGGCCCCCGAGCGAATGCAGGACACCGGAACTGCTGACGAGCGCTCCGACCTTTACGCCCTGGGTTGCGTTCTCTACGAAATGATTGCGGGCGTGCCGCCTTTTCTTGGTGAGAGCCCGGAGAAAACGGTCATGATGCACTTGAGATCTCCCATTCCTGGCCTGGCGGAGAAGGGTCTGGCCGCGCCCGACCTGGACGCCATCGTGACCAAGTTGCTGGCTAAAGATCCCAAGCAGCGCTATCAAACCGCGAATGAGGTGATCGCTCGCCTGGCCGAGCTCGGCCCAATCCAATGATCCGCTGGCTTTTCCCCCAGGTGCGTGCGCCTGAAATGGCGCGCTTCGCGTTCTTTCTGCTGCTCTCGCTGTTGCTCAATCTGGCCCAAACCGTGGGCCTGGTGCTCAGCGAGTCTCTGTTGCTGGCCAACCACGGTCCGGCCGCCCTGCCACTCAGCTTCTTGATTGCGGCCCTGACCACCGTGGTGGGCAGTCTCCTCTATGCGCTAGGCGTTCATCGCGCCAAGAACGACCGCTACTTTATTCGCTTGCTCGGCGGACTGGCGGCTCTGGTCCTGCTGGTTTGGGCCGGTCTGACTCGCCAGGTTCCCGGCCTCTATTTTGCCCTGGTCAGCCTTTTTTATTTGAGTCAGTGCATCCTGACCAACCACTACTGGACCTTTACCGGCGATTTTTTCGATACCCTGGCTTCCAAACGACTCTTTCCGCTCTTTGTGGTCGGCGCCAGCCTGGGCGGCATGATAGGCGCCTTTCTGGTCAGCGCGCTTGGTCCGTATGTGCGATCCGAGGAACTGCTCTTGCTCTGGCCGCTCTTTCTTGTCCTGGCCTTGCTGCTGCTGCGCTCCAGTCGGCGCCTGCTGCGCCGCTGGGGTCCGCTGGAGTTGGAGGAGGCCGATGAAACCAGTATCAGCGAGATGCGCAATGCCGCCAATTACCTGCGCCAATCGCGACTGGGGCAGCAGTTGGTCGTGTCTTGCGCGTGCATGATTCTGGCCGCCTTTCTGGGTCAATACTTATATTCGAGCATCATTTTAGCCAGCTACCCTGACAGCGAGCAGTTGGCCGCCTTTCTCAGTCGTTTGCTGGCCATTACCAACGGGCTGGAAATCGTGGTGGAGGTGGCTGTGACTCCCTGGCTGATTCGCACGCTGGGAGTAGCCAACGCCAACCAGGTTCATTCGGGGATCACTTGTTTTAGCTTCCTGGCTATTTGTCTGATGCCGAACCTGGCCACTGCGGTACTGCTGCGCGCCACCCGCGAGAGTTTGGAGAACGCCGTGGCCAGCCCCATTCGCGGACTGGTCTACAACGCTCTGCCGGCGCGCTCGCGCGGTCGCGTGCGCGCCTTCCTGGAAGGGCTTGTGACCTACGCGGCCATGGCTCTGGCCGGACTGATTCTCTGGGCGGTCGGTTCAGGAGCGACGCCGGCTCCCTGGATGTACGGCCTGGGATTCACCACGGCGGCGCTTTATTTCGCCGCCAACTGGGCTGTGCGCAGTTCCTACCTGCATACCATGATCGACGAAGTGCAGGCGGGTCGTCTTGATTTGGAAGAGCTCAGCGGAGGTTTCGCCGCGTCTGAGCTGCAGCGTCTCACCAATCTCTGGCAAGACCTGTGCCGGGAAGCTTCTGACAGTCCAGATCCAGCCCTATTGCGCCTATCCCAAACGCTGGCCAGCCGCCAGGCCTGGGCTCCGTTAGCCCAGGTGGCTGCTAGCGATCAGGAAATCCCCACCTGGCTGCGACGCGTCTGTCTTCAGGCGCTTGCACAGCCAGGCTGGCCGCGAGACTGGCGTTTGTTGCAAGAGTGTGTGGCCAGTTCCGAGGCGGAAATCCGACTGGCGGCCCTGCGCGCCGTCGGGGACTTGAAGCCAGGCTTGGTGCCTGGATGGTTAGTCGCCTGCATGCAAGACTCTCAGACGGAAGTCCGCGCTTTGGCGGCCTCCTTGCTGATCGGCCTGCCCAAGGGCAAGGAGGCCGCCGAGGCTTCTCAATGCCTGCTGGCCATGCTGGCGGACGACTTTCCGCCTACGGTGGTAGCAGCGTTGCGCAACACTCCCCTGAGTTTAAGCAGCGAGCTGGTGGCCCGCTGCGCGCACCCTTCCTCGCGGGTGGCTCGAGCCGCTTTGATGCGCCTGGCCGATTTTCACGGGGAGGATCAGGGCCGTCGACGCAGCTGGGTTCTCTCCGCCTTAGAAGCGCTGGATCGGCGAGAGACGCCGGTGCGACGAGCCGCTTTGCAGTTGTTGCAAAGCCATCAGGAGCTGATTCCGGCAGAGAGCGAGGTGTGGCAACGCATCAGTCGTCATTTGGAAGAATCCTCGAAAGCCAGCCGAGACCGTTGCATCCAGGTCCTGGCCGCCTGTCCTCTCGACCTGGGTCCGATTCTGAGTCCCTATCTTGACTCCGCCTCGGGCAACACGGCCCGGGCGGCGGTGTCGTGTTTAAGTCAGAGCGGCCGGCGCGAGAGCCGGGAGCGCTTGACCCGGATGTTGCGCTCCCAGGTGCAGCAGTTGTGGGTCTGCACCCTTCTGAAGCTGCCCCACGGCGACGCACCTCAGGTGCAACTGGACTATTTGCAGCTTTGTTTGGACAACGCCAGCGGGCGAAGCCGGAAGCTGGTCTTTGATATTCTGGCCGGCATTGAAACACCCAAGGTCATCCGCAGCGTGGAAAAGGTGCTGCGATTCACCAATCTGCGCGCTCGGGCCGACGCCCTGGAAGTGCTCTCCAATCTGGGCGATCGGGAGGCCTCGCAGCTTTTGGTTTTGCTTTTGGAGAGCGGCGACCTGCGTGACAAAATGAATGATTTGCCCGCCTCTCTGGTCCGCCAGGCCGAATGGGAAGCCTTTTGTTCCAGTCAGTGGCTGGCTTACGATCCCTGGCTGAGTCAGGCGGTAGAATGGCTGCGCAAGGAGAAGACCTGGGACGATGCCGAGGAGGAAAAAGTGGAACGACTACTGGTGCTCCGCAAAGTGCCGCTGTTTGCCCAGATGAATCTGGAGCAGTTGGTGGCCATTGATCAACGGCTGGAAGAAGTTGAGTACCTGGCTGGTGAGGTGGTCTTCGAAGAAGGCCAGTTAGGGGCGGAACTTTACATTCTGCTGGATGGCACCGTCAAGATCGTCAAGGCTCGCGGCAGCGGTCAGGAACTGTTGCTGACCCGCCTTGAGGGCGTCAACTATTTCGGCGAAATGGCCATTCTGGATGATGAGCCACGCAGCGCCAGCGTCGTGGTAGAGCGCAATTCGCGCTTACTGGTGCTGAAGGGCGAGCAACTGAAGGATCTGGTCGAGCAGATGCCGGAGATGGCTTTCGAGATTATCAAAGTGCTGACCGCCCGCATCCGTCAGGCGGATGATCGCTTAAATCAGATGGTGAAGAGCAAGAATTGATGATTTTACGACTCTCTCTTTGTATTCTTTTGAGCTTTGCCGCCTGGGCAGAGGTGAGCACGGAACAGGAAGTGGCCTTGGGGCGGTCGGCCGCCCAGAAGATCGAGGCCCAGTCTGGGATCGACAATTCGCCCGACCTCAATCGGCGCCTCCAGACGATTGGTCAGGCCCTGGCCCGGGTGGCCGGCCGCAACGACATCCAGTTTCAGTTCAAAGTGCTGGCCACCGACGAATTTAATGCGATGGCCCTGCCGGGTGGTTTCGTCTACGCCACCCGAGCTTTGATGCGCGGCATGAGCGACGGGGAGATCGCCTTTGTGCTGGGCCACGAAATCGCGCACGTCGTGCAACGGCACTCTATCAAACAGATGGAAAATGAGCAGACGCGTAAGGTGGGCTGGTTGGCGGTGCTGCTCAGTCTCAGCGGGGGACGAATCGATCGGCAGTCGGTCCAGGCCGCCGCTGTGCTCGACCAAATGTTGGGTAGCCGATTCAGTCAGAATGATGAATCGGAGGCCGATCGGATAGGCACCGCCATGATGGCCCGGGCCGGTTATGATCCCGCCTATGCTTT
>JALHOV010000388.1:2049-7794 GCA_022842865.1 Vulcanimicrobiota bacterium | reverse complement strand
AATGATCATCAGTTACCCAACTTCATTCAGCGTTCGCCCACCGATCTGCGCTGTTCGTTCTTGCTCGAATGGTTTCGCGGCCGCCTCAGCCGCGATACCCTCTTGCCGCCTCAAATGCAGCCCGGTTGGGTGGAAGGCAAGGTCTTCCTGGATGAGGATCCGGCGCGTGTGCCCAGCCAGTATAGCGATTTGGTGGGCTGGGAGGCGGTGCGCCGCGCTTATTCGGAGTTGGCGGAACTCAGCAAAGAGCAGAACTTCCAGGTGGCCTGCTTCGCTTTTCCCGGCACCATCGGGCCCGCCGAAATCTACTGTAAGGACAATGGCATCTCTTACTGGAACTTCCAAGCCGTCACCGACCGCATCATGAAAGAGCGCAAGATCACGGACTTTGGCGGCTCCGTCCTGGCCGTGAGTCCCACCGACGGCCACCCCGGCGCGATTTTGCACCAGGCCGGGGGCGAATATCTGGCCGAGAAGCTAGGGCGCTAACACAATTCTAACAGTAGACATACTCACCTTAGAATTAGCCTTGGTATAGTCGGAACCAAAGGTCAAGGATAGGGAGCCAGTAGGAATGGAACAGGAAGAACACGTCGCCGAGGAGACCGAAACCGAGGTGCTCGATGAGCCCGAAGTGGTGGACGAGGCGGACGCTATACGCCTGGAACTGGAAGCGGCCCAAACTCAGGCCAAGGAGATGAAGGAACACGTTCTGACCATCTCGGCGGAGTTCGAAAACTTCCGCCGCCGTCAGCAAGAGGAACAAAAACGCCGTCAGGTGTTGATGAAGGAAGAACTCTTCCGAGAACTATTGCCGCTGGTGGACAACCTGGACCGCAGTCTGGACGCAGCCCGCGCCAATCCGTCGGTGGAGTCTCTACTCAAGGGAGTCGAATTGATCCGGCGCGGCTTCGACCGACTGCTGGAGAATAACGAGATTGCTGTAATCAGCACCACGGGGGTGGAATTTGACCCGGCTCAACACGAGGCCATGATGGTCGAAGAGCGCGACGACGTTCCCGACCAGTCCATCGTGCAAGAACTGCAAAAGGGCTACAAGATTGGCGACCGCGTGCTGCGCGCCAGCATGGTCAAAGTAGCCCGCAACACCGTTAAGAATTGAAGAAGACCACAAGGAGGCCCTCAAAATGTCAAAAGTAGTGGGTATTGATCTCGGCACCACCAACTCGGTGATCGCCATTCTCGAAGGTGGCAAGCCCACCGTTATCGCCAATGCCGAAGGCGCGCGCACCACGCCGTCCGTCGTCGGCTTCTCCAAGTCCGACGAGCGCCTCGTTGGTGAACTGGCCAAGCGTCAGGCCGTCAGCGCCCCCGATCGTACCATCAAGTCGATCAAGCGCCATATGGGCACCGACCACCGTGAAACGGTGGATGGCAAAAAGTTTTCCCCCGAGGAAATCTCCTCGATGATTCTGCAGAAGTTAAAGACCGACGCCGAGGCCTATCTGGGTGAAAAAGTCACCCAGGCGGTCATCACCGTGCCGGCCTACTTCAATGACTCGGAGCGTCAGGCCACCAAGAACGCCGGCACCATCGCCGGCCTCGAAGTGCTGCGCATCATCAACGAGCCGACCGCGGCCGCCCTGGCTTATGGCCTGGACAAACAAAACGACAACATGACGGTCATCGTCTTCGATCTCGGCGGCGGCACCTTCGATGTATCCGTGCTCGAAATCGGTGACGGCGTCTTCGAAGTGAAGTCGACCGCCGGTGACACTCATCTGGGTGGCGACGACTGGGACGAGCGCATCGTCAAGTTCGTGGCCGAGGAGTTCAAAAAAGAAAACGGCATCGACTTGATGGCCGACAAGATGGCCTTGCAGCGCTTGCGCGACGCCGCCGAGAAAGCCAAAATCGAGCTCTCTCAGAAATTCAGCACCAACATCAACCTGCCGTTCGTCACCGCTGACGCCAGCGGGCCCAAGCACCTTGACGTGGACCTCTCGCGGGCCAAGTTCGAGGAGCTGACCGCCGACTTGCTCAAGCGTTGCGAAGGCCCGTGCCGTCGCGCCATCGACGACTCCAAGATGAAGTTGAGCGAAATCGACCGCGTCTTGTTGGTCGGCGGCTCGACCCGTATGCCGGCCGTCACCGAGCTGGTCAAGCGGCTCTTCGAGAAGGATCCGTCCAAGGACGTCAATCCCGACGAGTGCGTTGCTCTGGGTGCCGCTGTTCAAGGTGCCGTCCTCTCGGGCGAAGTCAAGAACGTGGTGCTGGTGGACGTGACCCCGCTGACGCTGGGAATCGAGACCCTGGGCGGCGTGATGACCAAACTCATCACCCGCAACACGGCCATCCCGGCCAAGCGCAAGGAAACCTTCACCACCGCCGCCGACATGCAGACCAGCGTGGAAGTGCACGTGCTCCAGGGCGAGCGCGAATTCGCCAAGGATAACAAATCTTTGGGTACGTTCGTGCTGCGCGATCTTCCCCCGGCTCCCCGTGGCGTGCCCCAGATTGAAGTCGAATTCAACCTCGACTCCAATGGCATTCTCAACGTGGAAGCTAAGGATAAGGCCAGCGGCAAGGCTCAGCGCATCACCATTACGGCCAGCACCAACCTGAGCAAGTCAGACGTGGAAAACATGGTCAAGGATGCCGAATCCTACGCGGCCGACGACAAAAAGAACCGCGAGCGGGTCGAACTCAAAAACCAGGCCGACAGCCTCGTCTACCAATCGGAGAAGACGGTCAAGGAGTTCGGCGACAAAATCGCCGGTGACGCCAAGGCCACCATCGAAGCCGCTCAAGAGAAACTGCGCAAGTTGATCGAGAACGAAGACTTCAATTCCGAGGAAGTCAAGGCTGCCATCGAAGAGCTGCAGCAGGCCGTGATGGCCGCTAGCTCAGCGATGTATGGTCAAGACGAAGAGGGTGCTGAAGGCGGCGAATCAGGCCCGGTCGACGGCGAAGTGGTCGACGCCGAGTTCGAAGTCAAGGACTAGTCCTGGACTGACCAGTGAGAGAGCCCGCCCTGCAATTTAGGGCGGGCTCTTTTCACGCAACGGAGGACGTTAAGCGATGGATTTTAAAGACTATTATAAAACGCTCGGGGTGGCCAAGACGGCCACCGAAAAAGAAATCAAGACGGCCTATCGCAAGTTGGCTCGCGAAAACCATCCTGACGTGCACTCCGGCGACAAGGGCGCCGAGAAGCGCTTTCAGGAGATCAACGAAGCCTACGAGGTGCTGTCAGACTCGGATAACCGTAAAAAATACGATCAGTTGGGCTCGCAGTGGCGCAATGCCGGCGCACGGCGTGGTCCCGGTCCCGGCGGTGGAGCCGGAGTGGAATTCGACTTCTCGGATCTCTTCGGCGGTGCTGGCGGTCAACAAGAGGCGGCCGGAGGCTTTTCCAGCTTCTTCGAACGCTTCTTTGGAGGAGCCGGTCGGCAGCAGGCCCGAGGCGGCCCTCAACAGTCCCAGTCGCAGCCGGAACAGCCAGCCTCGGTGGACGTGGAAGTCTCCCTGGCAGAAGCCTATTCGGGCACGACCCGCCAGCTGGAGATCGCCTCACCGCAGGTCTGTCCCCAGTGTCGCGGGGCGGGAGTGATGGGCAACGGCATCTGTCCGGTGTGCCGGGGAGCCGGTCGCCAGCAAGGGACGCGCCGCCTCGAAGTGCGCATTCCCCCGGGCGTCACCCAGGGCAGCAAAGTGAAAGCCCAGGGTGTCACGATGGTGATCAACATCAAGCCCGACCCCGACTATGAAATCAAAGGCCGCGACGTCATTCGCAAGACGGTTGTGGATCTATATGGCGCCGTGCTGGGCACGGAGGTCTCCTTCCGCACTCCGTCCGGCAAAGAAGTCAGCTTGAAGGTGCCGGCCGAATCACAGAATGGTCGGAGCTTCCGCTTGAGCGGCCACGGCTTACCCGCCGCCGCCGGCAAGCCGGCCGGCGATCTCTACGTGAAGCTGGAAGTCTCGCTTCCCACCAAACTGACCGCTCGCGAAAAGGAACTATTTGAAGAGTTGGCCAGGCTGCGCTAGGGCCTGGTTAGAGTTGTTGTAACTGGGGAGGGATGAAGTCCAGGCCAAGGCAAAGCGGCAGATAGCCGGCGTCCTTGCCGCTCTCGGTATAGTGAGGCGTCCAGCCGCTCGGATCCTGAAAGAGACGAATGGCGCGAATGCGCCGGTCGCTGCACAGGTCAAACCAGTGCCAGGTGCCGGCCGGTACGCGAGCCAGGTCGCCTTCCTCCACCTGCAAGGCCACCACTGGGGAGCCATCCTGGGGCCGGATATGAAAGACGCCGCTGCCGGCGGTGATGAAACGGATTTCATCCTCGTCGTGCCAATGCTCTTTGCTGAAACGAGCCAGCATGGGCTCCAGGTTGGGAGTGTCGGGGAAAAGGTTGATGACGTCGGCGGCCTGATAACCACCCTGTTGCTTGAGCGTCTCGATCTCGGTGGCGAAAGCCTCTAGAATCTGCTCGTTGCTGGAGTCACGGTCGACCTCAATGGAGGGCTTCCAGATTTCGTAGCCGATGCCAATGCGCGCCAGATATTCTTTGATTTCCGAGAACTCGTTCAGGGAGCGGCGCTCGTCGGGAATGTGTAAAACTGCCATAATATCCTTATTTTGGGTCGAACACTTCATGCCTGCCCAACGAAGGGAAGCGAACGGGAGCGGCAAAAGGCGCTCCATGAAACGACGCCAATTTTTACAAACTTTGTCGGTTGCCAGTCTGGTGCTGTGCGGCTGCGGCTCAGAATCGGCCAATTCCGGTTCGTTCCAGGGGCTCGGCAACGGCGGCGGCAACCCGCTGATCTCTCCTCTCGTGCTCACCCCGCAGCAAGCGGTCTCGTTGAACGGACTGAGACTGGCCGCGGAATCTGTGGTCGAATCCCAACCCGTGCCGCAGTTGGGCAATGCCATCAAAGTCAACGTAGATGCTCTCACCACCCTGACGGAAGCTCCCGGCGCGTTGCAGGATCTGACCGCTCTTCAGAACTTCTTCGCCGCCCTCGGAGTTCAGCGGGACCAACCGGTGGTCGTTTATGACGATGGGGAGATGAAATTCGCTGCCCGGGTGCGTTTTCTGCTCGGATACTGCGGTGTAAGCCAGCCTGTGCTGGTGGATGGCGGTGCGCCCGCCCTGGCCGGTCTATTGCCGGTCCAAGCCGGAACCCCGACGCCCTCAAGCTTTCAGGCCAACGCCACACCCCAGCCCATTGCCCTGGTCTTCCAGCAACAGGTGCTGCAGGCCATACAAAAAAATGGAGCCAAATTGATCGATGTGCGCACGCCGGCCGAGTTCAATGGGCAACTGCTGTTGCCCGGTGACGCCCGCCCCGGCCACATTCCAGGCGCTCAAAACCTGCCCGAAGGCGAATTCCTGAACGGGCTGCGGCTGCGAACTCCGCTGGAAATCTCCACCTTGCTCGCGTCAGCCGGTCTGAGCCCCAGCGACAACATCATCGTCTACTGCCACGATGGCGCCAAATCTTCCCTGGTGGCCACCCTATTGGTGGAAAACGGATTCCGCTCCACGTCGCTTTACTACCTGAGCTACCGGGATTGGTCGCAAAATCCCAATCTTCCGGTGCAGCTCTAAAATAGTTTTTCCGTAAGGCATATAGGGAACTTTAAGAGAGTAGGACGGTTTTTCTTTCCAGTCTCAACTGTGCTTTGTGTGTGGAGGAATTGTGAATCATTCAAGATCAGGTCAAGTTCAAATCCGGACGCTCGCCCTCGGCACCCTCACCGGTGCTCTGCTGGTGGGC
>JALHOV010000388.1:0-2039 GCA_022842865.1 Vulcanimicrobiota bacterium | reverse complement strand
CCCCATCCTACTCCGGCTCGAGCCGACTCCGGCCAGCAGATCCGCCAGGAAATGGGAACTTTCGCCAGGTTGGCTAAGGATTTGAAGCCAGCCGTCGTCAATATCGCGGTGGAAAAGGTGGTGGTCGAGCAGCAGCAGGATCTCAGCAGCTTCTTCCCGTTCCAGATGCCCCAACAAGCTCAGCCCTACAAGCGTCGCTCTCACGGCCAGGGCTCGGGCGCTATCATCTCGCCGGACGGCTATATCATCACCAACAACCACGTGGTGGAGGGTGTCAAAATCTGTCGAGTGACCCTGTCAGACGGTTCCGAACTGGAAGGCAAGGTGGTCGGCACCGACCCCAAGACCGACCTGGCCCTGGTCAAGGTGACCTCGGCCGCGCCTTTGCCCGCAGCTCAACTGGGTGACTCCGAAGCGCTGCAGGTGGGCGACTGGGTGATGGCCATCGGCAATCCCTTCGGACTCGAGGCCACCGTCACGGTCGGTGTGCTTAGCGGCAAGGGCCGCGTGATCGGTGCCGGGATGTATGATGACTTCCTGCAAACCGATGCCTCCATCAATCCCGGCAATAGCGGCGGTCCGCTTTTCAACACCTCGGGTCAGATTGTGGGCATCAACACGGCGATTATCCCCAATGCGCAGGGCATCGGTTTTTCCATTCCGGTGAACATGGCCAAGGACATCGTGGCCCAACTCAAGGATAAGGGCCACGTGACACGCGGCTTCCTGGGCGTGGGCGTGCAGCCGATGAGCAACAAGCTCAAGACAGCGCTGGGCATTCCCCAGGATGTGCGCGGCGGGCTGGTCTCCAGTCTGGTAGACGGCGGTCCTGCCAGCAAGGCGGGCCTGCAGGTTCAGGACGTGGTGACCTCGGTAAACGGCAAGGCCATCCGTTCCGATCGTGAGTTGCTGGCCGAAGTGGCGCGCGCGCCGGTGGGCAAGCCGGCCCAGTTGGAAATCTGGAGAGCCGGCAGCAAGCGGAACATCAGCGTGACGGTTGTAGAGCGCCCCGACGACCAGCAGGTAAGCAAGGCGCAAGAGTTGCCGGCCGACGATGCCAAGACCCTCGGCGTCAGCATTCGTCCGCTGACTCCCGAGATTGCCACCCAACTGTCTTCTAGCTCCAGCGACGGCGTGGTGATCATTGATGTGGCTCGCAACAGTCCGGCGGCTCGCGCCGGTTTACAAAGAGGCGATATCATTCACAAGATCAACACGACCGAAATCCATAATCCGGAGCAATTCGTGAACGCACTCAAGACCCAGTCGGGTGACTCCTTCGCCTTGCTGGTCGAGCGCCAGGGAAGCACGACCTTTTTAACCATAGAGAGCTAACTGAAACTGGGTAGTACACTTGAACCACAGGAACCCATTCCGGTTGAGTTAAACCACTGGAATGGGTTCTATGGTGGGCATTGAGAAGTTTCTCTACCTCGGATTGGCCGTAGTCGGCGTGGTCGTTCTGGCCGCGTCCGCTTACGGCCTGATTGTTTTGAAGCGAATGGGGGTGGCCGTGCTGCAGAGCGGGCCAAAAAAGCCCAAGGCGCTGCCCAAGCATAAGGTCGACTCCGCGACGGTGGATAGCCGCTGGCCCACGGATGAAGCATACGACCGAACGCTGACGCGCCTGCACCAGGAACTGCAGCAGGCCATTCACCAGCAAGACAAAGAGACCATCGAGATCATCGCTCAGGGTCCGGCCCTGCATCTCTTTATGGCCCGCCTGGGCAAGGTGGATATGGCCGTGGACCAGCGCGAAGCCTTGCAGGGCAGCATCCGTCAATCCTGGGACGCGAGCAGCAACAAACTGGTGGTGGTTCTGGCCGTGTCCCGCTGGAACAAAGGCTGGCGCCGCCACTACGAGGAGTGGACCCTGCAGCGCCAGGGCAACGCCTATTTTGTGGTGGACGCCAAGCCTACTAAGATTTAACCTCAAGTACCCGATTGCGTAACTCGGGCATTTGGCTGGCATTCATCAGGTCCAGGATGCGGCTCTGAGCGGGTCCGGCGTAAGTGCCGATTTCTCTGTCCAACTGTGA
>JALHOV010000387.1:5653-7805 GCA_022842865.1 Vulcanimicrobiota bacterium | reverse complement strand
CTTGAACGCGATGCTCCCGCCCGATCAGTATAGCGAGCAGGCCCCCCAAATCACGCCCAACCTGCAGCCCGGCCAGGACGACCGTAACCGCGACGGTCGCATCGACCTGCGCGAGCGCCTGCAAGGCAATGCCGGCCGCCAGCGCCTGGACCGCGAACGCTTCTGTGCTGAGAATCCCCAGATCCCCAGCCAGGACTGCCTGCCCCAAGGAGGTCGCTAGTCGTGAAAATCTCCCACACCGCCAACCCCACCCCTGCGCCCAAGTCCCCGATCGCTCCCGGCGAAACCATCTCCATCATGGTCGATTCGGTGGAACTCGGTCAGCCGCCCCTCGCTGAACGACCCGGCTTTATCCGCATCCTGGTGGACCGACCCGCCGGACCGCTTCTGCCCCCAAACGCTACTCTGGAGCAAATTCTTGCCAAAATCGGCGTGGAGGAGCTCCTCCCGTAGTAGGCGCGGGGGTCCTCCCCGCGGAGGGCCCCCCGCCAAGAACTCCAGCATTTTGCAAACCAGGCTTCGAGTCGTCAGGGGACGAAACGACGCACGAGACCCACCAGGCTATCGGGATCGGTTGGCGCCAGATCGCTGGACAGATCCCAGATCATGGCCCCGGCCAGACCCTGTGAACTCAGATACTGCAGCTTGACTTGCAGCGACTGGGCATCCTCGTAGCTGACCACCACCCCGCCCTGCAGGCTGGGTGCGGAAATCCAGGCGGCCTGAGCAGCCTCATCCCACTGGCGAATCCAAACCCCCCGAGAGGAGCGTAGTTTGGAGATCAGATCCTTGTAGTCAAAGACGCCCGCTTCAAAAGTGCCCTGGGGCACACCGTTGGCGGCTCTTCCTATGCCGGGCGGCGCCACATTTTTCCAGGCCCGACCGTAGCTGGGTAGCCCCAAGAACAGCTTGGAGGCGGGAACCCCGGCCGCCCGATAGGCCTCCACCGTTTTCCTGGCATCCGATAGTCCGGCCAGATGGCCGGTGGTGTTCTCCCAGCCCCCGTGGTAGTCGTAGGTCATCAGATTCATCCAGTCCAGGCTGGCGGAAATGGCCAATGGCTCCGATTGGGCAATTTTGTCGGCACCGGCCGGCAGGGCCGCCGACAAATAGTAGCTGCGCCGGTCTCTTACTCCCTGAGCATCCAGTTGGCGACGCAACTCTTGGAGCAGCAGAGTGAAGTTTTGCTTGTCAGCAGCCCGAACCACATTGCCCTCCAGTCCGCCTCCGCCCGGATATTCCCAGTCGATATCCACCCCATCAAAACCATACTGCACCGCAAAATTGACGGCGGAACTGGCAAAATGCTGGCGCGTAGCCGGTGTCAAAGCCACGTCCGAGAACCGACCCGACAAGGTCCAACCGCCCACCGAAATCATGGTCAGCAGCCCCGGATTGGACTGCTTTAACTTGCGCAGTTCGGCAAAGTTGGCGTTGGGTTTGTCCACCGCCGCCCAGCGATCAAGCAGCGTAACCTCACCGGCCGCGGAGATATCCGCAAAAGCGTAGTTGACCACATTCAGCGAGCTGGCCGGAATTTGGGCAACCTGAAAGTTGCGATCATAGATGCCCCATTCGGGAAAGTAGCCCACAATCTTCAGATTTCCGTTGCCGCCTGTTGGTGGGGCTGGAGTGGGACTGGCCGTCGGCGTGGGGGAAGGCGAGGGATTTGAGGGAGTTCCCTCGGTGATCACTTTCAGATTGCTCACCTGCGCGCCGCCGGGAGAGGCAATGAAGCCGATCGAGGCTTGAGCGCCCGGGGCCAGCGAGGCGGACCAGCTGGCGGGAGTCACGCGGTAGTGATTGCCCACACGTTCGGCCACCTGTCCGTTCCACAAAGAACTAATATTGGCGGGCAAATCAAATTCAATCCACCAGCTGCCCGCTTGGGCGGACGAGTTGCGCACCACAATTTCTCCTTGAAATCCCCCACCCCAGTCGCCCACGTTGCTATAGCTGGCTGACCAGGTCGCGGGGGTGGCGGTGGGAGTCGCGGTAGGAGTGGCAGTGGGCGTGGTCGTTGGCGTCGGCGTCGGCTGGCCGGAAGCCGACACCAGGGTCAGGTTGGTAGGTTGTATCCGCAAGTTGCCCGGACTTCCGTTCCAACCCACGGAAATGCGCCCTCCCGCTCCCAGGTCACGATTCCAACTCT
>JALHOV010000387.1:0-5643 GCA_022842865.1 Vulcanimicrobiota bacterium | reverse complement strand
GGTATGACTGACGATGCGCGCGTTCCAAATCGTCTCGATATTGCTGGCAAAATCAAAACTCAGGCGCCAATCGCTCACGGGCTGGGCATCATTGGCAACCTCCAGGGTTGCCCCGTAACCGCTACCCCAGTCCGAAGTGACCTGAAAGCTGGAAGTCTGCAGTCGGGGCTGTATTTGCGGAGCGGCGAAGCTGCCGCCCACCCTGGCTGCTACCTGTTCCGGGGAAGAGCTCGGGTTGGCGGAGGAGCCAGCCGGGCCCCCTCCGCTACCACAGCCGCCCAAACAGACCAGTCCACCCCAGACCAAAAATGCTGCCGCAGACAGACGATGCACAGTCACCTCCAACCAGAGAATGGAAGGGTGACTGGCGGGCAACCGAAGAAAGTTCCCCGTTCGTGAAACTGGCGCGGGATCTATTGGTCTGCCCTTTTCTTCGCTCCAGTGAACGAACGCGGAACTCGGACAATCACTCTTGTCTCCGAGGGCAGGAGTCGGGTGGGCCCGTACGGCAAGTGCGCGTCATGAAAAAGATCCTGTTCCTCGGGCTACTGGCGATTGGATGCGGCAGCGAATTCTCCAGGTCGGGCGGCGACTTTGCGAGTGTCCGTGGTGCTGCTAACCCGATCACTACCTGGAAGCTTGAATACCCCAACGTTGCCAGAAAGGCCACCGACTGGTGCGGCGAACCCCTGCCCCGTATGCTCCAGGAGGGCATCGAGGGCGAATCCGTTGCAGGCTCTACCCACGAACTCACCTGGAACCAGGCGGGAGGGGGCGATAAACTCTGGGTCACCGGTGAGCTTCACGATTTTGTGGTTTCCGTCACTTTAGACGGAATACAGAATTTGAAATCCCCACGCCCAATAGCCGCCCCATCGCCATCCGCCCCGACCCGGAGGGCCAGGCGATGTGGTTCACGGAAGAGGCCGGCAACAAAGTAGGCCGCATTGATATGCAGGGGAATATCACCGAATTTCCCATTCCCAAGAGCCAGGAAAACGTCATCCTGGCTTCTCTTTCCTTTGACAGCGCCGGCAGCCTGTGGGTTCAGCAGTATGTGGACCAGAATCATCCCGAGCCGCCGGGAGACGACCACATCATTCGCATCGATCGAAAGACCCAACAACTCACCTCGTTCATCGTGCCCGACCGTGGCACCGTGATGCACCGCATCACCCCCGGACCCGATGGTAACCTTTGGTTCACCGAGCTGAAGACCGACCGCATCGGTCGAGTCCTCCGATAGCTGGGAATGCCCGCCCGAGCGATGACCACTCAGGTGACGGCCGCCAAAATTTGTTGACAGGACTCCTCGCAAGCGCTTCAAGCGGCCGGTTCCGACTGGAGAAAAGCGATTCCCGAGGGCAAGTTCAACCCGGGAGTGAGCGCAGCAGCCACGCGCTGCGCGCGACGGAGGTCCGTCGGCCCTCCAGCCGAATCCAGACGGATGAAGAGATTCCTATTCGTGGCAGCTAGTCTGGTTGCTCTGGCCCTGGTGCTCCAGGCTCGTCAGGTCTACTCGGAGCAGGGGCTGGAAAGTCCCGATTACAAAGTCGAAAAGCGCGACGGGCCTTTCGAATACCGAAGCTATGACAGCTACCTGGTGGCCGAGGTGACCGTCGACGGCCCGCGCGAGAAGGCGGCGAACCAGGGTTTTTCTATTCTGGCCGGCTATATCTTCGGTTCCAATCAATCTCGACAAGCGCCGGCCGAGCCCGAGAAAATCGCCATGACCGCGCCCGTTACCCAGATACCCACGGCTGCGGGCGCCTGGAAAATCCGCTTCATGATGCCCAAGAAATACACGCTAGAAAGCCTTCCCGCAGCCAAGGACGAGAGAATCCGATTTTTCCAGACGGAGCCCGAGCGATACCTGGCCTTTCGATTCTCGGGAGCGTGGAACGACGCTCAGCTGAACCAGCAAAAGCAGAAACTACTGGACTACATTCGAGCGGGCCAGGTGAAAGTGGACGGCGAGCCCTTTTTTGCCTTTTATAATTCACCCTTCGTGCCTCCGCCGATGCGCCGCAACGAAGTCTTCCTCAAGCTAAAACCGTGAACCGGACGGTCAGTGCCCCAGCGGTTCGCATTGGCAGTGAGGAACGTCCAGCGGCGGAACAAAGAGGGGCCAGTGAAACCAGGCCCAAAGTCGCCCGGTCCGCCGAACGGAGCCCAGATAGGCGTAGGAAAGAGCCTCCTCGGGAGTTACACCTACTGCCATCGCTACCGCTCGGACCGGTAGTTCATCTGCCTCGGGCATGATAAAGCGCGTTCCCGTGCACTCAAAAGCCCAACGACAGAGCTGGTCATTGATCTGGCTGACCCACAGTCCGCCGCCGGGTTGGCCAGGGGCGATTGCGCGCGAGAGAAAGTTATAGGTGACCCGGTCGAGAGCGGATGTTTCCAAGCATCGGCAGCTGACTGAGCCCTCAAAGTTGGTTCCCGCCCGAAAGTTCTGGCCAGGGCGGTAGGCCGCCAACTTCTTCAGGATAGGTCGCAGGGAATGAGCCTTCGGACTCTCGTCCGCTTCGCGCACCGCCTCGTCCAAATCACTGAATGCGTTGCGCATCATTTTGGCATGGTCCCGGGCCAGGGTCAGCACCACGTGAAGCTCTGACGACTCTAAGCGCTCCAGGTCGCGACCCTTGAGGTAGTCAAAAAGCACCGCCAGGGCGCCGCCCTTGGCATCCTCCAGGGCCGAACGTACCATAGGATCGGAGGAGTCGGTGGCCGCACCCAGCATTTGCAGCTGCGCCTGGAACCCATCTTCAAACAAGCGGAGCAGCCGACCCTGCAAAACTTCTCGAACCAGCCGTTGCTCCATGTAGATCCAGATTTCGTATGCCCCCTTGAGAATTTGGTAGAGGCGAAAGACGTTGGCCAGGTCAAGGGGATGGAGCTGTCGCACGGACACACCCAGGTCTTCGCCGGCAAAGCGGGAGGAGCGATGCAAGCGAAGGTCTCGTGGTGCCAGGTCGGCCAGCATGACTTCCAGCTCTGGGGTCAGTGGGTCTAGCACGAGAGGGCTGGCCGAAGACTCCAGGCGAGGTTGATGCTGTGAGAGCAGAGCCTCCCGTCCCAGCGCGGAGATTTCGCCGATGGAAAGCCCGGAGTCGAGCAGTTCTCGAACCCGGCGAATGACGGCCATATCCTGGTCTGTGTAGAGGCGATGTTGACTGGGCTGGCGCTCCGGCTCGAATAATGGATAGCGCCGTTCCCAGGCACGAAGCAAATTGGTAGAAATGCCGGCGGCTGCCGCCAGGGTTCTGGCTCGATAGAGTCCGGTCGTCGGTTTCAAGGTCATCGCTTTATTGTACGCATTTCGTCCTCTTCTTTCCACCTTGATGCCCAAGACCCTCTACAGGATCAGTAGATTTGCCAGGAAAAGGATTTCCTGGATCACGTACACAATACATACAGAGCACTCGAGAGGTACAGGCTATGTCGAGAATGATGAACCCCTATGCCGGGATTTTAGAACTCCTGCCTGATACCAAGCTGCATCTGGCCCTGAGCAGCCTCTGTCAGGATGAAGCGAGGGAACAGCGCGCCAGGAACCTGGAGCGCGAGTTCGACCGCCTGGAGCAACTGGGGTTGGTTCGCCGCCATTTGATGGGCTGGCTGCCAACCTGGCTGGGTTACGGAGTTTTCAACTGGCATCGTCAGTTGGAAGCGGCCAGCTGGATGGACCGAGACGATCCGGTGCCAGAGCCTCGGGCCGAAGAAAACGGACATGACCTTGGGCCCTCTTGCGATCACTTTCGGGAGATGTATTTTCGGCCCGGGACCTGTTGGTGTTTACGGCGAGCTGGCCAGCACCCCAGCTACTTGCCCGAAATCGCCATGGCCATGCTTCGACATCACAATCAGGAAGTGCGCGAGCAACGTTTGCTTGAGGCCGGCCAGGGGCGCGCATTGGCCCCGCTAGCCGAACAACTGACGGTCTCTGAGCAGGCGGTCCTGTTGCTGCTGGCCGAACATCCGGAGGGTCTCAGTCTGGGAGACCTGGCCCTGAGACTGGGTCCGCTGATTCCATATTTTGGCTTGAAAGAGGCCGCCGACCGATTAGTCGAGCTGGAACTGGCCGTGGGAGATCCTTTGCGAGCCAGTTGGGAAGGCCGTGGGGTTGCCGGCTGGCTGCGCGAATCCCCTTGAAGCAACTTTCAGCGCGAGGGAGCCATCGCGCTTGCCTTGACCTTCTGCCAGTAACGGGAAAAGCGGGCCAGGTCCATTCCCCCAGCTGGCTCTTCCAGGAAGAGGGGCTCGGTCAGGATATTCAGGTTCGCTTCCGCCTCTAGCTGCCGGCAAATCTTGATGAAGCCGGGTGCGGGCGAGTCGGTGGTGGCCACCTGGGAAAGACCGTCCCGCCGCAGGCGCTGCCGCAGACAGGCGAGGACGTCGCCGCGCTCGATGTCCACCTCCAATTCCAGCAGACATTCGTAGAGAAAAACCAGACGTTTCAGCGTAATGCGATAGCGCCGCAGGACCGACAGGTCAAACACAAAGAGGGCGGGGGCGGAACTCGCCTGGCGCAGGCCGTCACCGTGCATCCAAAAGAGTTCCGGACGACTGGTCGGTTTCACCCGGGGCCGGGTGGGTTCGGCTTGCAAAGAAGCAGAACTGGAGAATGTCCTGCCCGATCCCGGGCGGAAAAGTTGGACCTCCAGTTGCTCGTAGCTTTTGTCGAACGGACAGGCCTGGCGAAGTTTGCAGCTGGAGCAAAACTCAGAGCTGGTAAAGCGTTCCAAGTTTTCTCGGTTAAAGAAATAGGGCTTGTGCGAGAAGGTGCTGGCCACCCACTGCCAGGACAGGTTGTTGCTGGCCGGGTCGCCGTCGAGCAGGTGGCGCAAGAACCAGGCCGCTCCTCTCTGCCAACCAACTTTGCGCCAGTGAACCAGGTAGGCCGCCAGCCACATTCGGGCGTGATTGTGAAGATAGCCTGTCTCGTTCAATTGCCGAGAAAATCCGTCGATACAGGCCAGACCGGTATGCCCTTGCTCAACGTCTTGGGGTAGTTCGGCGGCGTAGGTGCGGGCGGCGTGGCCTGTTTTGTAGGTCTCCAGGTCACTCCAGATGCGCTTGCCCAGTTGTCGATAGAGACGCTGCCAGTAGTCGCGCCAGCCCAACTCATTGATGAACTTCTCAGCCTGCTCCGGAACGTTCACCCGACTCAGCGCATAGTCTCGCACTTCCGACAGGGTCAGCACACCGTGGCGGAGGTAGGGCGACAGCACCGACACCCGCCCCTTCAGATGGTTGCGCGAGCGAGCGTAGGCGACGGGGTCAATCGAGTGCAGGCGCTCGAGGGCGGCGCGACGCCCTCCGACTATGGGACTGATGGGAGAGTCGTTGACCACTTCGGCGAATTCTGTCCTAAGGTAGTCGGCCAGTTCCTCGCGGCTGCTGAAGTCGCGTCTTAACGTCCGCTCAGACACGCGACGGCCCTTCCAGGATGCGGGCACCGGCGGCTCGAGCGATGCCTCGTAGCATTCCGCTGAAAACCAGGTTGTGCAAAGGGCTCACGGCATACCAATAGGCGATTCCCATCAGTCCGGAAGGAACGAACCAGGCACTCTGAGTGATTTCCAGGCCCGCCTCGACTTCGCGCAGTTGAAAGTCAAGAATTGCCTGGCCTGGAACCTT
>JALHOV010000386.1 GCA_022842865.1 Vulcanimicrobiota bacterium | reverse complement strand
TAAACCCAGACCCAACAAGGCCTTGCGATGCCCGGCCCTGACTTCCCAATCGCGGGGAGCCGACCAGACCGGAGCCACCAACAACAGCAAAATGAGAAAGATCCTACGCATCCTCCCCCCCTTCTTCTAGGAGAGAAGCAGTCCCCCCTAAGACTTGAGACTGGTCACCGACTGGCGGGGAAAGGGACTGGCTGCGCTGAGCACAACCGGTTCGCTCCACTCCGTGCGCGTGGCCCGCCATTGGTCGTTGACTTGCAATCCGTGGGTTCCCAGTCCGTCGCGGATCACGCCCTCAACTTGCGGTCCGAGCCGAGCTTCGTCCAACTCGACCGAGGCCCCAAAATAATGGGCCACGGCCGGCCACTCTTGACTGGACGTCAAGTGCAGCTCGAAAGTATGCTTGCGCTCGCCCACAGCGCGCTCCAATCGACCTACCACCGCCTGCGCCTGGGTCAGGCAATCGGGAGCCACCTCCATCACCACGTCCAGGTCAGAATTGGCGCCGAAGCGCCCTTCGCGTTCGCCGAGCGGCCCGCCCACCAGATACAGCTGGTGCGGAATGTGGGCGAACTCGGGCAATACGCTCTTTAGATCCTGCACACAGTCGCGCAGGCGCTGGCCGACCTGCTGATCCTGATAGGGCGACTGGATCTCGCGCTGCAGTTTGCTGCGCCAGCGTAATTTCTCGAGCACTTCGCGATTGGAGCCCACTCCGCTCATTCCGGCCGAAATCGCTTTTTGCAGCGACTTCTTGTCCGTCAGCGCCTGTTCCGGCAGGACATCGCCCAAACTGCGCATGTGAGCCAGATAGTGAGCCACGTTTTGTCCCATGATCTGATGGTCGTCCGGCTTGCCTGCGCACAAAGTCACGATGTCCCCGGCCTGCTGATGATCCAGCGACACTTTTCCCGCAGGCAGCGGTCCGGTTTTGAGCGGCTGAGCTAGCCGCTGACGAATCCAATCGATCACATCTCAGCTTAGCTGATGGTCATGAACAAATCCTGATTTACTGGCTCCAACCCTCTCGGCGCTTTTTTGAGCGGGGTCCAGTGCGACTTCGCAGCGGGTCGGGCTTGCTCAGCCCGTCCTCCATGTCTTCCAAGTCCTCATCGGGGGGCTTGTAGGTCGGGTAATCGGGTTCCGTCTGCAGGCGCGGTATGTCTACGGTGGGGGCCGCTGGTCTGTGCGCCGACCCGGGCCGGTGCACCATCCGCGCCTCGGCGATAGGAGGTGGCGCCCACTGCGCCAACAATTGGCGCGCCTGACTGTGGCCAGGATCCAGGTGCAATGCCGCCCGTAGTTCGCCCACCGCTTCCGGGCGAAGCGCCAGTCTTTCGAACAGGGTGGCGCGCAGAAAATGCACGGCCGCGCGCTGCTGGGGTCGGGCATGGTGTTGGTCCAACAGCGTCTCGGCCTGGTCAGACAAGCTCAAGGCACGAGCGGTATCGGCGCTCAGGCGCGCCTCCTTGACCAACGCCTGGGCGCGCTCTTGAGCCGCCGCGTCGACGTGAGCGTTGACCTCCTCATCATCTACCGAGATCTTGCGAAACAGTTCGGCCGCTTCCAGCCATTTGCCTTCGGCCACGGCCAGTTCGGCGCGTGCTCGATAGGTTTCCGCCTCCTCAGGTGCGGCGGCCAGTTGACGATGGGCGCCCTCGAAGTCGCCCTGGCGCGTCAGGGCCGCGCCATTGAGTCGGTGCTGCACTCCCTCCCGGTATTTTTGGCGCTGGTAGAGATGCAGACCTGCTCCCGATAGGGCCAGCAACAGCCCGACCGCGGCCAACTGACTGAGCTTCAGAAAAAGTTTGTTCCGGCGTCTCGGCCTGGCCTGAAGATTCCCGGCCCGCAGGTCGGGGCCCACGCCCGCAAGGGTCGGAGACGGGCAAGTCAATCCTTGATCCAGCAATGGCGCGAAACGCCCTGGGGGGGCGGACTCCAAAGAGCGGAAGCAGCGCCGGCAAAATTCGGCCGGTCCCGTCTCTTGATGGCAATCGGGGCATACGCTCACCCAGCTTCTTTCTCGGTCGCCCGGGCTGCGTCCTGGCCTCCCAGGCGGAGCTTTTGGAGCAAGCGAGAATCCTCCCGGATGGATCTGAGCCCCTACCTGGAGCAGGGCGAATACGATTCGCAGGGTCGCTTTACGATCGATCCGGCTCGTGCTCGCGAGCTCCTGCGCGACTATGCTCTGCCCAACCCGCGCCACTACGTGGTCTGTCTGGTCAGCTTCCTGGTTGGTATGGGTGCTCGCGTGGTGCACCTTCGGGCCCTGCCCGATGGTCTGGAGATTCGCGGCGAAGGTGTGATTCTGGCACGCGAGCTGCTGGTCAATCCGCTGGAGGGACTGTTCTCGGGCCGAGAGCACCCGGTTTTGCGCGAACTGGCGCTGGGATTTAACGCCGCCCTGGGCATTGCTAAAATGGTGCGCCTGCGCAGCGGCGGTCACGAGGGCAGTTACTCCCAAGAATTCACCCTTCGGGAATGCCCGGGGGAGGACACGGTCATCACCGTGGACTGCCGAACGGCTGGCGAATGGGAAGCGCTGTCGGGCCTCTTCTGGGAACCTCCGGCCGAAGTGTGGTCTCAGGGCCGCCGCCTGTCCACCCCTTGGGCAGCGCCGGATTCTTGTTTTGTGCTGGAACTGGGCGGCGCCCTGACCAGCGGCGAGCACCCGGCTCGCCATCGCTTGTCCCACGGCGCACCCTTGCGGGCCAGTTTCTGGTTTGGCCATGTCTCCAGGCTCAGTCGCTGGATCTATCTGGGCCGCGGTTATGAAACATCCCTCCCATTTCAGCTCGAGGGCTTGGGCCTGCAAATGTGGGTGGAATGCAGCGATTTGGACCGCGATCTTTCTCTCCAATCGATCGTGGAGAACGAGCGCTACCAGCGCATCTGCGCCTATCTGCGGGAACAGCTGACGCGCGGCCTGGACGAGGCCCTGGAGCGCTTCTTGGGCGGTTGGAGGCCAGCGCAGATGCGGGCGGTGGCGCTGTGGGCGCTGGAGCGGGCGGCTGCCGCCAACCATCCGGAGTTGGCGCTGGAACTGCAACAGGCGATGGGAGTGGAAAGCCGGCTCGACCAACTACGCCTCGATCTGCTGCAACGTCGCTCGCCGCCTGAATTTGAAGGCAGCGCCGAGGAAATTTGGGAGGCGGCCCGCGCCCATCTGGCCATCAAGGGCGCGCGCCATCACACCACTTCGCGCTTGCTCTTCCGGGCCGGCGAGCAGGCCTATCATCGAGGCGACTTCTCGCGCGCGGCCGGCTGCTTCGGGCCCTACCTGAGCGCCGACCCGGTTCGCTCAGATGAGGTGCGCGCTCAGTATGGTCACTGCCTGTTGATGGAAGGACAGCTTCAGGAGGCCCGCCATCACCTCAGTCGGGCGGTCAAAGTAGGCGGCCAGCAAAGCTGGGTCTTTCAGGCCATGGAGAACCTGGCGGCCGTGGACGCCGCCTTAGGCTGCCCCAAGGAGGCCTCGCAGGCCTTGCTCCAGGTGCTCTCGCGCCGCCAGGCCCTTGTGGGCAGCCGCTCTCCCGAGCTAGCGCCGGTGCTGAGCAAGCTGGTGGCCCTCAGCGCCTCCCTGGGCGATTCCAAGGCGGTGGCCCAGTACAAAAAGTGGGCCGATTCCCTGGACGAATAGGACTCATCGTTTGGCGGTAGGCTTGCGCCGATAGGATTCGATGGAGCTAACCAACTGACCGCTCAAGCGGTGGAGCTCTCTGGTGGTTTCCTCCAGCTGGTGAGTGGTGGCCGTGGTCATTTGGGAAGTCTGACGAATGCTCAGCAGCGCCTCCGAGACCTGGTCAAAAGCCAGCTTTTGCTGACTGGTGGCGGCCACAATCTGGGAAAAGGCCATGGTTCCATCATGCACCTGCGCGTTCAGTTGATGAATGGACACGGAAGCCTCATCGGTGAAGGTGCTGCCCGCCAAACCGCGGCGCCCGGCTTCCTCGATCAACACCACCGAGGCCTGGATACCGCGTTCCACCTCGCCGAGCAGGTCGCGCACCTGAACGGTGGCCTCCTTGCACTGGTCGGACAGGCTTTTCATTTCATGGGCCACCACCGTGAAGCCCTTACCCTCGCTGCCTGCGGAAGCCGCCAGAATGGCTGCGTTGAGAGCCAGCACGTTGGAGCGTTCGGCGATGTCGTTGACGGAGAGCACAATGCTACGGATGGCATCAGTTTTTTCGCCCAGGGCGTTGATGCGCTCGGAAACCACCTGGACCTGTTCGACCAGTTCCGCGGTGGAGCGGGCGCTTTTGCGCACCGATTCCAGCCCGGCTCCGGCCGCCTGGGCGGTAGCCTCCGCTCTTGAGGCCACTTCCCGCGAACGGTCCGAGATCTGGTTGGCACTCTGACTCAATTCCTCAAGAGTGACCGAGGTCTGTTGCAGAGCCGAGGATTGCTGCTGCAGAGCGGCCGCCTGCTCCTGGGTAGAAGCCGCCAGTCTGGCGGTGGCCTGGTTCACCACATCGGCGTTGATTTGCGTCTGATCGGCGTTGGCGCGCAGACTCTCGAGCATTCGATTGAGGTTGAAGCTGACCCGGCCAACCTCGTCGTAAACGCGCACTTCCAGCGGTTCGGCCGTCAGATCTCCGCCCCCGATTCGCTCGGCCAGTTCCGCAGCGGGGCCCAGCGGCGCCAGTCGGCGGCTCAGGAAAGCCAGAATGGAAAAACCAACCAGCAGTTCTACCGCCAGACCGAAGAGCAGCAAGGCATTCAGGCCCTTCTGCGAGTGGGTTACGGAGTCCCGGCGAGATTCTAGCAGGCCCGCTTCGACTCCGTACATTTCCGCGATTTTGTTGTGGATGTCGCGAGCCAGCTTCACTCCCGTGTTGGTGGCGATCAGATCGCGCAGTTCCATTTCGTGAACGCTGCGCTTGAGGGCGATGCAGCGCGCCATGAAGGTGACCTTGGCGTCGACTAACTCGCGCAGACTGGCCATCCGCTCTAACTGCTCGCGGTTATCGGAGACTTCCACCTGCAACTTCTCGATTTGCCGGCCGAGGTTTTGCACACTGTTGTAGTCGTCGATGCGGCCTTCGTCGCCGGTATAGAAATAAGACCGGGCCGATGACTCGGCCTGGAGCAGGTCGCGTTCCAGGCTGCTGAGCAGGCTGCGCACTCGGTGGGAATGGTCGGTCCAGGCCAACTGCCTGTTCATCTGCTCGCCTAACCAAAGGGCCGCTACCACCAGCAAGGTGGTCAGGGCCAAGATCGTAAGGATGCCCGCCCGCACCAGCGTTTTGGCGGCGTAACTTTGTTGAATTGCCTGGCTCATCACCTGATAGACCTTGGCCGCCCAACCCAGATGTCCCCCGGGGCCCAGGATTTGCGCGGGCGGAAAAGAACCGCCAGCCATGCTCAACGCCGAGAAGCTATTGCCGAGAATTCAGCATCAAGATTTTCTTGCCTCAGGAGACGCTTTCAGCCAACCCCTGGTCGGCGAACTGCACGTCACCTATGCGCTGGACGACGAGCCGGCCCTGACCACTGCTCAAGTGTTAGAACTCGGACTGGACCCGTCGGCCCTCAAGCAGCGCAGCCTGGACAACCTCAGCTCCCGTCTCACCTCCATGAGCGGGCAGGAAATCAGCGGCCTCAAGTTCGGCCTGGAAACCGACCGGCCCGTCTTCACCTCCCTTAAGGTTGGTCACGGTCTAGAATCCAGTTTGCTTTTGCTAGGCCATGTCTGGGACCAATTGGCCACCCGTCTGACCGGGGAGCTGGTGGTGGGCGTGCCCGGGCGCGACCGCATCATGTTCACCAGCTCCGATCACTTTGAAGGCCAGCTGGCCATGCGCAAACTGCTGGACGCCGCCTACGAGCACGCTGGCCCCCGCGCCTTGAGCCGCGAGCTTTACGTCTGGCGTGAGGGCGCCTGGCAGCTTTACACGGAACTTTAACGGTCTCGACGGGAGTCAAGGAGGCATGATGAGACGACGACAGTTTGTGCAGCTATCCCTGGCAACCCTGGCGGCCCTCTGGGGTAGTGGCTGCGGAGGCACTTCGGAGACCACCAGCTTCAGCAACGGCCCTTTTCCCGGTGGCTCGACCGGCACGTCCCCTCGGTTCCAGTCTAGCGAAGATTTTTTATTTGAAACCGACGGAAGCAACCGAATTTTTCAGATGGATCCCTACGGAGGCAGAATCGTAGCCCGGGACGCCAGCGGCCAGGAGCTGTTTCAGGCCTCCGGCACCACCAACCCCTTCAGTTTGGGCGTGGCCGGAGACTCCCGCATCTACGTTCTCGACCGGGGCCAGGGAGACATCGCCGTTTTCGACCTGCGGGGCAGATTGGAACGCCGCATCGGGTCCGGCCAACTCGGCGGCGCCTTCCAAATGGCGGTGGGAGCCCAGGAGCTTTATCTGCTCAGTGCCACCGACGGAGTGGTCCTCGTGCTCGACCTGAGCGGAATTTTGTTGCGCCGTATGCCCCTGCCGGAGCGCATTTTCTTCCGCGACATCGCCCTCGGGCCGAGCGGCGAATTGCATTTGTTGCAGGCCTCGCCACCGATCGTCCAGGTGCTCACTCCCCAGGGACTCACCGTGCGCAGCTACGGACCCGGCCCCGGAATCAGCGGACGCAGTTTGTCCGTGGATGCCCAGGGGCGCTCCTTCATCGTCGACGCCATCGCCGGCACCATCAACCTGTTCGACTCCGCCGGCAACTTCAGCGAATCCCTCTCGCAACCCGGCCTCCAGCCTCTGCAAGCACTTGCCAACGCCAACGGCCTGTTTGTGCTCGTTCAGGAGGCCATCTAAATGTCAGCCATCGATAACTTCGTCAGCGAGATCCGGCTGCTGGCCGGCAGACTGATTCCCCAGTACTGGTATGAATGCAAAGGCCAGACTCTCCCGGTGGCCGACAACCAGTCGCTCTTTGAACAAATCGGTTACCGATACGGCGGTTCGGGGGCGAACTTCGCGCTGCCCAACCTGACCGACCCGGCGCCCAACCTGCGCTACATCATCTGCAGCCAGGGCATCCGGCCCGACCCCAGCCTGGGCCTGGGCACCGCCCTGATCGGGGAAGTTCGTTACATCGCCGCACTCCCCGCCGGTTGCCGGGACGCTTTCCCGGCCGACGGCAGGGTTCTCGAAATCGGCTTCCTGCAGGCCACCTTCGCCATCCTGGGAACCCGCTTCGGAGGCAACGGCAGCACCACTTTCGGCCTGCCCTCCCTGCCCGGCCTGTCGCCCAGCAACGGCCCGGCCATCGCCCCGCTCCTTTGTGTCTTCGGCATCTTCCCCCGGGAGGATTCCTTCTACAGCGACGCTTACGTCTCCGAGATCCGCCAATGGCTCTGCAGTTCACAGCCCGCGGCTGGCTGCCCTGTCAAGGCCAATCGGTCGGCCTGAACGCAGCTCCCGCTTTGCTGGCCCTGATCAGCGACCGATTCGGACCGCCCGTCGGTGAGCGCTTCAACCTCCCCAACCTCCCCACCGTCGGCGGCGTCCCCTTTGTAATCAACGCCCAGGGCCTCTGGCCCGACCCCAACTGACCCCGGGCCCTAATGCAGTTCAAAGTCTTCCGGTTCCTCGGGGGAGGCTTGCGGCTCGGGGGTTTCCTGGGGGCCGGGCGCGCTTTCCGGAGCCTCCTCCAGGATCAGCTGCGGGACCTCTTCGGTCAGGACCTGAGACCCATCGGTATTGGTCAGAATCACCTTGGGCCTGGCCTCGCACTCCTCGCACTTTTCAGTGGGCGCCGTTAACCAGAACCTCTCCGAATAGGTCTTCTGGCAACCGCTGTCGGCGCGCTGGTGGCTGACCTTGCACATTTTTACCTTCTCGGGCTGAGCTCGCAGACCGGCGAAGGTGGGCTTG
>JALHOV010000385.1 GCA_022842865.1 Vulcanimicrobiota bacterium | reverse complement strand
CCTGGCGCAAGGTGAGGAAGAAGGGCATGGCCTTGTAGAGCGGGTCGGTGGACTCTTGCCAGAGATAGGCGTCGCTGTTCCAGAGGGTGCACGACTGCTCGCGGCGGTCAAGCGCGCCGGGCTTGTCTCCCAGCCCGAAAAAATGGTCCTCGGCGCGGCTGGTGTGGATGATTTGAAAGCCCTCTGCCCCAAAGCTGAGGGGAAAGCGGTCTTCGACCAGGCCTCGACCCCGGGCGTCCTGAATCTTGAGGCGAGCGTCCCGGCGGGACAACTGAATGCGAAAGCGAGCGCTGTCCAGTTGCCAACCTTCCGGTCTGGCGGAAACCCTCAGGGCGCGGCCCGCCGGGCGCTTCTCGAGGGCGATGGAATCTTCGGGCCCGGGTCGAGAACTCAACTGCGCCCGCACGCGCACTACCGAATCGCCACAGAGACTGAACCGCAAACTGCCTCGCTGACAGCGCGCCTCTACTTGCGATCCGGTCCGGACGACCTCGTCGACCGAACCCAGAGTGGTCTGGGCCCAACAGGTGGTGGCCAGAGTGAGAGCAATCAGCCAGCTTTTCACCCGGCCTCATTTGCGCAGAGAAGGGGCGGTCCCTCTAGCCTGAAGGCATTGCTTTCCCCAGCGCCGAACCTCAAGCCCCGTGTTAGCTCGAAGCCTATTGCTGCTATTGGCCTTTAATCTCATGCCCGTTCAGGCCCAAGAAATTCCTTGCTCAGAGAAGATCCCCGTGGTCGGCGTCGTCAAAGGGTTGTCCGACGACGAGTTAATGGAGGTGGTGCAGCGCCAGACCTTTCGTTTTTTCTGGCACTACGGCCATCCCGTTAGCGGCCTGGCTCGCGAACGCAGCGACACGGTGCGTTGCGACTTCTATTGGGACTACATCAATGAAGCCGAGAATGAGCCCAATCTGAGTAAGGGCACCTTCGGGCCCGACGCCTGTGCCATCGGGGGCACCGGATTTGGCATTTTGGCCACCATCGTGGCCGTGGAGCGTAAATGGATCAGCCGCGAGGCAGCGGTGGACCGGCTGACTATGATCGCGGATTTTCTCAACAAGGCCGACTGCTACCACGGCATTTATCCCCACTTTATGGACGGCAAGACGGGCAAAACCATCCCCTTTGGGCGACTGGACGACGGCTCCGACATTGTCGAGACTTCTTATTTAATGATGGGCTTCTTGTGCGCCCGTCAGTATTTCAATCAAGACAACTTAAAAGAGAAATATCTCAGCAAACGAATCAACGAGATGTGGCAGGCGGCCAATTGGAACTGGCACGCCCAAAATCCAGAGCACACCTTTTTCTGGCATTGGAGCCCGGAAAACGGCTTTGACATGAATTTTCCGGTTTACGGCTACAATGAGGCCTTGATTACCTACATCCTTTCGGCTTCGTCGCCGACTCATCCCATTTCCAAGCAGCCCTACCTGAAGAATTGGGCCACCGTGCCCAGCTTCAAGAACGGCAAATCCTACTATGGGATTAAGCTGCCGCTCTCCAATTTTGACCTCGGCGGACCGCTATTTTTTGAGCAGTACACCTTTATGGGCATCGATCCCCACGGTCTGTCCGATGAATTTGGCATTGACTACCTGGAACAGTGCGTCAATCACACCTTGATCAACCGCGCCTATTGCCTGGACAACCCCAAGAAGTTCAAGGGCTATGGAGAAAAGTGCTGGGGCCTCACCGCCGGTGACAGCGTGAAGGGCTACGTGGCCCATAATCCGGCGGACGACCGCGGGGTGATTCAGCCCACCGCGGCTTTATCCTCGATGCCCTTCACCCCGCAGTATTCCATGCAGGCCCTGCGTTATTTTTATGAAGAGAAGGGTGACAAGATCTGGACGCCCTATGGTTTTGTGGATGGCTTCAGCGACCACCACTCGTGGGTTGCCAAAAGCCACCTGGCTATCGATCAGGGTCCCATTGTGGTGATGATCGAGAATTACCGGACGGGGTTAATCTGGAAACTCTTTATGCAGATTCCCGAGGTGCAGGGAGGTTTGAAACGGCTGGACTTCAAGGCAAGTCAGGGGCTTTGATTGGTGCTCCAGTCGTAGTCGGAGTAATCGACTTTCCATGCGCCCTGCAGCAGTTGAGCACGCTCTGGGGCGGGTCGGTAGCGGGCGACAAAAGGCACGGCTTCGCCAAAGTCCTCTTTATACCAATCGAAAATTCGATTAAGCGTAATCTTGCGCCGGTTGAAGTCGATAGATACATTCTTTGGGTCGTTGAGGTATTGACGGGCAGCGTTCTCGAGCTCGCTCTCCAGTTCACCGCCCGCACTGAAGGCGGAGGCCTGTAACTGAGGGCAACTGTTGGCGCCACATACCAACACGAAATGAACTCGAGGGTCTTTGGCCAGGGGACGCAAAGCGCGGTGCTCGATATCATCCAGGCTGCGCTGCTCACCCGCTACCAGGAACTTTGTGCGTCGAAAAAAGCCGCCCCGGGAGAAAACCGAACTGGGGGAGGCCCCTTCGCAAATGCTTTGGATGACCAGAGCATTGTAGCTATTGAGCCAGAACGCGACCTGTTCTTTATGACTGAAAGTGTCCGGGTTGGCTGCCCCCAATGACTGCACATAGGCCTTCAGCTCGCGCCATCGGTCGCGCCGGATACCCGCATAGTCCACTTTGCCATCCACAACGTGACCTCGCAGCACTTCGGTCAGGCCTTGGTGATCGAAGGGAGCGGCCATCGCAAAGCCGGAGAAAGCCAGGAGTAGACACCAGACTTGGAGTATTCGGATCATGCGGACAGTTCCTTTCGGGCGAAGCGCCAGCGCTGGAAGACCCCAACACTGACCAGTGAGGCCATGATGGAAAACAGCCACAGCGCTGCTCCCGGCCAGATGAGAAAACAGGAGAAGAAGAGAACCGTTTCCGCCCCTTCAATCAGGGCTGCCGGCATGGTAACGCTGGTGAGTTCGCGACGCTCGGCGGCGCCGGCCCGGCGTTTTTCGAGCAGAGCCGACAGATAACACCAGCTGATGGTGTTGACAAAAAAGGCCGCCTGCAGGAAGGCGCAGGCCAGGTAGACCTTGGGGTCGGCCGAGGAGACGGCCAGGGCCAGAGGGATGGCTGCGTAGATCAAATGATCGTAGAGGATGTCGAGATAGGCTCCCCAATCGCTGGTTTTCTGGTGCAGCCGGGCCACCGTGCCGTCCAGGCCGTCAAAACACCGATTGGCCAGCCAGAAGAACAAGGCCAGGCGCGTGCAGCCAAAGGCCGCAAACAGGGCGCAGGTCAGGCCCAGGGCAGCGCTTACAGAACTCAAGAAGTTGGGGTGAACTCGGCCCAGGGGTCCCCGGGCCAGGGGCGCTAGCACCCGTTCTTTCCAGTGCCTCAGGGGATGATCAAGCATCTTCACCGGCCACCGCTCGGGCAGCTGCCCAGGTAGAACCGACCGTCAGAACCCCGAAGAACAGGAACATTTCCAGGCTCGGATGGCGCAGACTCTCGCCCAGACAGACCAGGGCGATGATGTGCACCAGCATTCCGGTGTTGCCGAACAGGTAGTCCGGTAAGGTTACCGAGGTCGCTCCAAAGGCATAATTGGAAAGGTTATAGGGAATCAAGGGAGAGAGCCTGAGAAGAAAGACGGTGCGCGCGCCCCGGAGACGGAAAGCATGGTCATAGCGGGCCATTTTGGGATAACGGCGCAGCAGCTGGAGGGCCAGCGGCCGGAGCCAGTAGCGCCCCAGCAAAAAGGTGACCAGCGAAGCGCTGTAGGCCGCCAGGCCCACCACTACGGTCCCCAGCCAGGGACCAAAAAGGGAACCGGCCAGCACGGCCAGGGGTGTGGCCGGTAAGGCCAGCAAAGTAGTGGCGGCGAACACCAGCACAAAGCGAAACGGATGGCTGCTGAGCTGGTCTAAAAAATCCCCTTGCCAATGTTGATGGGCCCACCAAAGGGCCAACAGGAAGACAAGGGCAGAGAGGACCCGGGGCACGGCTGGTTTCATCGTCCGCTCCTAATGCCGCCGGTCGGCTTTTAGTTCACTTGCGTCAGTCCAGGCGCTGATAGGCCTGAAGCTCTGCGAAGGTGTTGAGCGTGGACGAGCGACCCTCGTCGACGATCCGGATCGGCTGTTGCTTGCTGAGCAACTCCATCGCCTCATAAGGCGTGATCCGATCCTGACGGGCGCCCAGTCCCAGGAACCCACCTTCTTTAGCCTGAGGGTTGTAGATGCCAGGGTTCTGGTCGCTCCGGTCAGGCTTGGTGCGAAAGTAGTAGCCGTCGTTAAAGTCGTCCTCACTGTAGACGGTTGTAAAGACTCCATTGAGGCCGCCTTGATACTTACGCAAAGTGCTGGCCGCTTCGGCTTCCTCCCCGGTCAAATCGGGGGTGACCTGCTCAAATCCATTGGCCTGCAAAAAGCGATTCAGTTGCCGCGAGTCGGAAACGAAAGCGCCCTCCCGTTCCACGTGGTCCCTCCGAAGCGCCTGATAGGCGTTGTCACGAACCTCTGCCTTGACTTCTTTGCCGACGTACCACTTGCCCGTGTTCTCCGGATAACGAGCCTTTTCAAAGCTGCCCAAATGGGGATGGGCAACCACAACCGGTTGGCCCTTCTCCAGCCTTTGTCGAGCTTCGAAAGCGCTGATGGTCTGGTCGCAGTCATCGCTGCTGTAGCCATCATGGCTAACGCGCAGCAGATTTTGTTCGGCCAATTGTTTGAGCGCCTGCTCATCCCTGCCGGTCAGAGGTCGGGGCGTGGGCCCAAGAGTGTTGGATGAAATTTTCATGCCCTCAAGTTACAGGTCAAGTGTTGGTCTGATGTTACCCGGGGATTAAATGTTCTCCGAATGGCTGGACGGCCTGTGCTTTGGGTTCACCCGGAGAGGCTCGGGCGTTAAGAATGGGGAAGTGCCCTTCTGGTTATGATTTACCGAGGCCTGAGCCTCCTTGTTCACTGGGCCTGCCGTCAGCCTGTTGCTGTTTTGCTGCTCGGACTGGCGCTGTTTTTGGCGAGTCTGAATTTAGCACGAACCCAACTAACCCTTCAGACCGAGCGCTCGAGCATGCTGCACCCCCGCGATCGCTATCGCATTCTGGCCGAAGCCTATGACAAGGAATTTGGCGCCAGCGATGATTTTGTGGTGCTGGTCAGCGGAGGCGAGGCAGACGAGCGGGAGCAATGCGTGGACCGCTTGCTCAGCCAACTGAGCGGTCAGTCGCTTTTTGTGGACGTGTGGGGGCGAACCGACCTGGCGCCCTTTACTATTTGACAGAGACCCAGCTGCACCAACTGGCCCAGAATCAATGGGATCGGGAAATGCCGCGGCGCCTGCTGAAGGAGGTAGGCCTGGCGCTGCAAGAGGGGCGTCCCCTGCGGCTGGACCTCCTGCCGACCCAGGTTCCGCCGGCCGGACGAAGCCTGCTCGGTTCCGACCGATTTCGCTACAACGCCCTACCCGAGCAACCTCTCCACCTGGTGCAGGTTCGTCCCGGCCCCGAGGTGGCTGCGAGTTTGCGGGCCTGCGGGCGCAGCTGAAGCCTTTGCAGCGTGCCTATCCTCAGCTTTTCCTGGGCTTGACCGGAAGGCTGGTCATTCAGGCCGATGAATTGGAGTGTGCTCAGCGCGATTCCAAGACCTCGACGCTACAATCTTGTGGACTGATCCTGGCCTTGTTTGCGCTGTCCTTTTCCAGCTGGATGAAGGATTGGATCGACGACCGCTGGATGGAGGTCTACAGGGTTTAAGTTCAAAACAAGCTCGAGCATTGTGACGGCGGTACTGGCAACAATCGCCGGTCGGGCTGTTAAGGTAAGGTGACGAGCCGCGAATCTTGGAGGTCAGAAGAGCTATTGAAGGATGAGTTTTGTGGTTTGTTGGACCCTAGCGGGTTTGTCCCCCGCGCGGTCTGTGGCCAGTGGACGTCCTGGGAAGTTCTGCTGAATAACGTTTCCGATCTCATGATCGCGCTGGCCTACGTGCTGATCCCGCTGATCCTGGTGTACTTTGCACGCCGGCGCAAGGACTTGCCCTTCTCCTGGTTATTCCTTGTGTTCGGCGCCTTCATCATTACCTGTGGCTCCACCCATGTCCTGGAAATCGTCCTTTTCTACTATCCGATCTATCATTTGGCCGGCTGGCTCAAGGCCCTGACGGCACTAGCTTCTTGGGGAGCCGTGTTCGCTCTGATCCACATCGCCCCCAAAGCGATGTCCTTGCGTTCTCCACTAGAACTGGAGAAGCTGAATTTGGCCCTGGCCGCCGAGGTCCAGGAGCGCCAGCGAGCTGAAGAAAACTTAGACCAGAAGAATCGTAAATTACAGCAGGCCGAGCGGCTTAAAGACGAGTTTTTGGCCAATGTTTCGCACGAGTTACGCACACCGCTCACGCTGGTTCTGTCACCGGTAGAAAGTTTGCTGGAAGAACAGGGTCAGTTGTCCAAAATGCAAAAACGGCAGTTGCTTGAATTGATTCAGGCCAACTCCACCAGGCTGCTGCAACAGGTCAACCACCTGCTGGACTTCTCCCGCTACAATGCGGGCCGCCTCGAAGTGCACCGGGAGCCCACCGACGTGGACCCATTCATCAGCCGACTGCTCGACAATTTTCGACCGGTGGCTGGTTCGCAGTCGGTGGAACTGCACTACCAGGGACAGGGTCAGCGGGTCTGTCTGCTGGACCGCTATCTCTTGGAGCGCATTTTCTTCAATCTCGTTTCCAACGCTCTTAAGCACACCCCCGCAGGCGGCCACATCCATGTTCGCCTGGAGTGGGTGGATTCGCGTCTTTCGCTGTCGGTGCAGGACTCCGGCCCTGGGGTCGACCCGGCGGATTTGCCCTATCTTTTTGAGCGATTCCGTCAGGGGTCACGGCAAACATGCCAGGGCGGCACTGGCTTGGGCCTGGCCTTGGTGAGAGAATTCGCCAGCGTGCTTGGGGGCGGGGCCGAGGTCGTGAATACTCCGGGCCAGGGCGCCTGCTTTGTGGTCACCGTGCTGGCGCCGCTGAGCCAGTTGGCGGAGACCCAAAAAGCGACTCTTGCCCCTCTGTCGCCGCACGCGCCGGTTCTGGTGAGCGAGGCTCCCACTCAAAGTCATCTACCGCGTCTGTTGCTGGCCGAGGATGACCCGGAGCTGGCCTCTTATATCTCGGTCGTGCTCAGTGGCGTGGCCCAGGTAAAATGGGTTCGCGACGGACAAACGGCCCTGCTCGAGCTGGACGAGTGGCAGCCCCAGTTGCTCTTGAGTGACGTTATGATGCCCCAGTTAAGCGGCTTTGAACTCTGCCGTCGAGTCAAAAGCCATTCGGCCTGGGCCAATCTTCCGGTCGTCTTGATCACCGCCCTGACTCATCGGGAAGCCTTGCTGGAGGGCTGGGAAGCCGGAGCCGACGAGTTCCTTTTTAAGCCCTTTCACCCTACTGAATTGGTGACGCGCGTGCGCTCGCTGCTGGCCAATTCTCAGCTACGTCTGCAGTTGGAAGCCAACCTTCGTCAGTCCAATCAACTCCTTGAGGAGCAGATTCACGCTCAGAACCAGCAACTGTCGGAAGCTTTGCAAGCTGCCAAGGCCGGCAACGACGCCAAAACAAGGTTCTTGGGCAACTTAAGTCACGACCTGCGCACCCCTCTGGCCGCTGTGGTGGGAATGGCCGAGCTGGCCCTGACGGAAGTGCAGTCCGCCTCCCTGGAGAAAAAGATCCAGACGATCCGTTCTTCGGCTCTGGGTCTGAACGGTTTGCTGGATGACCTGATCGACTTCTCGCGCCTCGAGGCAGGAAAGCTAGCCCTTCGAATGGACTCCATCGACCTGGTTCGGTTCGCCACAGAAGTCCACCAGAGCCTGGGCGCCCAGGCACAGGCCAGGGGACTGGGTTGGCATTTAAAGGTGGACCTGAGTTC
>JALHOV010000384.1 GCA_022842865.1 Vulcanimicrobiota bacterium | reverse complement strand
TCCCAACAAGAATACGCAGAACCAGCGCGAGACCCACGGAAGCTGCAAGTCGCTGCGCGGTAGAATTCCATGGTCGGTGAAGAAAGGTTCGACCTGCCATGCGCTCAGGGCCACGTCGGCAAGCCCGCACAGACCCAGCACGATGCGGAAAAAGGCCAGCGCTCTCAGGTCGAGAGCCAGCCAATCGGCGCGCAACCCGGTCACTCAGTCGCTGTTGCGGGGAGAGAATCGAGTGACCACGCGGAACCAGAAGCGGTTGTAGTCGTTGCGGGCGGCGTCACCCATTTCCAGGGCGACATTGACGAGGGCGCCCACCTTGACACCGTTGGCGTCGTTCACGTCAATCGAGGTTACGTTGAAAGAGGATACGTCGCTGGCAATGAGGCGAGCGGGTCTCTGGGTTTCCCCTATCCACCAAGTCACGTTGAGGGGGGCTGACCCTGGGTTTGACAAACTTGAGACCCCGCCGGTGGGGGAGCGGTCAGCGCGGCTGCTCCAGAGAAGATGTTGTAGGGTCCTTCGCGACGCGACAGGGTATGGGTGGCGTTATTCATGTAGTAGCAGATGTAGCGTTGGAAGAGCAGCTGACCTTGCGCGTTGCTATTAAAGCTGGCTGTGATACCCAGGGCAGGATTCTCGTCGCCACCGAAGGGGTCGGCGAAGCTGATTCCGCCATCCTGGCCGTAGAGAAAACGCGTGTTGGTTCGTTCCACTTCGCGGGCCAGCTTGTTCATGGTCAGCAGGGCACCCCGCTGGGCGTCCAAGGCGTTTTGGTTGGAACGCAGGTACTGCATTCCTTTGATCAGAATGGCGCCAACGCTGACGAAGATCAGACTCATGATGGCCATCGAAACCATCAACTCGAGCAGGGTGGTCCCGCGCCCTCTAGCGGCCGTCGAATACATAGGCCACATATCTCACCTTTTTATTGAAGCCGTTGACCGGCGTTTCTCCCCCGGATTTCTCGGCCCAGCGTACCGTTACCACAATTTTGGCCAGACGGGCGAAAGGCCCAGGCGTCGTATTGGTCACCCTGGTCTCGGTCTCAAAGGGAATGCTCACGGTGCGTCCCCGGATCCAGGCGTCAAAACTATACTGAGCCGGTGGGGGTGTGGTATTGAAGACGGGAGCCAGGTTGGTAAAACCCAGAGCGATGCGACTCTCCACCTCGGACCTCCCCAGAGCCATCGCGATCAGCCGGCCTCGATTTTTGGTCAAGGCCTCGTGATAAGTCGACCACAGGCCGGTCAGGAAGACCACCGCCGTCGCGAAAATCACGGTGGCAATGATGACTTCCAACAGGTTATGACCGGCTCGGCTCAACCTCATGGTATCATGGTGGACCCGCCATAGGGGGGAGTCGTGTATTGTGGGGGCGGCGAAGGGGGCTGGGGCCCAGGCGGCTGAGGTCCGGGCGCAACCGGTCCGGGCGGTAGTGGCCCGGCCGGCACGGGCCCGCCGTTGTTGGCGAAATTGCCGCCGTTTTGTGCGCCCTGGTGGTCCGAGTTGAAGCCGCCCACTGACCAACCCATCGGACCTTTGGGGTTGTTGCGCAGGTTGGTGTCGAAGTGCAGGAAGCTACTGTCGAGCTTGATGGTTTTGGCGATAATCCCGCCCTGAATATCTGAGTTGTTGCTGATGTCCGCCACCAAATCGGGACCGCAAAGCAGGAAGCTGCCGCTGCCGTTATTCATGGTGAAGGTGTGACCACCGGCGCGTTTCGGCAAAAAGAGCTGCAGTCTCTGGGCCTCGGCGGTCTTGTCGCCGAGTATGCCCTGGTTCACAATCACGTTATTTTTGATAAAGACAAAGGCATTCTCTTCTTGCGGCAGGCCTTGGGGGCTGGGGTTCGGATCGACCACAATTTGGGAGTTCGCACCCAGCACCAGGTCTCCATCCACGAGATAGGTGTTGCCACCCACCAGGTGGGTCGTCTGCCCGGCGGCGATCGCCAGACCGTTATTGAAGGTTACATCCGCCTTGCCGGGGGTCTTATCGAGTTTGACCGCCAGGTTTTCTTGGAGACGGCCCTTCACACCGACCAGAGTGCCTCCCGCCTGCACGTCGATGCCGGAGGTTTCGTTGCCCTGTTTACCTACAAAAGCATCGCCATCGACGGTCGTTCCCGGTCCGATCGAGATGGCGGCGGCGGTTTGCTCATCGTTGGTGGCGACGCTGCCTTCCTTAGGAACGATGACGGAGGGGGTGGGGGCGAAGACCGAACCGCCGGTATAGCCGTCGACTGTGCTGCCGTTCAACAATTGCACGGTCTCGAGGCCGAGCAGGGCGTGATTAAAATAGTACTGTTTCGGGGTGCACAGGGCGGAAAGCTGGGCGCTTCGGGTAGTGCCGGCTGTCCCCTGGCCCTGGATCTGAGAGTCAGCCACCACGTAGATGAGATTCTCCGGAATGACCGTTCCATCCGGGGCCAAATTGCAACGTGTGGTGGCGGCGGCCAGATTGCTGTAAATGTAGACTTTACAAACCAGTTCATCATTGCTGTCGAACTGCAATAACCCGACTGGCTGGGTTGCGCTCGCGCTCGAGGTGCGGGGATCCTCAGAGACAGCGCCCAGAGCCCACTGGATTCCGCTGTAGGAAGCATAGTGCGACTGATCGTAGGTTTGCTCTCGGCCCAGGGCGTTGAGGTTGCTGATGGCATAGGACCCGACCACCCCCGTGGCCATGGCCAGCAAGCCACAGGCGAACAAAATCATCGGGAGGCCAAGGCCTCTTGGAAAACGCTTCACGGGGTCCCTCCAGTCATAATCTTTAGTATAGCAGAGTACTCTGTGATTTGCCAAACTTCAGTGGGCGGGCCGCAAACCCCACAAATAGCCCAGAAATTTGCAACGGTCCCAAGGGCCGTGCACACTGTAGAGCTCGTCGAACACCCCGAGAATCGAATAGAAAAGGAAAATGGCCAGCAAGGTCCTGACTCTTTGCTTCCAGCCCAAGGGAGTTCGCTGTTGCGACGTGCTGAACTGGGAGAAGTAGAGCCCGACACACAGAATCAGGCAGTAGCAGAAGTAGGTGGTCATTCCTTGCAGAGTCTTCAACGCGCCCTGGTGCAAAAAGTCAGGTACGAGCATGCGCGCATGAAAGAGGATATTGCCAACCCCAGCCGCCATAAAAATGGCGAAGGCCTGGCGTAGCCGCGGCCAGCCTTTAAAGTAACGCAGGTAGCAGGGATAGAAGAAGAGCTGAAGCACCGTCTCTTTGTAATAATAGGAGACCCGGTTCCAGTAATCGGCGATGGAGCGCGCCGCCCAGGGTTGGTAAACCTGCTGGAGCAGCTGAAATCCGCCCATGCGAGCGGCACCGATGAACAGATTACCCAGCATGAAACCCTTCATGATCCCTTCGGGAAAGGCGACCACCAGGCTCATCCAGCAAAGGCCACGCGGATAGACGGCCTGGCCTGTCAGGTGCTGTTGCAGAATCTGGGTGAATTCTGGCAACTGGCAGCCTTGGCGAAGAGCGACCAGGGCTGCCAGTACGCCTTTGGCCAGCCAGCAGGCCAACAACAGTTTGATGCCTTTCAGTTGACAGCGGGCCAAACTTTCCCGGCTTTTTGCCTGGCGTTGGCGCAGGTGAGCTGCGCCCAGCCCCACCGGGATGACGCTGCCTCCGAAGTAGGGGTGGAAAGTGGCCAGCTGAAACCAGGCCGGACTGCTTTGCGCGGAACTTGCGTCGCGCAGCGCGAAGGCGATGTTCCAGAAATAAGCTCCGAAGGCCCACAGGCAGGCACCGACGAGCAGGCCCAGGGGACTGGAGCCCAGGGGGCTCAGGGCCAGGGCCAGGTTGATCGCATAGAGTAGCAAGAGCACGGGCAGCGACCAGATTTGGGGAAACCTTCTTCGCAACCGAAAGAACACAGTGGTCATGAGTGCCAGGTAGGCAATGGCCAGCCCTTGCAGCGCCAGCAGAGAGCCAGCCGGCAAGCCTTGCTGGTCGGCCATTCTCTTTAGCCAACCCGCCGGGAACCACTGCGGCGCCAACAGCAGCCCGAGCAGGGTTGTGAGCGCCAGCGCCTGGGACCTGTAAGCTCCGGCCAGCGAACAGAGGATGGCCCCCAGGATCAAGTGCCAGGCCTCGGGGCGACCGGGCTGCGCATACGGGGTGTAGAGCGGATAAAACAGGGCGGCAAAGGTAACCAGCAGGAACAGGCGCCCAGGCCAACTCTGGGCCCAGGCCAGCAGTCGGGGCCGGTCTTCCAATCTAACCACGCGAACTCAGCCAGGCGCGCAGAGCCGCGCGGTCGATTTTGCCGTTTTCCGAGAGGGGCAGCCGACCGATTTGATGGATGGCACCGGGTATGGCGTAGCTCGGCAGCCGCTCGCTCAATTGCCGGCGCACGGCATGTTCATCGCGCCCAGAGTCGCCCAGGAAAGCGATGATTTCGTTCCACTGGCCCGGCTGGTCTGGCCAGGCCAGGGCGGCCGCTTCGATTCCGCCGCAAACCTCGCGCAGGCAACCCTCCACTTCCTCTAATTCGACCCGGTGACCGCGAATTTTCACTTGATGGTCCTGGCGGCCCAGGCAGTGGAAGATGCCGCTCTCATCCTGGTAGCCCCAGTCTCCGGTCAGGTAGCTGCGGATTCCTTGCAGGTCCGGAAAGCGCTGCTCGCTGAGGTCCGGGTCGTCCAGATAGCCCGAGGCCAGTTGCTGGCCTTGCAGCACCAACTGTCCGTGAGTTCTCGCTGGCACCGGTCGGTTGTGTTCGTCCAACACCAGTGCGCTCACGCCGGGGAGGGGTCGGCCAAGGGCCAGGGTATGCCGCTCCGGAGTGATGGCGGGTTCGGGTGTGAGGGGCTGCAGCATGCTGGTCACGGTGTTCTCGGTGGGTCCGTAAAGGCTGATGACTCGACTGTTGGGGGCGACTTGCTGCCAGAGCCGTGCCTGGCTCTCGAGCAGGGCTTCGGCTCCGAACAGGGACCAGCGCAAATCAGGAAGGCTGCCGGCTTGGAGCTGCTTGAGTCGGTTCATGGTGGTGAGACTGGAGGGGGCCAGCACGGTGGCGCTGATCTGGCGCCGGCGCAGGAACGCATGGGGCGCCAGAGCCTGGGCGGAGGGGACCAGGTGCAGGCTGGCTCCTGCTTTCCAGGTGAGAAACAGGTCGAAGACCGAGGCGTCAAAGCTGAATTCGAAGTTGCAGGCGTAGCGGTCTTCGACGGTCAGGGGGAAGCAAGCGGCGGCCGCCTCAAGCAGATGGCGCACGGCGCGCGCTGAAACGCACACGCCTTTGGGTCGGCCCGTACTCCCCGAAGTGAAAATCGTGTAGGCCATCCCTTCCGGTTCCACCGTCCGGGGGACTGTGGGAGCAATCGGGTCGAGCCGGTCGGGGTGGAGAACCCTCCAGCCCGACTCGACTTTGCCCTGGCCCCGGTCGTCGATCAGAACGGCGTCGGGTCGGATCTGCTCGAGCAGGTCGCTGAGGCGCCGGGTGGGCCAGTTAGGATGAAGGGGAAAGTAGCTGGCGCCACTCCAGCAACTGCCCAGGATGCCCAGGCAGGCGGCCGTCGAGCGGCTGCCCAGCACGGCCACTCGTTGCGCTGCCGGGCCCAGCCATTGGGCCACGGCGCTGGCTCGAGCGGCTACTTCGGCGTAGCTGAGGCCCTCGAGCGCCAGTCGCTCAGGATGCCGTTGGTAAGCCGTCCAGAAGGGATGTGCCAGGTTGTAGTGGGTCACTGCACGGGGCTTTCTCGATGGACCGCCGAAAGCCCGGCCATGCAAAAAATCCTGGATTTCTTTCAGGCGCGCCTGGCCCTGCGCGGCGAGAGGTCGTTGCTGAGTGAGGAAGACTCGCTCTTCAATTCCGGACGCCTCGATTCGCTCGACGCTATGGAACTGATCGTCTGGCTGGAGCAAGAATTTGGGGTCGACTTCAGTCGGGTGGATTTTTCTCTGGACCTGATCGACACCCCTCGCGACGTGCTGGCCCTGACCTTGTAGGGGTGTTCGGGCGCGGGACTCGATTCAGGAGAAGTTCATCGAGGGTGTGCCCATCCTGCTGGTGGAGATTCTCTCCCCTTCCAACCCAGGCTACGACCGTGTGACCAAGCTCAATCGTTATGCTCGCTCCGGTGTCCCTTTTTATTGGATCGTGGACGGAACCTACCAGACCTTTGAGGTGATGGAACTTGTCGATAGTAACTATCGCATCGTGCACGCGCTCACTCTGGGTGATTCCTTTGAATTCCAGGGCATTCGCTTCGAGATGGACGCCATCTTTGCGCCGATTGTGGGAACCCTACCCGATACCCAGGTATAGGCGAACCGTGAACTGGAGTGCGGAAGTGACCCGAGTCTTTCCGACGTGGAACGGATTCTTTGGTTCAATGAGTGAGATGAACGCGGGTGAGAACGGTGAGCCCGTTGCTTTTTTGCGCGGGACTGCGCGTTTCCAGCACGATGGAGATGGTGGTGGCTCCGTCCTCGAAGAACACGCTGCGGACTTGCTTGCTCAGTTCCACCCTTCGGGCCGTCGAATCGCTCGGGATATCGGCCAGACTTGGGAAAAAACTGGGAAGAGCAGTGCTGGCCGCAATAGGGGCTTCCTTTCCAATCAAGGTCGTCCCGTCCAGGTAATATCCGACCCAGCGGTGCCAGATGGCCGCACCTGTGGCGGGATCCAGGTCGTAAAATTCCCCATCGCCTCGAGCCGAGATGAAACGGATCGATGCGTTGTCGGCGGCGACCTCTAGCGACTCCGCCGAGGCTCCGCTGATGCTGCGCTCCAGACGGCTCAAAACGGCCATGGTCTCCTGTTGCACCTGACTGGAGTCGGCCAGCTTCTGATGATACTTGGTCGCCAGAACCAGGGCTTCATAGGACGCCCCCAGCATCAGCAAGAGGATCACGCTCGAAATCAACAACTCCACCAGGGTGAATGCGCGCTTACGGCTGGAGACTGGCAATTTGCGTCTCCAATCGCAGCTCTTGATGCCGCCTATCGCTCTCCCAAGTTACGATCACCTCGATATTTTTGAGCTTCGGGGTGAGGTCGGTAACTCTCTGCTCCAACTGGAATTCCTCGGTTACCATTTCATCCTGGTGTCGAAAGAGGACGGTATTGGACTGAGCTGACTGGTTCTTCAAGTCGGCGAAGGCGCTACTTCGACAGAGCGCCAGCCGGTTGTCCGCCAGGTGACTGGCCATCAGGCGTTGCTCCGCCTGACGCACCGCTCGGGCCGAGATGGGGAAAATCCCGAAGAGAACCAGCACGCTGATGACAAAAACGGCCGCCGCGACCACCACTTCCATGACCGAGAAGGCTCTTCTCACAGGCGCTGCCAGCTGAGGATTTTCAATGGCTGTCCTGGTGCAATGCCCAAAGTGCCGGGCCCGCTCGGCGGCGTCGAGGTCGCCTGCCAACTCTGCAGTCCCGGCAGCCCAAAGCCGGCGGCGTCGTAGCTGATGCGTTTATTGCCCTGCAGTTCCAGGTCGCCATGGTAGGCGATCAGCATCCCCTTTAAACGGAAGTTTCCTGACACGGAAATCTTCTCATGGGCTAAAATCATGCCGTTGATATCGACGTTACCGCCGATATCAATGCTCGGGTTCCCGCTTGATGGCATCTGGCTTGGCCAGCGCAAGGCAATCAGGTTGGCGTTCAGGGTGTGATTCCCCTGAATCTGGATATCCTTGCCGTTGCCTACCACGATGGTGCCCGTGCCGGCCACGTTGGCATTGCCCGAAAGGCTGAATCCGTTCGGGTAAAAGTGAATCTGATTGTTCAGGTTCAGCCCTGCCCCATCGACTTCGCTGTGTTGAACCACATCCGTACGGGCGGGGTCGATTTGATAAAGACTCGGGTCCACGCCATCCGGCAGATACCCGCCGGCTCCGTCCGGAAGAAGCCCCAGCAACAA
>JALHOV010000383.1 GCA_022842865.1 Vulcanimicrobiota bacterium | reverse complement strand
TACCGCGATGGGCGGCTCGGGCCGGGGCGGGAGGCCAACCGCGATGGGGGGCTCGGGCCGGGGCGGGAGGCCAACCGCGATGGGGGGCTCGGGCCGAGGCGGCAATCCTACTGCGATGGGCGGCTCGGGTCGCGGCGGCAAACCAACCGCAATGGGCGGTTCCGGCCGGGGTGGCAGGCCTACCGCGATGGGCGGATGCGGGCGCGGTAATCCTACCGCGATAGGCGGCTCAGGCCGGGGTGGCAAGCCTACCGCGATGGGCGGATGCGGGCGCGGTAATCCTACTGCGATGGGCGGCTGCGGGTAGGGTTGCACGAAGCCGGTCCAGGCACTTTGCAAACTCTGGAGCGAGTTCAGCAAAAAGGAAAGCTGCTGCTGCAAATTATAGGGAGAACCGACGGGTCGAGGAGTTTGCCCCGTGCCTACACCCCATCCGCCATAGCCCTGGTAGGGAGACGAGACTTGCTGTGGACCAAATTGAATCGGAAACATGCTTACTCCTCAACTGACGCTTCCTCTCAGGATAAGCGGTTTTCTGTCGGTCGGCAAGACCGGTTCTTTAGGACATCTTAAGTTTCTGCCGGGGAGACGGGTTTTGCTCGTTTATTGAGATCGTAAACGTAGACCGGCAGATCCCACAGCAGTTTGTCCAGTAAAGGCTCGACCTGCTCCCATTCTCCCCCGGCCAAACCACAGCCGATGCGCGGCATGTGAATGCTGGCTATCAGGCGGTGCGGGGGCGCGTGGCGTCGCCGTGCAGGAAGTGAAGCATGGGTCGCCTTCGGTCGCCGAGGGACCCGCCCTTTTGGCGCGAAGCCCGCTGGGTGTCCAAATCCTACCAACTCGTCTGCATGGGCCGAAGCTCGTTGGACCTGTATTCCAACGACATCGGCGCCCCCTTTCCGCAAATCACTTCTTTTGCTGCCTACGTAGGAGGCTCGCCCACCAATGTATGCGTGGGGGCGCAACGTTTGGGTCTGAAAACCGCCCTGCTTACGGCAGTGGGCGAGGACCCGGTGGGCGACTTTATCCTGGAGTTTTTGCGCAAAGAAGGCATCGAAACCCGCTTTATTCCCGAGAAAGCCACCGCCCGCAGTAGCGCGGTGGTGCTGGGTATCGAACCGCCCGACCGTTTTCCGCTGGTTTTTTACCGGGACAATTGCGCAGACATTCAGTTGGACATCGATGACGTGCTGGCGGCGCCATTGCAGGACACTCAGGTATTTCAGTTCGCCGGCACCAATCTGTGCCTGGAGCCCAGCCGGAGCGCTACTTTGTTGGCCGCTGAGCGAGCCCGCCAGGCGGGCGCCAGGGTGGTGTTGGATGTGGATTTTCGGCCGGGCCAGTGGCACGACGTGCGCGCTTTTGGCGTGGCTGTGCGCTCGGCGCTACGCCTGGTGGACGTGGTTATCGCCACCGAAGACGAGCTGCACGCAGCTTTGATGGTCGATAAGAATCAGATGATGCTCACGCATTCCCAAGAATCCGATACGCGCGTGGGTGGGGACAGTGCGCGCGCCATCAAGACCGTTTTGGCCATGGGCCCGCAGGCCCTGGTGCTCAAGACGGGCTCCGAAGGTGCTCAGGTGCATCTAAAAACGGGCCGGGTGGTGAACGTGCCCGGCTTCCCTGTCGAGGTGCAGAACATTCTGGGCGCGGGCGACGCTTTTGCCGGAGGCTTCCTCTACGGCTACTCCCAGGGCTGGGATTGGAAGCGGGCGGTGCGACTGGGCAACGCTTGCGGCGCCATCGTGGTCACCAAGCATGGATGCGCCAATTTTATGCCCAAGTTGGCCGAGGTCCAGGAGTTCATGGGCCGGTTTGGAGTGAAGGATGTCTAAGCTGCTGGTTCGCTCGAAGGACACCGGTCAAAGCGGCGTTTTCGCCGAGGTGGGCGCCGCCCAGGCCGGCTGGGAGTTTCTGAATCTGGCCGCGCTACGCCTCTTCTCCGGCGAGACTTACCAGGGGTCGGTGGGGGAGCATGAGCACATTAGCGTGGTGCTGGGCGGGCGTTGTGTGCTGACGGTGGAAGGCGAGCGTTTTGAGTTGGGAGAGCGGCCCGATGTCTTCTCGGGAATGCCGCACGCTTTCTACTTGCCGCGTGGCAAGCAGTTCGAGCTGGAAGCGGTCAGTGAAATGCTGGAGGTGGTCAGCTGCTGGGTCCCCACCGACCAGGATTTTCCGCTGGCCATCATTCGCCCGGAACAGTGTCCGGTGGAATTGCGCGGCGGCGGCAACGCCTCGCGCCAGATCAACTCGATCCTACCGCCCGGTTCCGCCTGTCACCGGCTGGTGTGCGTGGAGGTGTATACGCCCTCGGGCAATTGGTCCAGCTACCCGCCCCACAAGCACGATGCGCATCGAGTGGACGAGCACGGCAACCTGCTTGAGGCCGACCTGGAGGAGATTTACTTTTACAAGCTGAGCCATCCCCAGGGAATTGCTTATCAGCGCGTCTATACAGGCGATGGCTCGCTGGATGAGCTGTGTCTGGCACGCCACCACGATCTGGTGTTGGTGCCCGAGGGTTATCATCCGGTGGTCAGCGGTCACGGCTACCACACCTACTACTGCAATTTCCTGGCCGGCTCGGCCCAGTCATTGGCCAATTCCGACGACCCCGAGCATGCCTGGGTGAAGGAGCATTGGAACGATGTGGATCCGCGCTTGCCCTTGGTGAAGCACTCGTGAAGAAGCTGCTGTGCGCGCTTTTGCTGGTCGGAGTCGCCTGGGCCAAGGGCGATCCGTATTTGATTGTGCCCGGTCGAGGGTTCGGCATGTACGGACCCTCTATGACCTTGGCTCAGATGGAAAAGAAGATGGTGGCGGGCGACTACCTGGAAGGCGAGAGCCTGGGACGTCCTACCGCTGAGATTTTCGCGATGGATCCTTTCTTACGCATTACCATGTTCCTGAATCACCGGCGTCAGATTCGCTCCATGTTCGTGCACGGCTACATGGGCAAATGGCACACCGCCGAGGGCATTCGTCTGGGCACCACTCTGACCAGGCTGGAGCAGATCAACGGGCGTTCTTTTCGCTTCCATGCCATGAGCGAGCGACCCGAAAGCGGCCGCATCCTCGACTGGCAGGGAGGAAAGCTGGCTTCGCGATTCAGCCAGGTTCGCATCACCTTCGCCTCGGCTATGCACTCTGAGGGTTATAGCGCTTTAAGCGACAAGGAAAAGATTCGCCTGGAAAAAGCCGGCCTGATCTTTCGTTCCAACGAACCACTGGCGCGCAAGCTCAATCCCATTGTCGAGACCATCGAGCTGGCTTTCTAGACCTGCAGGCGCGCGAACATCTCGGCCATGGATTCAGGAGTGGCTTCGCGGACTTCCTCACTGGCTGGTTGGGGAGGCAAGCCCAGGTCCGCAAGTCGCCTGCGATCTGAGACTGCTAAACTCCTCGAATCGACGGTCAGTGCGTCCTGGCCCTGGCAGCCATCGCGATCGCCGCGAGACTCCCATCAATTCAACAGGTCTGTCGAAAACTCGCAGCGAATTCTGGGTGATGAGCAGAACAATCAGTAAGATCCTCTTGGGAATTGGGGCGTGGGTTGGAGTGTTGATTGGTTACTTGGCCATCCAAATGACGACGCCTAGCCCGGAGAAAACGGCTGCGAAATGCGGCGAGAATATGAAAAAAGTCGCACAATCTCTGGAAAAATATAAGCAGGAGAAAAATGGATATCCGATGAGATTGGGTCAATTGGGTAGCGATCTTCCCACGTGTCCCTTCAATGGGGAGCAGTATTCCTACGGTTATGCTGGCGGTTCGAGTTCTGGCCTAGCGAGTTCCTTTACTATCTCCTGTGCCACTGCCCACAAGCTGGAAGTCGGTTCGACATCCAGGCCTTAGGGCTCCTGAATGGTAAACTGCACTAATTCGCAGCAAACGGGGAGGTCGTGAAGTTGTTGTCTCGGGGGGTGAAGCTCACGGCACTCCGGCCTCGGCTAAAACAGGGAGCCGCTATACTCGCCTACTCGGTAAGATTGGATCACTTGATGGTTGGCCGAACGCCAAGGCCCAGAAACCCTGGGACCCACTTGCGAAGGATGATCCACTACTGGAAAAGGTAAAGGACAACCCGGCGGTATGTGGCGGTCGAGTACTTTCGGATGGCCGGCGAACTCTCAAGGTTATCCGATGGAAAGACGTTTCTCTTCGTGGCTTCAGTTACAGGGAGCAAGGTATCTCCTGTTCTCAGATGTTAGCCGACTTTAGCCGGCCAAGGATTTCGGGCGGAGTGGGCTCCGTTATGGGCTGGCTGCCTCTGCCTAGCTTGAGTCTATCCATACCTGAATTTCAGGAGGCTGCCATGGTCTCTGCTGGGCTGAGCCAGATCATAGGCCGAGGCCAGACGATCAGCTAGACTCTCTCGATGAAAGACCTCCTCGAAGTCGCTCAGTCTCTCGACCTCTGCTCCCAGGACCTGATTCCCTACGGTCGCGAAGCCTTCAAGATCAGCCTGCCGGCCGTGCACCGGCCGGGACGCCAGGGCAAATTGGTGCTGGTCACGGCCATGTCGCCCAGCCCCGCCGGAGAAGGCAAAACCACCGTCACCATCGGATTGGTCGACGCACTCCGCCAGCTGGGCGTAAAGGCGGCCGCGGCCCTGCGCCAACCCTCGATGGGCCCGGTTTTCGGACGCAAGGGCGGAGCCACCGGGGGGGGCCGAGCCCAGGTCATTCCCGCCAACTCCATCAATCTGCACTTTACTGGCGACTTGCACGCCATCACTCAAGCCCACAACCTGCTGGCGGCAGCCCTGGATAACTCGATCTGGCAAGGCAACTCTCTGCACATCGAACCCGCCTCGATCCAGTGGCCGCGTGTGCTCGACCTCAACGAACGCAGCCTGCGCCGCGTCCTGATCGGGGAGCGCGAAAGCAGCTTTGCCATTACTGCCGCCAGTGAAGTTATGGCCATTTTGGCCCTGGCTCGCTCCTGGAAAGACCTCACCAGTCGTTTAGAATCGATCATTGTAGCCACCGATCGGTCTGGTCGATCGGTCACGGCGGCCGACCTGAAGGTGGCCGGTGCCATGGCCGTGCTGCTGCGCGACGCTCTGCAGCCCAATCTGGTGCAGACCCTGGAAGGCTCGCCTGTTATCATGCACTGCGGGCCCTTTGCCAACCTGGCCCACGGCACCAGTTCCTTGCTGGGTACTTTGGCCGCCTTGCGCGGGGCCGATCTGGTTTTGCAAGAAGCGGGCTTTGGGGCCGACCTGGGTGGCGAAAAATTCCTCGATCTCTTTTGCCCCCAGTTGGGCCAATGGCCAGACATGGCGGTGCTGGTGCTGACTCTGGCCGGGGTGCGTCTGCACGGCGTCGAAAACGTGGACTACCACCTCAAGAAACTGCGTGCCTTCGGCTTGCCGGCACTGGCCTGTCTCAATCACCACCCCGAGGACTCCCCGGCCGAAAGCCAGCGAGTGCTCGACCAACTGGCAGAACTGGGCCATGCCCCACTAAGTCTCGACGTCTTCGGTCAGGGCGGATCCGGGGCTTTGCAGGCCGCCGATTTTCTGCGCCAGAGTCGACCGCCGGCCCAGGTTCAGCCCTTATATCAGCCCGAGCAGCCGCTGTTGGAAAAACTCCGGGCCATCGCCTGCGGCCTCTATGGCGCCGCCGACGTCCAGTTGTCTCCCAAAGCGCAGACGCAACTGGCCCAATATCAGCAGTGGGGATGGGACAGGGGCTACGTGTGCATGGCCAAAACCCAATATTCTTTAAGCGACGACGGGAAGGTCCCCGGTGTTCCTCGCGACTTCACCCTCTCCATTCGGGAACTGCAGCTGCGGGCCGGCGCCGGCTTCCTGGTGCCCATCGCCGGGGATCTCTCGGTAATGCCGGGGCTGTCCGCCCAGCCCAATTTCGAGAATATCCACCTCACTGCCGAAGGCGAGATCGTGGGAATCCGTTAAACCCCACTAGGATTTGCTCAACAGGAAAGAATCCAACAAAAATGCCTATTGGACTGCTTACAGAGCTCTGCTCTACGCGCTGTTACAGGAGGATGGTTCCAACAGCATTCAGGTGGCCCGAAATGGGCCCGCGTTACGGTCCTCTTAGGAGTGGTTTTGCAACTGCTCGTCTCCCTCAATCTGCATACCGCCTCGCTTGACCGCCAAGACTTCGTGACCACGCTCGAACGACTGGAGCGAGATACCAAAATGGCGTTGTTGGGGCATGCTATCGCTCAGGCGTGTCCGCTCAATCAAGAAGCTCTTCGCTGGCCTGGGCCGCGCCTGACTAGTTCGCAAAGGCCATGAAGAGGAACTGGGAGCCGGAAGGAGCTAGGTTTTGGGCTCGCTGCGGTTCAGCGATGGACCGCCTTATCGGGGAGCAAAATCCAACCGGAGGGAGCCTGAACGTACAGATGAGACCCGTATCGCTGGACTTCATCCAACGTGACCTTCTGGCCCGCCTTGAGCTGACCGGAATAGCCTCTGGCGCCAGCTACTCTGCTGACGGAAACGGACTTCTTCAACACAGCACGCACCGGCCTGGCCTGAGCAGGGTCACTACTCAAGCTTCTTTGAACCACTTCGCCCTGAGGGCTGTAGATTTCAAAGAGAGTGAGGAGGTCTGGCTCCTCCAAAAGATCTTCGAGGAGCACGGGGCTGCGCCGCTGGTAGACCCAGGGTTTCCCTTGTCTAAACTTATAATCCAGGCCATACCACATCGGGCCACTGCGAGAATTGGTCACCAATATCTGGGACTTCTCGGAAAATTCCGGGTTGCAAACCGGAAAATCCTTCCCACCCATAATCACGAAGCTCTTTGAGGCCGGCTGATAGCGGTAAACACTGTAGAAGATGTTGACTCCTCCATATCCCACTCCTGAGGGAACGCCAAGATCCTTACGGCCGTCGAAGTCAAAGTCCCGAATTAGCAACGCTCCGCGAGCGGCCGGATTGAGTTCATCGGCCACTGTCTCGAGCGGAATTTTTTGCATCTTTTCTTGCGAACTGACAAGCAAAACGGGCTGATTGTTAAACTGCAATCGCACGGGAGCCAACTGGCCATCCAGGGCTATGCTCACATCAAACGACTTATCCAGGCGATATTCACGAGGGGCGGCCAGAGCCAGCGTAGCAAGAAGTCCGGCGATCAATAGCGTGCGTGAAGTGGTCATTCCAAATTGTTTAGTTTAGAGGGGGGACCACCTTTACGATTCAGTGAAATATCTAAAGTCTCGGGTCCACCTGCTTCAGACCTTCCAAACTCTTTTGCGCCCGAGGCTGCGTTTGCGAAGGCGTTCCAGCTGACCAGGGCGGTCGTAATCCGGGCCGTGGATGATGCGCAGATTTGGCCCGCGCCGTCCATTTCATCTCGGCCACGGTTGTAACTGAGGCATAGGCGCCCACTATCCCGTCCTGCCAGGGCCGACCTTGCCGAGGCAGTACACCAAACACATCCAAAAAGGCCAGGTCCTGCCAGTGAAAGTGGCAAGTCCAGCCGCCTTGAAGCCATTTGCTATCCAGGGGCGGGCTGAGGGAACCTCGGAAATTTGGCGCACAACCCGCGAATCGACTGGACAGTAAGTGCTATGCCAGGCGCTCCGCGCCATCGGGCTGCAAGAGAATGTCCCAATCCTGCGTCGCGGGTGAAACCCCCCAGGCAACGCAAGCCATTCCGCTGGTGACTGCGCAGACAACGCCTTCCCGCCGGACAGACTCGACCAGGTCGAGGTAGAAGCGTTCTTGGTCGGCGTAACTGGCCACACTTGCGGATTCATGCTAGTTGCCGCCGACCCTTTCAGGCTGGCGGCGAGCCAGCATCTTGGCACTTACTCTGGAGAGCTTCTGAGGATGACTTTGCTGGGCTCGTGAAGCAAGGTTTGGCCAGACTCTGGTAGAAAGGATTGGACCGATGCTATTTCGATTGGGACCG